>NZ_JAHLKN010000035.1:0-188745 GCF_021498065.1 Mycetohabitans sp. B3 | reverse complement strand
CGTGGTGAGGCAGGTCAAGTTCGAGCGGGGCGATATCGTGCGCGTGAGCCTGAATCCGACTGTCGGGCGAGAGCAGCAAGGCGATTTTCGTCCGGCGCTCGTTCTCTCTCCGGCGGCGTTCAACGCCTTGGGCGTGGCGCTCGTTGCCCCAATCACCCAGGGCGGCGAATTGGCTTCCATGATCCTGTTTGACATGCCCGATGATCGGCTCGACGGCTTGACGCCGCCATCCACGCCACGAAAGCCCAGATTGGCCTGAGGCGGGAGGCGACCATTCCATCGATAAAGCTACTACATCCCTAATATGCGATAATTCATATTATGTAAATTATGATATCGTCAAGAAACTTAAACTCGCAACGTATCGCTGCGCGCCGCTACCCGCTTTCCGCTAGCCTGCTGCACAGCTTCGCTGCGCGTGGCGTCTTCTTGACTTATCGCTGAGCTTGCCGATGGAATTTGATCTGAACACTGCTTTAAACGACTCGTCTGCCTACGTTTGCACATTGGCATCTGTCCCATCACCCACCGCGCCGTCACCGTCACCGTCGCCGCAACCGCCCCGCGCCGCGTGGGCAAACCCACGGTTCAAGCAGCCCACCACTTACCAGGACCTGCCAACCGAGGTCATCGCGCGCATTGGTGACTACGTGCCCGTTCAAGACGTGATACCGTTTTCCACCGTCAATCGACGCACATATCATGCGATGCAGACCAGACGCCTGGTGCACCGCTATTGGCAGCGGGCTCAACAAGCCGTGAGTCGTGAATCGGTCAACCAGTTGCTCAATGAAATGGACGGCACGCTCGCCAATCCAGCGCAGCACGCCGAACCCCTGGACGCACTGCGCCAACGGCTGCGAGCGTTGCCTGAAGGAGACTGCGCCGACGTGTTCAAGCGTGTATTCGCAGCCGCACAGTGTATCCCGCAAGAAGGCGTGCAGATACAAAAAGCGCTGTTGCTCATGCACCGGGATTTCGCCTATGACCGCGTATGGACTGAACTCTTTGACTTTGCCTACGCGCTGGTCGAGCAGCGTAAGCCAGGACAAGACAATGTGTGGCCAGAACTGGCGCTCGGGTTGTCAAATTTCTCGATCCATACTTCTGACACGCCCCACTTTGCTCAGCGGTATTACGCGCTGCTGGCACGGCTGCCGTCGCTGAGCGTGGCCGAGCAGGAGCAGATCATCCCGACAATGTGCCGCTTATTACTTAAATTCAGACAGTCAGACCCGCGCGTCTCCCAACTCCATGCGCTCCTGCAAGACTACGCATTACGCCTGCCCCGGTCCCATCAAGGCTCGTCGGCCGGCGCGTTGGGAAGTTACATTTGGTTTTTGCCGGAAGCGGAGCAACCCGTGCGGTATGCGCAAGTGCGCGATTGGGCTCTATCGCTGCCTGATGATCAGTGGGCGGTCGCACTACGCCATTTACCCGCAGGACTCGATGGGTTGCCCACCAGGCAACAAGAGCAAGAGCTTGCGTTGCTTGAGCGCCATTTGGCGCGCGTACCCGCGGCGCAGCGTGTTTCAGCAGCATTAGGGCTACTTAGGTGTGTCCCTTTGATGAACGACACGCTGGCACAGCGGGTCTGGCAGCAAGGACTGAGTCTATTGAAGGGTACGGACGAAGCCACTTTATGGAAAGTACTGAACGAGCTTCGCGGGCATTGGGTGCTATCTGGATTAGAACGGCATACCATGGTTCAAAAGTGTGCCCGATTAATTGTCCCTTCAGTGGTATCCGTCCAGCTTTGGTACTCCTGATCCAGGCCCTCCCATCTCACAACGACGTCGATCATGGGCTCAAGCGGCATCGTACGATGGACGTGCCAGCGCAGCGCCAACCTCGAAGCGGACTGCACACCGATCTCGAGACATTCTCCTTGACGATTACTCAAACTCGACGAGCGCCGGCAGCATGCGCACCGGGCACCCTTGCACGAGGTCGCAACCCGCGTCGAGCAGCCAGGCGAATTGCTTTAGGCTTTCCACGCCTTCGGCCACGACCTGAAGGTCGAAGCGATGCGACATCAAAATGCA
Source organism: Mycetohabitans sp. B3 (assembly GCF_021498065.1). Lineage (NCBI taxonomy): Bacteria > Pseudomonadati > Pseudomonadota > Betaproteobacteria > Burkholderiales > Burkholderiaceae > Mycetohabitans > Mycetohabitans sp. B3. Next base: position 186,700 of record NZ_JAHLKN010000035.1, on the reverse strand, counting down.
CTGTTCGTGCCGCTAGGCGGCGGACTGCTGTCCAGGACGGCGCTCGCTGCATTGTGAGTTGTTCGGTGTCAAGCGGAAAGCGGGCAACGACGGACAATAATCGTTGCGCAGCGGCTCACGCGTGCGCATCGACACACCAAAGACTCTCGCGGACGGCGCGCAGACACAGCAACTGGGGCAATTAACCTTCTCGATCATTCAGCGCGACGTCACCGATATCGAGACCGCATCGGACGACGAGTTGATCGTTGCCTCCGTTTTTTTGCATCAAGGATGAAGACCGTCGTCGAGCCGACAGGTTGCCTGGGCTTTGAAGCGGCCCGCTGCGTCGCGGGCCGCTTCACAAGCAAGTGTATCAGCGTGCTGCTCAGCGGCGGCAACATGGGCCTGGATCGATACGCCGCACTGCTGGCGCAATAGTGCGGCCGCACTCAACCATCGCGCGCCGGGGGGCGCGGGCACGGGGTCTGCTTCGCCATGGCGCGACGTCCAACCGCGGACGTCGTTGCCGCGATGGAGGAACTCGCATGTTAGGCTTGTCCGCGCTGGATTTGGCGCGCTTTCAGTTCGCTTTTACGATCTCTTTCCATATTCTCTTTCCCACCATCACGATTGGCCTGGCGAGCTATCTGGCCGTGCTCGAGGGATGCTGGCTGCGCACGCGCAACATCGTCTACCGCGACCTGTATCAATTCTGGATCAAGATCTTTGCCGTCAACTTCGGCATGGGCGTGGTGTCGGGCATCGTCATGGCCTATCAGTTTGGCACCAACTGGGCGGGTTTTTCGCGCTTTGCCGGGGGCGTAACCGGCCCGCTGCTCGCCTACGAGGTACTGACCGCGTTTTTCCTCGAGGCGGGATTCCTCGGCGTCATGCTGTTCGGGTGGAACAAGGTCGGACCGGGATTGCATTTCCTGTCAACCATCATGGTTGCCGTCGGGACGCTAATTTCAACGACATGGATCTTGGCCTCAAACAGCTGGATGCAAACTCCGCAGGGATATCAGATCATCGACGGGCACGTCGTGCCCGTCCACTGGCTGCAAGTCATCGCCAATCCATCGTTCCCGTACCGCCTCGTGCACATGAGCCTGGCCGCGTTTCTGGCCACCGCGTTGTTCGTGGCCGCATTGGCCGCTTGGCACCTGCTGCGCGGCCACGACAATGCGGCGATCCGCAAGATGCTATCGATGGCGATGGGCATGATATTGGTCGTCGCACCGATCCAGGCCGTGGTGGGCGACGCACACGGACTCAACACGCTGGAACATCAACCAGCCAAGCTTGCTGCCATCGAAGGCCACTGGGAGAATCGTGGAAACGAAGCCGTACCGCTGATCGTCTTCGGCTGGCCCGACATGCAACGCGAGCAGACTCGTTATGCGCTCGAGATCCCGCACTTGGGCAGCCTGATCCTGACACATAGCTGGAACAAGCAATTCCAGGGCTTGAAGGCGTTTCCCCCAGACGAGCGGCCGAATTCGACCGTGGTGTTCTGGACCTTTCGCACGATGGTTGGCCTCGGCCTATTGATGATTGCGCTGGGCGCATGGAGCCTGTTCTTGCGCCGCCGCGCACGCCTATACCACTGCCGCGCATTCCTGCGCTGCACGCTGGTGATGGGGCCGGCCGGACTGGCCGCCGTACTCGCAGGCTGGCTGACCACAGAAATCGGTCGGCAGCCTTGGGTCGTGTATGGCCTGCTGCGAACCACCGATGCGGTGACGCCACATCCGGCGCCGGAAATACTGCTGTCGGTGGTGTTGTTCGTCGTGTCATATTTATTCGTCTTCGGGGCTGGGTTGGCTTATATCCTGCGGCTGATCCGTCAGGGGCCCCAGCTGCAACCCGATACCCGGCCGCCCGTGGGCGGCCCGGGACAGCCGCACACCCCGGCGCGGCCGCTGTCCGCCGCGCACGAAGATGAGCGTCGAACGGCCACGATGGGCGACGTCGGGAGATAAAGACAATGGGTTTTGACATTTCTCTGGTCTGGGCCGTGATCATCTTTGCCGGCGTGATGATGTATGTCGTGACTGACGGCTTCGACCTGGGTATCGGCCTGCTCTTTCCTTTCGTGCCGAACCGCACGGAGCGTGACTTAATGATGAACAGCGTCGCGCCGGTTTGGGACGGCAATGAAACCTGGCTGGTGCTGGGCGGTGCTGGGCTGCTGGCCGCGTTTCCACGAGCCTATGCGATTTTGCTGAGCGCGTTGTATCTGCCGCTGATTTTTATGCTACTCGGCCTGATCTTTCGCGGCGTGGCGTTCGAGTTCCGTTTCAAGGCCAACGACCGCGAGCGCCCCATCTGGGACATCGCATTCGTGGCTGGCTCGTTGCTCGCGTCATTCTTCCAGGGCGTGGCGCTGGGCGCGTATATCGACGGCGTGAAGGTCAACGGCGATGCGTTCGCTGGCGGCGCCCTCGATTGGGTCAAGCCGTTTGCACTCTTTTGCGGACTTGGCGTGGTCGCGATCTATGCACTGCTGGGCGCGACATGGCTGATCATGAAAACCGAACATACGTTGCAACGCACGATGATCGGCATAGCGCGGCGGCTCGCATGGCTCGTGCTCGCCGCGATCGCGATTGTCAGCATCTGGACGCCAATCGCCCATCCCCACATCGCACAGCGCTGGTTTACGCTGCCTAACCTGCTTTGGTTTTGCCCCGTCCCATTGCTGGTGCTGCTTTCCGTTTATGTTCTCCGACGCTCGTTGAGCCACACGCCGCACGCCGGTCCGTTCCTGTGCGCGCTGGCGCTGATGTTCTTAGGCTACACCGGGCTGGCAATCAGCATCTGGCCGAACATCGTGCCACCGTCGCTATCGATCTGGGACGTGGCCGGTCCGTTGCAGAGCCAGGGCTTTACACTGCTCGGCACCCTGTTCATCATCCCGTTCATCCTCGGCTACACGACGTGGTCGTACTATGTGTTCCGGGGCAAGGTACATCCTGGCGAGCACTACCATTGATGCCAACATCCCGTCAAAACCGCATGCCGGCTTGGATTAAGCGATTGGCTTGGTTGATCGCACTATGGACGACCGGCGTCACCGCGTTGGCCGTCGTCGCTGGTGCATTGCGCATCGCGATGCACGCAGCTGGGTTGTCCTCCTGAGCTGGCCAACATCCGCACACGCCGTCACCTGTGTGCATAGTTGCAAACGAAATACCGACAGACATGTGTAGTGGTTGACAGCACAACACGGCTCGTGCGGTCGCCATCTGGCAACCTTGAATCGCGCCTGCCCTGTCAACGCATCAAACTGCTCATGACGCAATGCCCGCTATACGTGTTAGAGGATCGGCCCACCCCGATCGCTGCTGTCGTTACACTCGTGTGCACGCTGGAGGACCAGGCAATCGTCGCATCGTTCCAAGTCCCCAGGCTGGTGAAGCTGGCCGACCTGTCGACGATGACAGTCAAAGCCCAGGCCGCAGAGGCCGATGTGAGCTGGATCTAGCCCCCGCCAGAGAAAATCAACAACGCGGTATTCTTCTACACGCTGTTCGACGTGCTGAATCCGGACCGCACACAATAGGTGGATATGACGGCGCAGGTCGCCATTCTGCTCGACGACGCTCGTGACGCATGACGCTACCGCAATGCCCTTGATGGCACTGACAGCCGAGGCCAGGGCGGCTGCTACGAGGTAGGCGTGCTGCACGCCAACGCTGATGAACCTCCTGAGCTACCTGGACCTGCGCAACAGCGGCCCGTGCCAGGTGCGGGACCACAATGTTCGGGCTGGCCGCCGCCGCGCTAGCCGGCGTAGTCCATTGGCGCGGCGGACAGCGACGCGCGCAGGCCGCGTGAAGCGGCCTGCGCGTTAGGCGCGCTCCTCGAGCAAGTCGGCCATGTCGTCGGCATGCTCTTCCTCAACCGCCAGGATTTCCTCGAAGATGCGGCGCGTGGTCGGGTCCTTGTCGCCAATGTACTTGACGATCTCGCGGTAGGTATCAATCGCGATGCGCTCCGCAACCAGGTTTTCTCGAATCATCTCGGTCAGCGTCTCGCCTTCCACATATTCGGAGTGCGCGCGGCTGGCCAGCCCGGCTGGCGCAAAATCGGGTGACCCGCCTAACTGCACGATGCGCTGCGCAAGCTGATCCGCATGCTGCTGCTCCTCGGCCGCATGCTGTGCAAACTCGTCGGCCACCGCTTCCGAGTTGATCCCTTTTGCCATGAAATAATGCCGCTTATAGCGCAGCGTGCAGACCAGTTCCGTGGCCAGCGCGTCATTGAGCAGCTTTAGGATCGTGTCGCGATCCGCGCTGTAGGTCGACGTCACGGGACCCTCGTCCATATGCTGGCGAGCGCGCTCACGGATTGTCTCTAAGTCGAGTCTAAAAGTGTCTGTCATCGCAACCTCCATAAATAACTGTCATGTCCTTGTCACGCCGATCAGCAACCTGACGACAAACACGACAGCGAAACACAAAACAAGATTTTTGCGCGGTCTGCGCGCCACGCGTAGCCAAGTCGGTCAATTCCGATGCGCCGGCCATCACGACTGCAATAAGAAGCAACCGTGCTGTGGCGTGCAGCATCGCGGCACCTTTAGGCCCCGCATGACGCGCCCGCCGTTTGCGTGTGGCGGCTAGGTGATCTTCTTCGCGACAAAAATGCCGATCAGCAGGCACACCACGCACAGCACGACGAAGACGAAAAACAGGAATTTCGCAATCGCGGCCGCGCCCGTGGCAATGCCGCTGAATCCAAGCAATCCCGCGATGATGGCGACAATCGCAAAAAATAATGCCCACTTCAACATGATCGCGACCTCCATAGCAAGTGCCGGGATTCGGCAACGAGCGCAATTAAAGCAAAGGCAATGCCAGAATTGTTGCTCGCTACCCCGGCAACGCACTGGCTGACAACACATTGTCCTCTCGAAATCAAGGGTTTAGAGCCGTTTACCGAACGGTGGCACGACGCACTGGTTGTAGGTTACGCAGACAAGTAGAGGCCGCCACTTTGTTTCATACAATGAGTAAGCCTTACTCCATTTAGCGTAAGCTCTACCCTAATTTACTGAGACTGAAACCGCTGGAGATGGGTGGTGCGACCTCAAAAAAATCACGCGACCCTAGATCCCATCCCACGTTATGGACGGCAAACGTCACGGACAGCGGCGTCAACATTACGGACGGCGGTTGCCAAACGCCCCTGAACCAGTGTATCGTGAACCTGCTACGCGGGGGTCCTGCTTGCGCACCATTGTCAAGCGGGTGAGAAACACCCTTTGAACCTGATCTGGGTAATGCCAGCGCAGGGAAGCGTCCGGGGTCGATCAACGATGGTCGCCGCATCCGCCCCGCTCCACCGCTTCTCTGGTCTCCCGTGTTCCGTTGCCCTTGCCCACAGGAGACATGCGATGGTTGCCAACCCAAAGTTTCTGTCCGAGTCCGCACGCGTGGACGATGCCGCGGTCACGCCGCTGCCGAATTCCCGCAAAATCTATGTGACCGGCTCCCGGCCCGACCTGCGGGTTCCGATGCGCGAAATCAGCCAGGCCGACACACCGACCGGCTTCGGTGGTGAGAAAAACCCGCCGATCACGGTCTATGACACGTCCGGCCCGTATACTGATCCCGACGCCAGGATCGACATCCGTGCCGGCCTGCCCGCGCTGCGTGAGGCCTGGATCGAGGAGCGCGGCGACACCGAGCGGCTGAAAAGGCTCTCGAGCCAGTACGGCCAGGCCCGCGCGGCCGACCCGGACACCGCGCAACTACGCTTTCCAGGGCTACATCGCGCGCCGCGGCGAGCCAAAGCCGGCGCCAACGTGACCCAGATGCACTACGCGCGCCGCGGCATCATCACGCCGGAAATGGAGTTCATTGCGATCCGCGAAAACCAGCGTCGTCATGAGTATCTGGAGAGTCTGCGCGCCAGCGGGCCACAGGGCGCCAAGCTGGCCGAGCTGATCGGCCGGCAGCACCGTGGCAACGCATTCGGCGCGACGGCATTCAGTGGCACTCAGGCCCGCGAAATCACCCCCGAATTCGTGCGTGACGAAGTCGCGCGCGGTCGCGCGATCATTCCGGCCAACATCAATCATCCCGAATCCGAGCCGATGATCATCGGCCGCAACTTCCTGGTGAAGATCAACGCAAACATCGGCAACTCCGCTGTCACGTCATCGATCGGCGAGGAAGTCGACAAGATGACATGGGCGATCCGCTGGGGCGGCGATACCGTGATGGACTTGTCCACCGGCAAGAACATCCACGAGACGCGCGAGTGGATTATCCGCAACAGCCCGGTGCCGATCGGTACCGTGCCGATCTATCAGGCGCTGGAGAAAGTTCACGGCAAGGCGGAAGAACTGACCTGGGAAATCTTCCGCGACACGCTGATTGAGCAGGCCGAACAAGGCGTCGACTACTTTACGATTCATGCCGGCGTGCTGCTGCGCTATGTACCGATGACTGCAAGCCGCATGACGGGGATTGTCTCGCGCGGCGGTTCGATCATGGCCAAGTGGTGTCTTGCCCATCACCGCGAGAGCTTCCTGTACGAACATTTCGAAGACATCTGCGAGATCATGAAGGCATACGACGTGAGCTTCTCGCTGGGCGACGGGTTACGGCCGGGCTCGGTCTACGATGCAAACGACGAGGCGCAGCTCGCCGAACTCAAGACGCTGGGCGAGTTGACGCAGATTGCATGGAAGCACGATGTGCAGACGATGATCGAAGGCCCGGGGCACGTGCCGATGCAGTTGATCAAGGAAAACATGGACTTGCAGCTGGAGTGGTGCAACGAAGCGCCATTCTATACGCTCGGACCGCTGACCACCGACATCGCACCGGGATACGACCATATCACCTCGGGCATCGGCGCGGCGATGATCGGCTGGTTCGGCACCGCGATGCTGTGCTACGTGACGCCGAAGGAACATCTGGGGTTACCGAACAAAGACGATGTCAAGGAAGGCATTATCACGTACAAGCTTGCCGCACACGCCGCCGACCTTGCGAAGGGGCATCCCGGCGCGCAGATGCGTGACAACGCGTTGTCGAAGGCCCGCTTCGAGTTCCGTTGGGAGGATCAGTTCAATCTCGGACTCGATCCGGACAAGGCGCGCGAATTCCACGACGAGACACTGCCGAAGGATTCCGCAAAGGTTGCCCACTTCTGCTCGATGTGTGGCCCGCATTTCTGTTCGATGAAGATCACGCAGGACGTGCGCGAGTTTGCCGAGAAGCAAGGTGTTGGCGAAGTGGAGGCGCTGCGCAAGGGCATGGAAGTCAAGGCGATCGAGTTCAAGCAGTCGGGCGCCGAGATCTACCAGAAACAGTAAAGTAACATTTGCTTACAAAAGCGACGAATCGCCTACAAAGCCGTAACGTCTTGAAACGTATCGGCCGCGTACTATCGAATCAGGCCGACAATCAATACAACGAGGAGTCACCATCATGAATTCGGTTAAGCGTATTGGCGCCGCGGCGCTCGTCGCCGCGCTGCTGACGAGCTTGGTGGCGTGCGACGGGATGACCACACGCCAGCGCAACACCGCGATCGGCGCGGGCGTGGGCGGCGTCGCCGGCGCGGCAATCGGCGGCAACGCACTGTCGACGCTGGGCGGCGCAGCTGTCGGCGGCATCATCGGCAACCGGGTTGGCAAGTAAGGCTTCGTCGCGCGACAGGGACGCGGCTCGCGTGAGCCGCTGCGGAACGAGCCGGCAGGCGGCGCTTCCGCCGGCGGCACTTCTACCACCGCGCCGCTAGCCACCCCTGGCCGTCCCTCAGTCGCCCATCGGGGCGCACGCGGGCTCCGTCACGCCCGTCACGCTTATAAGGCGTGGCGGCGAACTACACCAAACAATATCTGTCCGGGGTGGACTCGTTGACCGTGGCGTGCGGCAGCATGGTCGGCGCGTCCATCGCCTTGTTGCCGCTGGCCGCGTGGTGTTGGCCTGCTGCCCCGGTCTCGACGCATGCGTGGCTCGCGGTACTGGCGCTCGGTGTCGCGTGCACGGGTATCGCGTACAGGCTCTACTTCCATTTGCTGGCCACGGCCGGCCCGGCCCGCGCGATGACGGTAACGTTCGTGATACCGGTGTTCGGTATTCTGTGGGGCGCGCTGTTCCTCGCGGAATCCGTGTCGATGCGGATGATCGAGGGATGCGGGGTCGTGCTGATCGGTACCGCGCTCGCCGCCGGCCTCATCAAGCGGTTACGCACGCAGGAATCGTAGCGCCTGGCGCTGGCTTGCCAATCCGCGACGGATCCTGTTGCGGTTGCGCGCCATGTTCGCCGTGGTGCCGGGCGCGCATCCGTATCATCGCGCAGATCGCATAGCCAAGCTTAACCGGATCCACTTGCGTGCGATATCCGGCAATCACGCCACTGGCCTCGAGCCTGCGGATCCGCTCGGATACAGCCGGCTGGCTCAGATGGACGCGCCGTCCGACCTCGGCATGCGAAATGCGGGCGTCTTGCTGCAGCAGTTCAAGAATCCGAAAATCATACTGATCGAGCTTGACATTCATGATGCTACGACTCAAAAGAAATGCTGACCGTCCGCCGGCCAGCAAGCATTACGTGCAAGGTACGCGCGAGCGAAGCGTCCAACATGGCAAGGTGCCGAGGAACATGATGCGACGTAGCGGCATGGCATGCATAGAAGGTATCATCGGCTATGAGGCCCTGGTGCGCTGCAACGTCAGCGCCAACGAAATCACCCGGGACGCGTTGCTGGCGCGGGCAATCCGGACCAGCTTCCATGATGCTATATCGGCTGAACTGGCCAGTAGGGGCAGACACTGAACCATGCACAAGCTCGTCGTTCCCGACCACGAAATCACCATGACGGCAGTGCGAGCGCAAGGCGCAGGTGGGCAAAACGTCAATAAGGTATCCAGTGCGATCCACTTACGGTTTTCGATTCGGTCTTCGTCGCTGCCCGAGGTTGTCAAGATGCGCTTGCTCGCGCTGAACGATAACCGTATTACGCGCGATGGGGTCATCGTGATCAAGGCGCAGTCCTACCGGACACAGGAGTCGAATCGTACCGAGGCGCTCGCACGCCTGCACGAGCTGATCGAACGCGCCAGTCTCCCCCGGCGACCCCGCCGGGCAACCCGGCCGACGCTGGCGTCGCGGATGCGCAGGCTCGACAAGAAGGCGCGCCATGGCCAAATCAAGGCCGGCAGACGGCCGGTGACCGACTAAGCTCCACAGGCGCTCACGACTTTATCGTGACGAGGCGGTTTCGCGCTGTGCACGCGCCGCCGCGTATCGTAACCGCGCCGACAGTCCGGTATCGCGGCGGGTCGGCGTGCCAATGGCCTGTGCCAGCACCGCACGCGTGCCAATAATCGCGATTTGAGCCCGTGCACGGGTCACAGCCGTGTAAATCAACTCCCGCGACAAAGCCCGGCTGAACGTAGGCGGCAACACCAGCGCAGCCCGTTCGAATTCCGAACCCTGTGACTTGTGGACCGTGAGCGCGAATGCCGTATCGTGCGACGGCAGCATTGCGGGCGACACACTCCGGCGCTGTCCAGCCCCCTGTTCGAAGACCACCCGCAGCGCGCCGTCGCCAGCCGGCAGCGCGATGCCGATGTCGCCATTGAACAGGCCGAGCGCATAGTCGTTGCGCGTGACGATGACCGGACGGCCAGCAAACCACCGGGCGGCCGGCGCAAATGGCAAACGGACGACCCGACGCAGTTCAGCACTGATCCACTCATTCAATGCATCGACACCGTGTGGACCGGCGCGAACCGCGCACAGCACACGGAATGCGTTAAGCGCGTCGAACAGCACACCGGCCTGCGGCTCGCGCCGCTGCAACATCCCAGCCAGCAGATCGGCATAGCGTGCGAAACCCCGCGCGATATATTCGCGTGCCGCGTGTCCGAGTGCCGGTCCGCCGTCATCGATGAAGTAGGCAGGCGCGCAATCGTCTGCCGCCTCGAGCACGCCGAGCGCGTCCGCCGGCGAACCGTCGCGGATTGCACTGGACAGCTGTCCAATCGGAGAATCAAGACCGAATCGATAGTTGGTCTGCAACCACACGACGCAATTGGCGAGCGCGGCGGGCTGTGCACTGTCGGCCGCGCTCGCCGTGTCGTTCGGCACCGGATCGATGGTACCCGCCCCATCCGCCGGATTGTCGTCGGCGAACAGATCGCGCTGTGCAGGCGCCGAGGGCGTCGTCGGCGTGTCAGGCGGCGCGGCCAACACGCCAAGCGTATCGAACAACGCGCGATAATCCGCCCGCTCCGGGAGCACATCCCCATCCGGTAGCAGATCAGTGTGTTCGCGTTGGGGCAGGCCACCGCGAACATGCCAGGCAAGCGCGTTGCGCAATGTGTTGGTCGTGCAGCCAAGCGCCTGCGCGATGCGCTCGGCGCGCTGGCCGACATAGCACGGATGGGCACTCAGTTCGGCGAACACCGCTCCCGCGTCGACCGCGGCCAATTGGTCCTTGTCGCCCAGTAGAATCAACCGAGCACGCGGTGCAACGGCGTCCACCAACCGGCTTGCCAGCGCGACGTCGATCATCGAAGCCTCGTCAACGACGATAACATCGTACGGCAAAGGATTGCGCCGATGGTGGCGAAAGCCCCTGTCCGGTGTGCTGCCCAGCAACCGATGCAGCGTATATGATGCGGTTGGCAGCTTGGCGGCGATATGGTGGGCCAACCGGTCTGTGCGGGACGCCAATGCCTCCAGCATGCGCTGTGCCGCCTTGCCGGTGGGCGCCGCCAGCGCGATGCGCAGGTCCGGTTTGGCATCGAGCAAACAGGCCAGCACGCCGACGACCGTGGTCGTCTTACCCGTGCCTGGCCCACCACTCACAATCGTCAGTTTCCCGGACAAGGCGACAGCCGCCGCGACGCGCTGCCAGTCGAGGCCGCTGCCGCTCGCCTCGCCGAAATAGCGGGACAACACGTTACGCCACCGCTGCGCGTCATCGGACGACGCATCATCAAATTCCGCTTGCGCACGTGCGCTCAGTGCATTGGCCAATCCACGCTCGAATTCGTAATAGCGTGCGAGATAGAGTCGGTCATCGGTATCGATCACCAGCGGCAAACGGGGCGCCGGCTCGTCATCGTCGATGCACGCGGCAACGCCGCTTGCGAGCAGTAACGCGCGGACTGTGTCGGGCGGCTGCCCGAGTTGCCGCGCGAGCGCTGCCAACTCGATGCAGACATGTCCGTTCGCAGTCGCCGCGCTGACCATCGCGGCGGCGGCCGCAGCGACGCGTGCATCGCCGGCGGCTGCTCCCAAGCGCTGCGCAAGCGCGCCGATCCGGCGCGAGAACCCCTGGGCCAGCATGATGTCAGTCATCACTGCTCTCCACCGAAGCCGGGCATGGTCCGTACCTCCTGAAATCAAGCATGGCTACCCCCCGCTGAAAACAGTGCGTCGAACGCCTCGACGACGGCGCGCGTCGGCCTGAATCGTTCGATGCCGGCACCAGGCCAATCCGGACGCACGCCTCGTAAAAATAGGTACAGGCTTGCACCAAAATGGGTGTCATAGTCGTAATCCGGCAGTCGCACCTTCAAATATCGGTGTAACGCAATCGTGTAGATCAACGCCTGCAGCCGGTATGCATGGGTGTCCATCGCGGCCGATAGCGCGTGCGCGCGATACGCGTGCGGCGAGTTGCCGAGATGGTTCGATTTCCAGTCGATAATCCAGAATCGGCCGCGGAACTCGACCACAGCATCGATGAACCCCTTCAGATAGCCGTGCAATACGCCATCGTCGAGAGCCACGCCGGCGATGCCGTGCTCCTCAAGCATTGTCGCAAGCCGGCGCATGTTGAGCGACGCAACCGGGAAGACAAATTCAAGCTCGGTCAACCGACGCGACGGATCCAGCTCGCCAAGCATGAAGTCCGCTTCGAGCGGAGTATGCGCAAGATCCCGCAACAGGCGCATCATCATGGCACTGAGCCGTTCCGTGCTCAACTCGCGCGAATGCACCGGCTGCTCGGTCAGCGCCCGCACGATGGCAGTTGGCCAGCTGGAAGGATCGCGCAGATCGGCAAGCTCCATCAGCCGATGCAGACAGTCGCCCGCGGCTGGCCCCCGGGGGAAACGCAGGATGTCGTCGTCATGTAGCCCAGTCAACGCGCTGTCCAGCATCGGTTCAGGTTCTGCTGCAATCGCCTGCGCATCAAACTGATCGACATCATCATCGTCGTCGTGATCGGGTCGCGCGTGCAACACATCGTCGATACCCGGTAACGGCCGCTGCCGCGCCGAGGCGAGCGAGCTAAAACTCGCGGTCCGCCAGGCATCGAAGAGATGGCGCGCCGGCACGCGTGGGCGCACGTCTACATGCGATGCATCAGGTGGAGGCAACGGATCACGCCGGGCCACGATCGGCAGCGGCACAACGACAATGCTATCCTCGTCACCCGGTAACGCGCGCCAGCATGCCGCCAACGCGGCAGCTTCAGGTGGTGCATCCAACCATGCGTCGAAATGCGACGATCCACCCGCAACGAGCCAGTTCAGCACACTTTGGCGCGCCTCCTTCGTCGATGCATGGGCGCCGCTCGCGTAGATCCCCGCAACGAGATAGCACCGATACACCGCACGCGTGAGCGCGACATAGATCAGGCGCGCACGCTCGGCCGCCTGTTCACGCATCACGCCTCGATCGATGCGCTGCGCGTCATCGCCGTCGCAGCCAAAGTGCAGCACGGCAAGTCCATCATCACGATGGTACTCGCGCGCCACCGGCAATGCAGTGGACGAGGGCCCTACACGTAATGCACCGTTGGTCAGGAACGGGCAAAACACCACGGGGTATTCGAGCCCCTTGGACTTGTGGACCGTCACAATCTGGACCAGGTCTCGGTCTGATTCGAGCCGCAATTGCGTCTCGTCGCCGATGCCGGGATCCGCGCGTTGCGCACTCAGCCAGCACAGGGTTGGCGCGATACCGGGGTGTTCGCTGTCACGAGCCTGAATCAGTTCGGCCAGGTGATTCACGTCGGTCAGCCGGCGTTCACCGTCGTCTGCTCTGGCCAGGCGCTGCGCAATGCGCAGTTCGCGCATCACGATGCGCCACATCGGCGCAAAGCCACGCTCGTGCCAAAGCAACCGATAGCCCGCAAACCGCTCCACCCACGATGCCGAATCCAGGTCCGATGGCACCGGCTCACATCGGCCAGCCACGGCAGCGGCTGGTTCACCTTGCTCGATGGCCCACAATGCCGCCGCGTCCAAACCGATCCAGTCCGTGGCCAATGCCGCCCGCAAGCGTCGCAAGTCACCTGGCGTGTCGATTGCCAGCAAGACGCGTTCGAATTGCTCCGCGTCGATCGACGCGAAAACCGAGGCTTGGGCAAGCTCCACGCTGCCGATGCCCCATCCGCGCAATACCCGTTTCATCAACATACCCTGCCGATGCGTCTGCACGAGCACGGCGATATTGGCCGGGGCGAGCGGCTCGGTGCCGATCGTCGCATCCCCTGCTCGCGCGTCGCGCATTAGCCGTGCGACCTCTGCCGCACACGCCTCGGCGGCTGCACGCTCGGCATCCCGCTTGCTCAGCGGCGCGTGGTCTGGCAGCCACCATACTCTTAGGGCCGCCCCACTGCCATCGGTTGCGCCGAGCGGATCGTGCCGGTCGGCAAATGTCGGTCGCGTCCTCATGCCGGCGCGCACTGGGTGATAGTAGAGTCCGCCTAGCACAAAAGCGCGCGGGTTGGCACCGAACAAGCGGTTGCACGCAGCGATCAGCGCGGGATCGGACCGTTGATTGACGGCCAACGTGTAGCGGGCGCTGGCATAAGCACGCGCGTCCAGGTACGTATGCAAATCGGCAGCACGAAAACTGTAAATCGCCTGCTTCGGGTCGCCAACGAGAAACAAGGGGCCCTTCGGCGCAAAAATCTGGTTAAAAATGGCAAACTGCAGCGGGTCTGTGTCCTGGAATTCATCGATTAGCGCTGCGGGATAGCGCTCACGCAACGCATCGGCGAGCCAACGGTGCGTATGCAGCGCACGATACAAATTGGCTAGCAGGTCATCAAACGACATGACCCGCGCAATGCGCTTACGTTCGGCAACGCTCGGCGGCCCAATATGCAGCCACTCGCGCACCAACGCAAACCAACGACGCAGATGCATCGCCTGCTCTGCACGGAACGCGGCAACCAACGCGTCCGCGCAGTCGAAGAACGGGTGTGCCGGCGGCTGGCATTTGGCCTTGGTGGCAGCGGCCAGTGAGGACGAAGTCAACTTCAGCGCGTCCTTCGAAATCGGCGCATAACGGTCACCGCGCACAAAAAAGCGCTCCCACGCCGCCAGCGCGGCTTGCACCTGAGACGGCTTGTGCGTGCGCCGGTCCAACTGGAGGGCACAGTCGGCAAGCCGCTGCGCGATCTGCTCTCGCTCTTCGCGCCATAGGTTGCCGGCGCGGTCAAAATGATCGATCGTCGTGTCAACCGTCGCATCACACGCCGGATCGGTCCATACGAGTTCGGCCAACGGCTTTTTTAGACGTTGCGCGAGCAGCGCCTGCAGCACCGTGGGCCCGGCGCCTTGCGAAACGAGCCAGTGTGCGAATCCCGGCGTGCGCGCCGCTTCCGGTTCAACGCGCTCGCGCCAGAACTGCGCGGCGACATCGAAGCGCAGCGCGGCGTCGTCGGCTTCGGTCTCGAGCGCGAACGGCATTGCAGCCGCAAACGGCGCTTCTTGCAGCGCACGTTGACAAAACGCATGAATTGTATGGATCGCGGCCTGATCAAAACCATGCAACGCGCGCCGGATCCGCTTCAGCGCGCGCTGTGTGGCCGTTTCCGGCGCGTCGCCATCAATAATAATCCGCCCGATTAGCCCGGTCACGAACGGGTCGTCCAGCGCGGCGCCATGCGCGAGCGCCTGCTCGAGTTGCATCAGGCGCGCTCGGATTCGCGCGTGCAGCTCCGCGGTGGCCGCTTTCGTAAAGGTCACGACCAGGATCTGGTCCGCTTGTAAGTCCTTTTCGAGCAACAGGCGGAGATAGAGCGCACAGATGTTCCAAGTCTTGCCGGTGCCGGCGGAGGCCTCGATCTGCGTCACACCATCAAGCGCGCACGCGAAGACGTCGAGTTCAAGCACGTCGGAAGTCATCAGGCGTCCTCCGCCGGCTGTAGGTGCGCGAGCAGTGGTTCGAACACCGTCTTGGCAATGGCGACAAACGTGTCATCCAGTGTCATCGGCGTGCCGCGCAACACGAGCTGGATCGCCGGATCGTCGAGCTCGCCACCCGTACGTTCGTTCGACCACGCGTTGCGGGCGGCGGAGTCGCTTTGCGACACGAGTAACCAGGCGCTTTTTGGAAAGAAACGCAACGGCGCGCGTAACCCGGCACGATACAGCGCAAGCAACTCGCCCAGGTACGCGTGCGGGTCCCGTGGCGTCGTGAGCACGAAGCGCTCGTCGTCGCCGATCCACAGCGTCTGACGTGATGCTTGCGGACTTGCGGCACACCAGCACAGATGGCGCAACCACGCATCAAGGTAATCACGAGCGGTCGGCCTAGCATAGCGGTAGAGTACCAATTCGTTACGTGTCACACCGTCCAGCACGCCAGTCAACACCGTCGGCAACAACACCGTCTCGCGCCACGCCGGCATCCGGTCCAGCAACGTCGATACGGACCCGAGCCGTTCAGGCCAGCGCGGGGCAACGTGGATCGAAAATTCGGCAGGTTCGAGTTTAGTGCCGACCTGCCCCCGGATGTGCTCGGCCAGCTTGCTCAACGCCACCACCTCACGCTCGTGTATCGCGCGTCCGGTCGCACCTCCCGGCAATTCGGGAATCGCACGCGCGATTTCATGGGCCCGCTCGGCGTACGCCGATGACTCCACTAGCAACGGCAACAGGCGCCCGGCAAGCGCATCGCGTCCCGCATAATCGAACTCGTACGGCTCGGTGTCGGGCAATGGGGCCTGCGCGCGATGCAGCACGATGCCCAGTCGTTCGCGCAGCAGCGCGCGTTGCGGGTGGCGCCAGAATCGCACCAATTCGTCCAACCCGATCGTCTCGCGCATATCGGGGGGCAGCGCGTCGCCAAAAAACGGCTGCATGGCGTCCGCCTCCATCCGCTGTGTCGGATCGGCAAGCGCTGCGGCCACTTGCGCGCGATCTGCATCGTAGGTCAACAAAGGCCCCTGCATCGAAAAATACGACAGCGCGAACGGCTGCAACGGATGTTCCGTGACAAAACTGCGCCGCGCCAGTGCAATTTCGTCAAGACTTGCCCCTTCGCCCGCCTTCAACGACGCAAGGTGATCAAGCAACTCGGTCACCAGCGCCGATGGCGGCAACTCGGCGTTGTCGCAGATATTGCGGCCGGTATAGCTGAGCAGCACGGTATCGCGCGCCGCCAACATGAGGTCTAGGAACAGGTTGCGCTCGTCATCGCGACGTTGCCGGTCGCCGGATTGCGCAAACGAGGCCATCAGGTCGAACTCATCCGCGCGCGAGAGCGTGGGCAACACGCCATCGTCGATGCCAGCCACGCAGACGACACGGAACGGCACACCACGCAGGCTGGATAGCGGCGATACGGTCACCGCGCCAGACGGGACCCCGCCGCGCGCAGGATCGTCGAGCACGGACAATAAAGCCGTACGCAACACCGCCGCGGGCAACGGTGTATGTGGCGCGCCTGCTTCGATTTGCACGAAGAGCGCATCGAGCGCGTCGCGCAGCCCGCTCAATGAATCAGCATCCGGGCCGCGGGCATCAAAGAACTGGTCGAGCACGGCGAGCAACACATGACGCCACTGCGCAACCGTATGCGGTGTCGCGCACGCGAGCGCGAATGCATCGAGCTCGTCGACGAATTGCGCGAGCCGCCCAAGCAGCATGGCGTCGGCGCCGGTGGATGCCGCCACCGGCAACCAATCGCCGACAGGCAGAGCGTCATCCGGCATCGCGTAGCCAAGAAACAACCGCGTCAAGGCGTCAGCAAACGTATGGCGAGCGCGGGGCGCGTCAAGATCCCGCTGCTCACGCGGCGCGAACGAACGGCGCGCGCCGGCGTGCGCCAACCACCGTTGCACGGTGTCCAGCGCCACCGGGTCGATGTCATAGCGCGCCGCAATCGCGTCCACGCGCAGCCATTCGACTAGCGCGGACGCGTTGACGTCGCGCTCCGCCAGGGCCAGCCAGTCCAGCAGCGTGCGCGCGAGCGGATTGGCTTGAGACGGCGGCAAGCCGGTGACGCGATATGGGATGCGGCGCGGGTCGCCCGGCGGCACCGCGCCGAACACCGCGTCCACGATCGGCGCGGCGGCAATCAGGTCGGGCACCGCGATCAGTACGTCGGCCGGCGTCAAACTCGGATCCGCATCGAATTCGGCCAGCAGCCGGTCATGGAGTACCTCGAACTGCCGCGTCAGGCTGTGACAGACGTGAACTTCGATGCCATCGCGCGCAGGCGGTGGCGATGGCGACACCGGATGCTCGAGCGACAGGATTGCATTCTGTACGACGGCGAGCCAGCTGCACGCCGGGGCCTCGACGAATTCGCTGCTCTCGCCCGCCACCGCACCCTCGGTATGCTCATGAAGCAACGCGAGTTGCGCTTGCGTCTGCCGCCCCCACTCGGCCAGCAGTGGGTGCCCGACCGTCTGGTAGTCGAGTTGCCCCGCCGCATCCAACGCGTCGGCGCGCCGTTGCGTGACGATGTCGAACCAGTACTCACGGCATGGATTAAGTGCATAGATCCGTACATCGATCCAGCGCGACAACTCGCGCAGCAATTGCACATGCAGTGGTGGCATCGTCGGCAACGCGAACACGCTGACCTGCGCCGGCCAGTCCGCGCGCGCGACATCGTCCAGATCCAATTGCGATGCGATCGACAGAAACCGGTATGCGGGCGGCGACATCCGTTCGAGCGCACCGGCATCGCGTCCGCCGGCTAGTTCGTTTAGCACGTCGCGCCACAATTGTGCTTGCCAAGCCTCGTCGGCACGCTGTATCGGCGTCACGCCGGCAAGCCGTTGCGCGCCGTCCGGCTGGTGGCGCGGCGCGAAGATCGACTCGCCTGCCAGCCATTGGGCAAGCCAATGTGGACGATACGTTAGATAATGATCGAAAACGCAGGCAATGCGACGCGCCAGATCGAACATCATCGCAGGATCCGCCGCCGCCAGGTAGGCGTCCAGTCGCGTCAAGGGCGTCTGGCCGTCGCCATCGCACACCGTGCCGCGCTGCGCGAGCATCCGGTAAAGCCGCCATACGAGCCGCTCCGGCGCGAACGGCGATTCGCACGGCACGTCGATTGCTTCGACGCGCGCGATCTGTGCCCATAACCACTGCGCGAGATAGCAGAATTCGACATTCGCGCACAGGCCGAACCGGTCGGCGTAGTCCAATTCGAGCCGTCGGCGTACCGCGACATTCGGCACGATGATCGGCTGCGGCCGCCACAGGTCGCCGCCGATGCGCTCGAGGTCGTCCAACAGCGCCGCGGCAAGCGTCTCGTAGCGGTTTGAATAAAACAGTTCAAGCATGAAGCGGCGGATGAAAATCGCGACGCGCGACGGCCACATGGACGCCCCGTCGCCAGTGAAAGACCCAAGCATAACAAAGCGCCGGCCGCCCGCGAACCCGGCCGTTCGGCCTATTGTGCGTGACGGGCCCGTGGCGTTACGCTGTCCCGGTACGTTAACGGGCTGTGGGCCGGAAGCCTAGCCGCCGGCACGCACGAGCATGACTTCAGGCGGCCGCAAAAAACATCGGCGAAGTGCGCTAGACTCGCAGCATTGTGTGCCCGCCCAAGCGTCGATGCGATATTCGATCGAAATCAAGAAATTTCTCTACAGTCAGTATTTCTACGGTGGGCTTCGGATCGCGACCGGCATCTCGTTGCCGGCCGTGGTATTGCTCGTCGTCTTTCACAATCGGGAGCTAGGCTTCACGATTTCGACCGGCGCACTGGGCGCATGTGTGGTCGACATGCCCGGGCCCCTGAAATACAAACACAACGAGATGCTCGCGTGCAGCGTGATCGGGTTCTTTTCGGCGCTGGCCACCGGCATCGCGACCGCTCACCCGCTATCGCTGTGGCTAACGGTCGTACCGTTGACTTTCGTGCTGTCCTTGATCGTCGTCTACGGGAACAAGTGGCCGCAGATCAGCTTCGCGACGCTATTCATGATGGTGGTGACGCTGGAGGAGCGCTTCACGCCGCTCCAGGCACTGGCCAATGCCGGCTGGATCCTGGCCGGCGGAATCTGGTACACGTACTGGTCGACGTTCGTGTCACGCTGGCAGACCCACCGGATCGAGCAACAGGCGATCGCCGAAAGTGTGTTCGCATGCGCCGACTACCTGCGCGCGCGCGCTCGTTTCTATGGTCCGGCGCATGATCTGGATGAGTGCAATAGGCAACTAGTCGACAAGCAGGTGCTGGCCGTAGACCGACAAGAGGCGGCGCGCGACATCGTACTGCGTAACCTGCCGAAGCTGCGCAGCGGGCAACTCGATGCACGCCGCACGATGTTGTTCAACTTGTTCATCAATACGGTCGACCTGCACGAGCTGTTCGTCGGTGCACACGTCGATCACGCGATGATCCGCGCAACCTTCGGCGGCTCGGACTTGATGGTATTTTTTCGCGATCTGATCAAGAAGGCCGCGTCCGACCTGGAAGACATTGGGCTAGCCGTGCTACAGGATCGCCCGTCGGCACAGCGAATCAACGCGAAGGCGGAACTGCGCGCGATCGAGTACGAGATCGAGCTGATGCGCAAAAAGGCATTGCCAACCACCAATCCGGAGGCGTACTCGACGATTGTGTCGGCATTCCGGCGCGTCTGGAGCGCACAGCGGCTAATCGAGCGCATGCACCGCAACACGCGCGTGGATATCAGCACGCAAGACACGGAGATGCGGATCGATCAGGCGCTGTCGCGCTTCCTATCGAGCCGGCGCGTGCCGTGGCTGCAGATCTTCTCGAATCTAACCATGTCCTCGCCCAGCTTTCGGCACGCGTTGCGCGTCACCGTTGCGGTGGCGATCGGCTTGTGGCTTGGCCGCCTGCTGCCGCTCACGAACGCGTACTGGATTGTGATGACGACCATCATCATCCTGAAGCCTGGTTACTCGCTCACCAAACAACGCAATACGCAACGGATCATCGGTACCACGATTGGCTGTGCGGCGAGCATCGCGCTGATTCTGTTCGTGAAGGAACCGCCGCTGCTGTTGGCCGTCATGTTCGCCAGCATGGTGATGAGCTACAGCCTGTTGCTGTTCAACTACACGGCCAGCGTCGTATTCACGTCGTCATATGTCCTGTTGATGTTCCACATGCTGGCACCCGGTAGTCTGCGCATCATCGGCGAACGTGCGATTGATACAGTGCTAGGCTGCGCGATTGCGATCGCCGCAAGCCACCTGTTTCCCTATTGGGAGTATCGGCTGATGGGCAAACTCGTCAACGGCTTGCTCAGCGCAACCCGGCAATATCTGGAAATCTGCTGGTATGCGGGCAAATCGGGGACCGCGGCCAGCAGCGTAACAGACCAGGCCAAGCCGCCCACTCCGGATCCGACCGCGCCGGCGGACAAGAAGGGTACGGGCAAGAAGGCCAGCGCGCTGGTTTCCAGCGCAACCGCACAACCAACGCCGGCGGCCAGCGCCGCCGCGTCGGCGATTGACAGCGACATTCGATACCGGCTCGCGCGTAAGAATGTGCATATTGCATTCGCCAACGTCGGGCAGGCGTTGCAGCGCATGTTGCTCGAACCGAAGTCCGCGCAACGCTATGTCGCTGAGTTGAACGACCTGTTGGTGCGCGTGCACGCGTTGACGGCACAGATCACGGCGTCCGCGCCGCTGATGATGACGCTGTCACAGTCACCGGCCCGTACGGCCGGGATCGTGGGCGCCACTGGATGGGGCACCCAGCCCGTACCGGTCGTCGATGCACAAGCGCTTGCGCCACTGCGCAAGGCGCTGGGCATCGTCCATGACAATTTGGTACAGGCCGAAGCGGGCGTCGCACCGCCCCCCGAGCAAACGAGCATCGTCAAGCAATTGAATCATGAGCTGGACCAAATGGTCGTCGACGCGGAACGCACGCGCAGCGAATCGTCCGACGTAGCGCAAGAGCTCAAAGGGTTGGCATACCAGTGTAAGCAGATGGTGGGCGCATCGTTTCTCATCCGCAAGGATGCAAGCGTCATCAAGCTGCCGACATAGGACTCGACGCCGTTAACGGCTCCCAGGCACCGGCGTGGCAGCCGACGCACCGGCCACCGGGGCACCCTGCACGCCGACGCGCGCGGGCGACGCGGATACCGCAGCCGATGCGCCGAGCGTGGCAGACACCGCGCGTGCGACATCCGCAGCGGCTTGATGATGCTCGGCATCGTACTCCCGCTTGCCCGACAGTGCATTGAACAGCACGGTCGCAAGCACCCCGGCAACGATGCCGACAATCATCACGCCGACCCACGCTGCGGGATCGAGATGTCGGCGGCGACCAGTCTCGGGAGCGGGCTGGCGTGGGTTAATACGTCAGCTAAGCGCTAACCGCTGGTGGCGCGCGACCGACCAGCGATGCGATCGCCAGCAGTAGATCGGCCGGGTCGACGGGCTTGGCTAAGTGCGTTTGGAAGCCGGCCATCAGTGCGCGCCGGCGATCCTCGCCGTGGACCCGGCCGGACAATGCCGCGGCCGGCGTCATTCCACCTCGCGCCGCCTCGCGCTCGCGCAACTGTGCGATGAATGCGAAACCGTCTTCCTCCGGCATGCCCAGATCGCTGATGACGACATCGGGCGTGCCGTCGTCAAAGGCCTGCAACGCGTCCCGCACGGACGCCACCGCGCTCACCTGTGCGCCGCGCTCCTCGAGCACGCGCTGCACGAGTTCACGCGCATCGGCTTCATCTTCGATCACCAGCACGTGAACGCCATCCAGACGCGGTAGCGCCGTATTCGGCTGCGCGCTGATCGGTGCCACTGCGCCGCGGCGCGTGTCGGCGCCGGTCGTCACCGTGGGCAGCGTCACCGTAAATGTCGCGCCACGCTGTTCACCCTCGCTGGCCGCGGTGATATGGCCTCCATGCATCTCGACCAGTTCCTTGACGATCGACAACCCCAGCCCTAGGCCGCCAAACTGGCGTGTGGTACTCGCGTCCTCCTGTCGGAAACGCTCAAATACGTGCGGCAGGAACGCCTCGCGGATACCACAGCCCGTATCGCTGACGACTAGTCGCGCCTCGCCGTCGCCGCTGGTTAGCGTGACCGCCACGCGTCCACGCCGGGGCGTAAACTTGATTGCGTTGGTCAGCAAATTCCAAATAATCTGCTGCAGCCGAGCGGGATCACCATTGACCACTGCCGGCGCGCCGAGCACTGGCATGACGCGAAGCTCCTTCGCGTCGGCTGCTAGCTGTACGGTCGCGATCACGTCGGTGATCACATCGACCAGTTCGACGCGCTGCACGTTGAGCCCCACCTTGCCCGCCATGATGCGCGACATGTCCAGCAGATCATCGATCATCTGCGATTGCAGCCGTGCATTGCGGTGGATCACCTGCAGGCCCTTCTCGACGCGAGCCGGATCGGACGCGTCACGCAGCAGCAACTGGGCCCATCCGACGATGGCATTCAGCGGCGTGCGCAGTTCGTGCGACAGCGTGGCGACGAACTCGTCTTTGAGCCTGGATGCTCGCTCCGCTTCCGAGCGAGCCTGCCGCTCATTCGCGAGCAAATGCTCACGCTCCTGCGCAGCCAGCTTCTGGTCGTCGATGTCGGTCGACGTGCCAAACCACTTGCTAACCCGGCCGGCGCTGTCCAGCAGCGGCGCGGCCCGGGTCTTGAACCAGCGCCATGCGCCGTCGGCAGCCCGCAGCCGATGTTCGACATCGTAATCGCTACTGTCGCGCAAAGCGTCGGACCAACACTGTACAGTATGCTCGCGATCCTCAGGATGAACCAGCACGTCCGGCCACACGTGGCCAAGTAGTGACGGCGCGTCCATACCCGTGTAGGACAGCAACTGCTTGGACGCGAAATCGATCCGTCCGTCGGGCAACGCGGTCCAGACCAGTTGCGGGATCGCCTCCGCCAGCGTCCGGTAGTGCAACTCCCTTGCACGGACCAGCTCCGCCTCGGCAATTTCCCGCTGCGCGCGCTTCTGCGCCAACAC
The DNA here is from genome assembly GCF_021498065.1 of Mycetohabitans sp. B3. NCBI lineage: Bacteria > Pseudomonadati > Pseudomonadota > Betaproteobacteria > Burkholderiales > Burkholderiaceae > Mycetohabitans > Mycetohabitans sp. B3. The sequence continues at coordinate 163,546 of NZ_JAHLKN010000035.1, read as the reverse complement.
GCGCTCGATTGCCTGTGGCAAATAATCAAGGTAATCGGAGGTCTTGGGCACCACGTCCGCGACGCCCGAGCGCAGTGCCTCGATCACCCGCGTCTCGTCGGCAAAGCCGGTGCACAGGATGGCGGGCAGCATCGTGCCCTGCATGCGTAAAGAGCGCAGGAAGTCAAGCCCCGTCTCGGCAGTACCGAGCACATAGTCTACGACCAGCACGTCAGGCCACCGCTCCTGGCCCCGGCTGTCCAGCCACGCGCGCGCGGCCTGCGTGCCCGTCAACGTCACCACGTCGAATCCGGCGCGGGTAAGCGCGCGGCGGGCCAGGCTAAGCAGACCCTCGTCGTCATCGATAATCAGTGCACAGGCAGCCGGCTGGCCATCCGCACCCAATACTCCGGGTGACGAATCGACTCGATGAGAAGCAGGCGTCATACGGGGAACGTCGAGTGAGTAGGCAACGGACGGTCCGGAGCCAAAGCGCTGGCGCCGGGCTCCAGCCCGCTACCTGGGCGCAAGCGACCGACGCGCGCGGCCCTGGCTCCCGCGTTGACGCGGGCCAGCGTGTTCAGTGCTGCCGCACGCAACGCTTCATGTGCACTGCTAGATTCGGGCAGCGACAAGTAGAACGTCGAGCCGAATCCTTCACTGGACTCGGCCCACACGTTGCCACCGTGTCGCTCGACAACACGGCGCACGAGCGCCAGTCCAATACCCTCGCCCTTGGCTGCGCCACCGTGCAAGCGCTGGAACGCGGTGAACAATTTGGGCAGTGCCGACGCGGGAATGCCATATCCGTTGTCGCGCACGTAGTAAATGCGTAACGAGTGCACGCCGACCGGGTTCGGACGCGTACCGATTTCGATCTCGCCAGCGCGGCTCGGATCAAGATAATTGACCGCATTGGAAATCAAGTTCGCGAAGACTTGCTCGACCGCGGTCGGATCGCCCCATGCGGACGGCAACGAATGCGTCTTCACAGTCACGCCCCGGCTCTTAATCGAGTCGCGCATAGCATCCACCACGCGGGACACCACCGCCTGTACATCGACTTGTTGCGGTCGGTACTCGACCCGGCCCGCGCGCGAGAGCCGCAGCAACGCGTCGATGATACTGGCCGAGCGCATCACCGCTGTTTGCAGAAAGCGCAACGCCTCGGCAATATCGTCGTCGACAATCCGCAACAGCCGGCGCCGTTGTGTGTCGGTCAGCGTGCTGCGCGCCAGTATCTGGCGCAGTGAGTCGCACGCCAAACTCAGTTCCTGCGAAAATCCTTGCAGGTTGACCAGCGGCGCGCGCAAGTCATGCGACACGCTGTAGATGAACATTTCGTTTTCTTGCGTACGCTCGCGCAAATGCTCGTTCATCGTGCCGAGTTCCTCGGCCTGATGCGCGAGGTCAGACCGATAGCGCGACTCGATGCGCTCCGCTTCAAGCAGGCGTCGGCTCGTCTGGTGCAGCGCGAGGTCCAACTCGGCGATTTCATCGTCGCCCCCGAGCATCGGTGCGAGCGGCGCATTGTTCGCGAGCTGCTTAGTGTTGTCCGCAAGCGTGCGCAGCCGCCGTCGCACGCTCGACGTGAACACGTAGACCGCGATGGCGCCGGTAATGATCGACGCGACCACGGCCGACACGAGCAGCACCTGCTGCATGCGGCGCGCCTCGGCGACACGTTCGGTACGCACGCTGTCCAGCCGCATTTCCTCTTGTTGCAACGCGGCGACCTGCGCACGGAAGTAATCGACGATATCGTGGCCATTGATCTCGCGAAAGCGGGCCACAAGCCCCGCTTGATGACCGTGCCGAAGCAGTTCCTGCGAACGCTCACTCCACTGCCGGTATGCCTGTGCGCTTTGCCGGATCTGCACCGCGCGTTCGACCTGCAACGGATTGTCGGCAACCAGTTCGATCAATCGGTCAATGCGACGGTCGATCTCGCCCCATTGGCTGGGCGGCGTCCATACCTGTCCATATCCGTCAATCACGGCGCCGCGCATGCGCACGGCATCGACGAGCACTGGGTCGAGCACGGCAGTGGCCTGACTCAGCACTTCCTTGCTCCGCACTGCCCACTGCTCCGCTTCCAGGGCCTCAGCCTGGGTACGCATCACGCCGACCAATAAGCCAAGCTCAACGAGGCTCGGAATCGCGATCAGCAGCAGCCCTTTGGTGATCAGTCTCATACAGCGTTCTGGCGTTGGCGAAACAATGCGCACAGCAATGCCCGATTCGGCGCACGCGCGAAACGGCATGACAAGCACGCGGCGGCGCGGCGTGTCGCCGGATCTGCCGCGGAGCCATTATCGCGTCGTTTAGCCTAAATGACAAAAGCCCATGTTGTGACAAATGACCTTCATCGATTCAGATATAAGGGACACAACATTGCGCATGATAATTTCAATATTGCGCTCAATAATCAGCTTCCCGGCTCGAAAATTTCTCCTCCAAGCATATATACGCCTTCACGTAGCACCCTATACGCGACAGCGACGGCCTCCGGGTCGCCTTTCACGCCCAGATCGATATGCCGTCGCGCATAGATCCCACCGTGCTCGGCATCGCCGACGCTGGGCAAGCTGAAGACACGTACGCCGACAAAATCGCGTTCGATGCGCTCCATCAGCGGCGTGAGCGCGGACTCAGGCAACTCGAATACCAGAAATGAGCGCTCGTCATGCGGCGTGCCGTGATGCAAATGGGCATAATGGGTATCGAGCACCCATTCCATCATGGGCCATGCCATGACAGGGAACCCCGGCATAAAATAATGATTGCGCACCGAAAAGCCGGGAATCTTGTTATAGCTGTTCGGAATGATGCTGGCGCCCTGCGGGAACACGCCCATGTTGAAGCGATGCCGGTTATCCGGCGCATCCAGGTCCGCCTGGCCGGTCGGTGCGGTTTCAATAATCCGCTCAGCGATCAGTTGCCGGGCCTGTGGGTGCAGTTCCAGCGGCACGCCGAGCGCGGCCGCCGCACACTGCCGCGTATGATCGTCCGGCGTCGCGCCGATGCCCCCAGTCACGAAGACGATGTCATCGGAGTCGAAGGTGCGCTTGAGCGTGGCAGTGATTCGTCTGCGCTCGTCGCCAATGTACTCGGCCCACGCGAGCGCCAGCCCCCGCGCGCGAAGCAACTCGATGGCCTTCGGCAAATGCTTGTCAACACGCCGTCCGGACAGGATTTCGTCGCCAATGATGATAATGCCGAACCCCATGGGATCCCCTTGATCGTTTCAGACGGCACGCAGCTTACGCCGATCCTGGCGGGCGCGCTTGCGTTGGTTGCCGGTCAGTCCCATGGTGTCGCGCACGCAATCGCCGCAGCACGCTCAGGCAATAATGAGCGAACCACAGCGCGGAAAACACGAAGATACACACGTACAGCCAGATCGACACGATCGCGACGAATGGGAACAGCACGATCATCAACACGGAGGATGCCCACAGCAGCGTTGGGACCGCGCCGAGCATCCCGCACATCACGCCGATCGCGAGCAGCGGCACGCGGTGCGTGCGAAAAATCATGCGCCGCTCATCCAAGCTTGCATGCCATGCCAGCGCATCATAGGTCATCACGCGATAGGTGAGCCAGCCCCACAGCAGCGGCGGGATCACGGCGAACAGCGGCGGCACGAGCCACAGCGGAACCGTGACGACCAGCAGCAGCACGCAGATGCACGTGGCCGCGATCGAGTGGAGCAGACTGCCGAGCAGCGTGCCGCCGCGCAAGGGCTCCAGATCGGCGAATTGGCGCGCACCGAGATGGCGGATCACCGCCGGCATCGATATCGCGGCAATCATCAGCAATACGGTCAACACGATCAATGGCACAGCGATCGCGACAACGACGAGCGGCGCGAGCACCATTTGTACGTGGCCGAAGCCGATCCCCATGAGCAGCGAATTGATCGATGCAGTCCAGCCCCAGTGTGACAGCCAACCGTGCGCCGCACCGACCCATCCTTCCCAGCCAAACCACAGCACCGCTCCCCAGCCCAGCGCGGTCAGCAAAAACGGCAACACGGTCAACCACAGCATTCGTGGATGAAGCATGCCCAGCAGCGCACGACCGAACGAACCGAGCAACTCGTTCATTGGCAAAGACGTGGTGTCAGCCACGGTGGTGCGATGCGCGCGGTATGCGACGTCGGGCTCATGAGGCGGCCCGACACCTGCAGCGTCACGGACGCGGTACGACTGTCGTCCAGCCGGTCCAGCCGCAGGCCGGTCGATACGAACCCTTTTCGATCCGGCGAGAAATCGATCTGGTACGGATCCTCGATGCCCTCGACCCAGCGCTGCACCTTGCCGGACTTCGGATCAACGAACATCAGGTTGTTGAACACCGAGTTTGCGACGATCAGCGACATATTATCCAGAGTCGGCATCAAGCGATGCGGCTCCTTATCCGTCGGCACAGTGCCGACGACTTGCCGCGACGCCTGGTCGATTAGTGACAGCGTGGCTTTACTCGAGTTCAGGACGATGACGTTGTTGGCGACAGCCAGCGGAGCCAGCGCGACACACACGAGCGCGGCGGCAAGCGAGCCGGCCACGCGGCGGGCCTGTACACAGCGGTTGGAATTGAGCATGGACACCCAGACAGGAAAACTGCGTCTATTGTACGGACTTTGCCGAGGGCCCGGAACGAATCGCGCATCGGGGCAAACGTGCCGGCATGTCGCGCGTCATCGCTGCATCGATTCCCATACCTTATGCAGCCGCTTGACAGACACCGGCATCGGCGTACGCAGTTCCTGCGCGAACAGCGAGATGCGCAACTCCTCGAGGAGCCAGCGGAACTCTACGAGCCGTGCATCGGCTGCGCCTCCGCGCTGCGACAACGCACGCTGGTATGGCTGCATGAGCTGCGCACACTCGGCCGCGAGCCGCTGGTCACGCGCCGGGTCCACCTTGAGCTTGTCAATGCGCAACGACATGCCCTTTAAATAACGCGGGAAATGCGCAAGCTGGGCGTAAGGCGTATCGATCACAAAGCGGCGGGTCATCAGCGCGGCCAACTGCTGCTGCATGTCCGCGTGGGCTGCGCCAAAGCCTTTGGCTTGCGCGAGCTTCTTCACGAGCGCTGCGTACTCGGCGAGGATTTGGCCGGTCAGCCGTGCGAGTTCCTGGGCGAGCAGCGACAGTCTAGCCCGGCCCTCATCGCGCCGGGCCGCGAAGCTAGCATCGTCGTGCGGCCACGGCGACTGCAGGCAGGCACGGTCCAGCGCGGCCTCGATCAATTGGTCGCGCAGTTCCTCCTGCGTGCCGAGTGCCATGTACTGCATTGACATTTCGCGTAGTCCTGGCAAGTTTTTCGCCAGATAGCGGATCGGCTCGCGCAACTGCAGTGCGAACAGCCGGCGCAGACCGGCGCGATGGATATGCTCGGCCTGCGCAGGCGAATCAAAGACTTCGACGTCGCAGTGCCCACCACGATCGACCAGGGCCGGATAGCCGAACAGCGTCTGGCCGCCACGCTGGATCTCGAGCAACTCGGGTAGCGTGCCAAAATTCCACGTCGTCAGGTTCTCATACAGCGCGGTACAGGCCGGCCGCGCCGTATCCGATGCTTCGGCGTGCGCCGGCCCGCCGGCGTTCGCCAATTTGTTTCGCGCCGGGCCGGTTGACGGCTGTCCGGCCACGCGCGACGCACCCGGTGCCGGTCCATCGCCCGACGTGCGGCTGGACGTGCGGCCCGGCGAACCAGCGCTTGCCGCAGCCGCCTGCGTATGCTGGAATGGTTGCCGCCCATCGGCCAATGCCGCGCTGGCCGCACCCGACGCGATGCGCTGGAACTGTTGCTGCGCCTGCGCGCCAAACTCGCCGCGCAGTTGCGCGAGATTGCGCGCCATGGCGAGCTGGCGCCCGTGCTCATCGACCACCTTGAAGTTCATGAACAGGTGAGCCGGCAGCGTCTCGATCTTAAAGTCGGTCGACTTGACCATCACTTGCTTGTGCTCGCGCAGATCGGCGATCAGCGCGTCAATCAACGACTGCCCGGCAAAATACACGCGCTCGACGAAACCGGCCGCATACTCGGGCAGCGGCACACAATGTCGGCGCAGCTTTTGCGGTAGCGATTTGAGCAGCGACTGCACCTTGTCCTTCAACATGCCAGGCACCAACCATTCGGTGCGACGCGCGTCGACTTGGTTCAGCGCGTACAACGGCACGGTCAGCGTGACGCCATCACGCGCCGCGCCCGGCTCGAAATGGTAGCTCAGCGCCATGTCAACGCCGGCCATCGCCAGCCGTTTCGGAAACAGATCCGTCGTCACGCCGGCCGCTTCATGCCGCATCAGGTCCTCGCGCGACAGAAACAGCAGCTTGTCGCCGTCGCTACCTCGCCGCCGCGCCTCGTCGCGATACCAGCGCTCGAACGCCGCGCCGGTATAGATTTGCGCGGGCACCGCCGCATCGTAGTACGCGTAGATCAACTCATCGTCAACCAGCACGTCCTGACGACGTGACTTGTGCTCGAGTTGCTCAATTTGCGCGACCAGCCGCCGATTGTGCGCAAAGAATGGCAGACGAGTGTCGAATTCGCCATCGACCAGCGCGCTGCGAATGAACAATTCCCGCGCACGTGCCGGATCCTGTGCGCCGAACGCGATGCGCCGGCGCTGATAGACGGGCAGCCCATACAATGTGCCGCGCTCGAACGCCACCACCTGCGCGGCCTTCTTTTCCCAATGCGGCTCGGCGACCGAGCGTTTGATCAGGTGGCCGCCGACACGCTCGATCCATTCCGGCTCGATGCGGGCGACGGTGCGCGCGTAAAGTCGGGTGGTCTCGACCAACTCCGCGGCCATCACCCAGCGGCCGGCCTTTTTTGCAAGCGTCGATCCCGGCCATACGAAGAAACGAATGCCCCGTGCCCCCAGGTAATGCGGATCGTTGTCGGCCTTCAGACCGATATTTCCGAGCAATCCCGCCAACAGCGCCTGATGGATCTGCTCGAATGTCGCCTCGGACTCATTTAACCGCCAGCCGTGCTCGCGCACCACGGTCAACAACTGCGAATGCACGTCGCGCCACTCGCGCAGCCGCAGATGCGAGAGGAATTGCGCGCGGCACGCTTCGGCCAGTTGCCGGTTCGATTTCTTGTGTGCAACGGCTTCCTCGAACCACGCCCAAATCTTCAGCCACGTGATGAACTCCGAGCGCTCGTCGGCAAAGCGGCGATGCGCCTGGTCAGCCTGCTCCTGCGCGTCCAGCGGACGCTCGCGCGGATCCTGCACGGACAGCGCGCTGGCAATGATCAGCATTTCGCGCAACGCGTGTTGCTCGCGCGCCGCGACAATCATCCGGGCCACGCGCGGATCCAGCGGCAGGCGCGCCAGCTCGCGACCGACCGGCGTCAACGCATTGTCGTCGTCAACCGCGCCAAGCTCGGCGAGCAATTGGTAACCATCGGCAATGGCCCGGCCCGGCGGTGGCTCGACGAACGGAAACGCGTCGATTTCGGCCAGGTGCAACGACTTCATCCGCAGGATCACCGACGCCAGTGACGCGCGTAGGATCTCCGGATCCGTGAAGCGCGGGCGAGCCTGGAAGTCACGCTCATCATAGAGCCGAATGCAGACGCCGTCGGCCACCCGGCCGCACCGGCCAGCCCGCTGATTGGCGGCGGCTTGCGACACCGGCTCAATCTGCAATTGTTCGACCTTGTTCCGGTACGAATAGCGCTTGACCCGCGCCAGGCCGGTGTCGACAACATAGCGGATGCCGGGCACCGTCAGCGATGTCTCCGCGACGTTGGTGGCGAGCACGATGCGGCGCGCATTGCCGGGCCGGAACACCCGCTCCTGCTCGGCGGCCGATAGCCGGGCGAACAGCGGCAGGATCTCGGTATGCGGCGGATGGTGCTTGCGCAGCGCCTCAGCGGCGTCGCGGATCTCCCGTTCGCCCGGCAGGAAAACCAGAACATCGCCCGGGCCTTCGCGACACAGTTCATCCACCGCGTCGACGATCGCGTCATGCAAGTCGCGCTCGGCCTGACGCGCGGCAGTGATACTGCCCGTGGCGCCCGGCGCAAAGCCCGGTGAGCCAAGTGGACCGGCCCCTGGCGCCGCGCCGCGCCGTGCGGGCGTGGCGCGCCCATCGTCGCCGACGACCGGCCGATAGCGGATCTCGACCGGATACAATCGTCCGCTGACCTCGATGACGGGCGCGGGTCGCTCGTCGCTGCCAAAGTGGCGCGCAAAGCGCTGCGCATCGATCGTAGCCGACGTGACGATCAGCTTCAGGTCAGCACGCCGCGGCAGGATCTGCTTCAGATAGCCAAGCAGGAAATCGATATTCAGGCTGCGCTCGTGCGCCTCGTCGATGATGATCGTATCGTAGGCGCGCAGCAGCGGATCGGTCTGCGTCTCCGCGAGCAGGATGCCGTCGGTCATCAACTTGACCGATGCACCCGGCGACAGGTTGTCGGTGAAACGGACCTTGTAGCCCACCACTTCGCCGAACGGCGTACCCAGTTCCTCGGCAATGCGTCGCGCCGTCGCCGATGCCGCGATACGTCGCGGTTGCGTATGGCCGATCAGGCCGGTGCCGCCCGCGCCCAGCCCGCGTCCGAGCGCCAAGCAGATCTTGGGCAGTTGCGTGGTCTTGCCTGATCCGGTTTCGCCGCTGACGATCACGACTTGGTGGTGCGCGATCGCGGCAGCGATCTCGTCGCGCCGACCGCTAACGGGCAGCGCCTGCGGGAACGTGACGGGAGGCACCGGATTGGGCGCAGGGTTGTGCGCCGAGGACGCGCGTCGGGCCTCGGCGCGACGTGCAGCAGGCGGCCTGCCGTGGCGCGCAGGGTCAGCGAGATCAGTCGGCGATGCATCTGCCGCGCGGTTTTTGGCTACATTGGACATGGGGGCGCATTATAATCCGGCCATGACTGCACAAAACGATCTCGCCCGCCGCGACACGAGGGCCAGCGGCCTCGCCGTGGCCGGCGGCCAGACGAGCGCCGCCATCGAATACACCGCGAATCACGCTCAATTCGTCGAATGGCTGCGATCGGTTGCACCGTACATCCATGCGTTCCGCAACCGGATGTTCGTCGTCGCGTTCGGCGGCGAATTGATGCAAGCGGGCGCGCTCAATGCGCTGGTGCAGGATGTCGCATTATTGCATGCGATGGGCATTCAGATCGTACTGGTGCACGGTTCCCGCCCGCAGGTCGAGGAACAGTTAAACCTGCACCAGGTCGAGTCGTTGTTCGCGGGCGGCATGCGGATCACCGATGCACGCGCGCTAGAAGCGGCCAAAGAAGCGTCCGGCGAAGTGCGGCTAGACATCGAAGCGGCAATCAGCCAAGGTTTACCCAATACGCCGATGGCGCACGCGCATATCAGCGTCGTATCCGGCAATTTTGTCACCGCGAGGCCGGTCGGGATACTCGATGGCGTCGATTTCCAACATACCGGCGTGGTGCGCAAGATCGATGCCGAATCGATTCGGCATTCGCTGGAGAGCAACAAGATCGTGTTACTGTCGCCGCTCGGATTCTCGCCGACCGGCGAGGCGTTCAATCTGTCGATGGAGGATGTCGCGTCGTCCGCGGCCATCGCGCTACGTGCCGACAAGCTGATCTTCATCACCGAGACGCCCGGCGTGATCGACGGCGACGGTGAACTGACCCGTGAGCTGTCGCTGGATGACGCACAGAGAATCTACGAAGCTCATACGGGCGAGTTGGACCGCGCAGATGCGGACTTTTACCTAAAGCATGCGATCCGCGCGTGCCGCGGTGGCGTGCCGCGCTCGCACATCATCCCCTATGCGCTGGACGGCAGTATCCTGCTGGAGCTGTTCCTGCACGACGGGGTCGGCACAATGATCTCGTACGAGAATCTAGAAAGCCTGCGTGAGGCAGTGCCGGACGATGTCGGCAGCATCCTGCAACTGATCGAGCCACTCGAGACGGACGGCACGCTGGTGCGGCGCGACCGCCACCAGATCGAGCGTGACATCGATCACTTCTCAGTCATTGAGCACGATGGCGTGCTGTTCGGTTGCGCGGCGCTGTACCCATACCCGCAGGAGCGGATCGGCGAGATGGCGTGCCTGACCGTGGCACCGGAGGCGCAGGGCACCGGCGACGGCGAGCGTCTGCTCAAGCGCATCGAGCAACGCGCCCGGGCGCGCGGCCTGACGCGGATTTTCGTGCTGACGACCCGCACTGAGCATTGGTTCCTCAAACGCGGTTTCGTCAAGGCGACGGTCAACGACCTGCCCGAGGACCGGCGCCGCCTGTACAACTGGCAGCGCAAGTCGCTCGTGCTGATCAAGCAGCTCTGAGCACGCGCGGGGAATCCGCACGTCGGCACCCCGCCCCACCCCCATATCAAAGGAGAAGTCTGATGGCTCGAATGGTTCACTGCGCAAAACTTGGCAAAGAGGCGGAAGGATTGGACTTTCCGCCGTTGCCGGGCGAGCTTGGCAAACGCATCTTCGAAAGCATCTCGAAGGAAGCATGGCAGGCGTGGCTCAAGCAGCAGACGATGTTGATCAACGAAAACCGTCTGAACATGGCCGATCCGCGCGCGCGCCAATATCTGTTAAAACAAACTGAAAAATTTTTCTTTGGCGAAGGCGCGGACGTCGCGTCGGGCTACGTGCCGCCCGCCAACGGCTAAGCGGTGTGGCCGTGCCGGACATCGGCCGGCGGTGCATGCCGGCCACCATTGCCGCACGCTGGTGGTCGGCGACGACGACCCGCACATCGTCAAGAGGCTGGACGCAGCATGATGCGGCGTCGGCCGTCACTTGTCCTTCTATTCAGCCAATTTCCACCCGCTGGAAGACGCTTCGTTTTTGACGTCTGGACTTCGTGCTGCGCTATCACAGTCAAAACAGCACGCCTATAACGTAACTGAAGCACGTCGTTTTCACTCACGGCAGAGGCAACATCGCTTTATCTTGAATAATAGCTTGTCGACATAACTGCCGTGGAACCAAATAGGGGTCCTAAATTGAAACTGACCATTACTTCTCACCAGACCGAATTCGAAGCGCAGAATACGAATACGCAAACTTCGCCGCCCCGTGCGCCGTCACCGTCTAAGAGCGCATCCTCTGCACCGACCAGCCCATTATCTAACACTGACGAGTTCGAGGCGATACGAAATAAGCTTAAAGACAATCCCAGCGCCGCCAAGGCACTTTCTCGTTTCGCCGCTCGAGCCAAAGGGCATTTCGTGCGGGAGAAGATCGTCAAGGTACAAAGCCACGGTACGGGAGTCATCCAGATTACGATCAAAGGTGGCTCTGTCGGCGCGAGTCCTCCAGACACGCCGCTTAAAAGGATCCGAGATAGGCTTCCGAGCGATAAAGATGGGAATATCGCGACTTACAATATGGTTGTTGTAAAAGGTGGAGCGGAGTCTGGTAAAGTGATCGGGACAAAGGAAGGGGAGGAGCCGGAGTTCCCCTCAGACCTTGCAGCGGCAGCGCCGGAAGGGTCCGCCTTTATTAACGGCGGGTACTTCGTGCACAAAACCAGACTTAAGATTGTTCAAGGAAACGATGAAAAGTCAGCAAAAGAAAATGACGTTGGCAGGCCGGTGGGCCCAACCGCAACTCGAGGCGACCATGTCGACGTCGCTCCGCCTTGGCGGAATGACTACGGTCAACTACAAGCGGACGGTAAAGTCGGCGTCACGAGCGGTCCAGTGCTCGCATTGAATGGACAGAAGACGAAGTTGGACAGCAACGATGACCGATTCCAATATCGCAACGCCGAGGAGGAAAACCCATTAAACAAATTTGCCGGCGCGCTGACTCATGCTAGCGAGCGCAATGAGCGGGCCGCGGTGAGTGTGCGCCCCGGAGTGTCTGGCGAACCAGATGACTTAGTCATGCATACTTTGACAACAACAGGCGGCAAACGAGGCCTGGGTGTGGAAATGGTTTCATGGCAAGATATCACGGCAACTGGTGCTGATCCAGCAGGGAAATATAAAAACGCTGCCAATGGGATTGGCGTTTCCACGCTCAACTTAGATGGTGGTGGTTCTGTATATCTTGGTATCCGCGATAAGGATAAGGTGAGAGAACTTGCCAGAAGCGGACAAGCCGACATCCGGCCTGTCGCCAATATCATTTCTGCCCAGCCCGCGGAAAAGACACCGAAGGAGTGAACCGTGCGCTGCCGATGGCGTGCAATTTGCTCCTTGACTCGTGCAATCGAGGTTCATTCTGGATCTGCCGCGCGCCTTTGTGCTCAGCACGCAGTCGGAGGATCGTTGCTCGATCTGCCTCGATAACCTTCTGGCTTGGAATTCGGTCGGTGTAGACGGCGGCTTTGGGATGGCAGGCCTGCTTTGCCGGCTTCCTGATAGCGGCGTAGCCATTTGCGAAGTGTCGGTCGAAAGATGCCGCACCGCGCACACGAGGCCGGCGTTGCCGGCCTCGTAATACATGTGCACCCAACGTAATCGCGCGGCATGACGACAACGACGAACCCTTGCCAGCGCGCCGATGGCACGTCGGTATCTGTTCCGGCGTTGAATCAACGAAGCATACTGGGTTCAGTTTCAATAAATATTATTGGCTCACTTCTGAGCCAATCTACATTGGCCCGGAATCGCGCCCGCGCCGGCTCGGAGAACTGGCTGGCCTCCATAAAGCGCGTAATCTCCTCCACCGCCATTTCCCATCTGAAATTGCTGAACTCAGATAACACCCAAGCGGCCCGAAGTTGGCGAAGCAAATCCCATAAAGCGGCTTCGCCCGCATCATTCAGTAGGTTCAAACCTTGCCGCCAGGCCCGCTTCATTTGTACATCGTCTAAAAACAAGTGGCATTTGAGTAGTCCAAACGCTGCCGAAACACGCTGAGACATAGGCACGCGCGCTAAATGACCCTCAAGCAACGTCAGCTCCTGCGCACGTTGTTCATACGACAGCTCTTCAAGCCCTTCGGGCAAATACTGCAAAGCAACCCCCCACTGCTCATCAGGCAGCGACAGCGCCCAATCACGCATCCGCGTGTATTGGGCAAACTGCTCCGCTTGCGGCAAAATCCGTACGCAACTCGCTAATATGCCGACCGATGCGCCTTGATGAGAGGGCGGCAGTTGTAACGCGTGTCCGCGTAAGAGCGCATAGCGTTCAAGGACGCGTGGGTCTGTCTTATTAAAGTAAAAAAGCAAATTGGATAATACCGGGATGAGCTTCGCTTGTTCGGATATTCTTAACGACGCAAGCCGATCTAAAAGCGCCTGATAACGCTGCTCGACAAAAGGCGAATGGAACGAAAAAAACCGCAAACTGTCAGCCAGCTCCGCCCAAATATTGTCTTGCCCGGGCGCGCGTCGTTCCGCCATCGCATAAGCGAAGTCGAATAGCTCATCACGCCGGCTCGGAGGAAAAATAAAAAAAGCGCGTAATAGCGCTTTTTGTATTCGCACGCCGTCCTGCGGGATACGCTCTGCGGCCGCAAACACGCGCTTGAATGCCTCGACTCGCTCGGCTTTTGGCAACGCTCGCAGACGCTGACTTAGCGCATCAATGGGTTCGACATACTGCGCTGGATTGCTCAACGCGCCCCCCATTTCATTCAGCAGCTGGTTGACTGACGCCAAGCTGACGGCCTGGTTTGCCCGCTGCCAATAGCGGTGGACGAGGCGCCGGGTCTGCATCGTATGATACGTGCGGCGATCGACTGTGGCGAACGGCATCACGTCTTGAATGGGTACATAGTCACCGATCCGGGCAATCAGTTCGGACGGCAGGTCATCATACGTCGTCGGTCGGGTGGGCAAGGGACGAGTCAACGCGTCGTTGGAAGACAGTCGTGGCGGCGCTGACGCGGCAGGCTGTTGGCCCGCCTGCCCTGCGCACACGTAGCTGGAGTGAGGGTTTAAAGCGGCATTCAAATCGAAGTCCATTGGCAAACTCAGTAATCGATGAAAAGATAACTTTGCGGCCAACGCGCACGTGCTTAACCGCAGTCCCCAAATGCAAATTCATTTTCGCACCCATCGCGCGTTCGATGAGCGCCTTGTTGAACGTTAACATCCGATCCCACGCCTGAAGCACGGATAGGCGGTGCGGCCGAGAGTAGCGATTGCGTCCCCCTATTGTTGCAGCGTCCGAATACGGTCAATCGCCTGTTCGATGCGCTCGACGGCGATCACCTGCAAGCCGTCGATTGGCTGCTTCGGCGTATTGGCCTTCGGGATCAATGCAATCGAGAAGCCGAGCTTGGCGGCCTCCTTCAGGCGCTCTTGGCCACGCGGGCATGGCCGGATCTCACCGGCCAACCCGACTTCGCCGAACACGATCAGCCCCTTAGGCAACGGCTTGTTGCGCATCGACGAATGAATCGCGAGCAGCACGGCCAGGTCCGCGGCCGGCTCGGCGATCTTCACACCGCCGACCGCGTTCAGGAAAACGTCCTGATCGAAGCATGCGATGCCTGCGTGCCGATGTAGCACCGCGAGCAGCATCGCAAGCCGGTTTTGTTCCAGGCCGACGGCCAGCCGGCGCGGGTTCGGCACGTGCGCCGTATCGACCAGCGCCTGCACCTCCACCAGCAACGGCCGCGACCCTTCTTGCGTGACCAGCACGCACGAGCCAGGAACCGTATGCTCGTGCTGCGACAAGAACAACGCCGACGGATTGGCCACGCCGCGCAGCCCGCGCTCGGTCATCGCGAACACGCCGAGTTCGTTGACCGCGCCGAAGCGGTTCTTGAACGCCCGCACCAGCCGGAACGATGAATGAGTGTCGCCTTCGAAATACAGCACCGTATCGACGATGTGCTCGAGCACTCGGGGCCCGGCAAGCGCGCCCTCCTTCGTCACGTGGCCAACCATGATAATCGTCACGCCGGATTGCTTGGCAATCCGCGTCAGTTGCGCCGCGCATTCACGCACTTGCGCCACGGAGCCAGGCGCTGAACTCAGCGCATCCGAGTAAATGGTCTGGATCGAATCGACGACGGCAATATTCGGCTTGACGGCGTCAATCGTGGCTTGCAACTTCTCGAGTTGGATCTCTGCCAGCAGTTGCAAGTCGCCGACCCGGCTGGCGGGCGCATCGAGCAAGCCGAGCCGCTGTGCGCGCAACGCGATCTGCGCGCCGGATTCCTCGCCGCTGATATACAGCGCACGCCGCTTGTGCGCGATCTCGGCGAGCGCCTGCAGCAGCAACGTCGACTTGCCGATACCGGGATCGCCGCCGATCAGCACGACGCCACCTGCGACCAGACCGCCACCGAGCACACGATCGAACTCACCGATGCCAGTCGAGTAGCGCGGCACGTCCGACGCTTCGATTTCGGCGAGCTTGCGCACCGGCTGGCTCTTGGCAAGTGCCTGGTAACGATGGTTCGGCGCGGCGATCGACTCAGCCGACTCGACCAGGGTGTTCCAGCTGTGGCACGATGGGCACTGGCCCTGCCACTTCGGCGACTGCGCACCGCAGTCATTGCAGACGAAAACGGTCTTTGTTTTTGCCACGCGTCCTGCTCCGCGTTATTCTGCACGCACCGACACGCGCTGCGTGATCGCGCACATCAATTCGTAGCCGACCGTGCCGCACGCTGCCGCGACATCGTCGATTGGCACGTCGCCCCCCCACAACTCTACTGGGCTGCCGATCGCCGCGCTCGGACACGAGGATAGATCCACGGTCAACATATCCATCGACACTCGACCGACAACCCGCGTGCGAACCCCGCCCACCTGGACCGGCGTGCCCTCGGGCGCGCAACGGGGATAGCCGTCCGCGTAACCGCACGCCACAACGCCAATACGCATGCGCTCGCGCGCCTTGAAAGTCGAGCCGTAGCCGATGCTGTCCCCTGGCTCGACCGTCTGCACCGCGATCAGTTCCGAGCTGAGCGTCATCGCCGGCTGCAGGCCGAGGCCCTCGATCGCGGCCGAGACGCCGGACGGCGACGCGCCATACAGCATGATGCCGGGGCGCACCCAGTCGAAATGCGCATGCGGATGCCATAGCGTCGCAGCCGAGTTCGACAGGCTGCGCGCACCTACAATGCCTTCGGCGCCATGTTCGAACACTTCTAATTGGTGTCGGATGCCGCTTTCGCCCTCGGCATCCGAAAAATGGGTCATCAGCGTGATCTGGCCAATGCTAGGACACGCGCGCGCGCGTTCCCATGCGGCGCGATACTTGCCGGCTGCATAGCCAAGCCGGTTCATGCCGCTGTTCATTTTCAACTGGATGTTGACCGGCTTGGACAGACGCGCCATTTCCAGCATCCGCAATTGTTCGTCGCAATGCACGGTGGTCGTCAGGCTGTAGCGGTCAATCACATCAATGTCGGTCGGACGAAAAACCCCCTCTAACAGCAAAATGGGCCCGGCCCAGCCCAATTCGCGCAACTTGACCGCTTCTTCGAGGTCAAGCAATCCGAAGCCGTCGGTCGAACGCAGGCCGGGGAACGCGCGCGCCAAGCCATGCCCGTAGGCATTGGCCTTGACAACGGCCCAGAGCTTGGACTTCGGAGCACGGCGGCGGGCAACGGCGAGATTATTAGCAAGCGCTGCGGTGTGAATCGTGGCAAGGAGCGGGCGAGGCATAGATTGGATAGTTTAATGTCGCTGCAAATCAACGATTTAAGTGCACGATCGCCGGCGCGATCTGCGTCGCTGAAGCGAGCGCTAACTCTGAACGTTCGTATTTTCGTGTTATAAAGCCGTGCACACAACCCATTTCGAGCAGTTCATGCTACGGGTTAGCCCGACAGCGGCTGCCGACAGAGGAATCAAGCTCAGCATCAGATGAAGAAAGGTTTTTACACCATCATGGCGGCGCAGTTCTTTTCTTCGCTCGCCGACAGTGCGCTTCTGATCGCTGCGATAGCCCTTCTGAAAGACCTTCACGCGCCGAATTGGATGACGCCGCTGCTGAAGCTGTTTTTCGTGCTGTCTTATGTTGTACTTGCCGCCTTTGTGGGCGCATTTGCAGACTCGCAGCCGAAAGGCCGCGTCATGTTCGTCACCAATACGATCAAGATGGTAGGCTGCGTGACGATGTTGACTGATGCCCATCCGCTACTGGCCTATGGTATCGTCGGATTCGGCGCGGCCGCGTACTCGCCGGCTAAGTACGGCATCTTGACCGAATTACTGCCGCCAGAGCGCCTGGTAGTGGCCAACGGCTGGATCGAGGGAACGACCGTCGCGTCGATCATCCTGGGCACCGTGATGGGTGGCGCGCTGATCAGTCCGCACATCGCACAACCGCTGCTGCGGCACTTGTCGTTCGCCCACACCGCGGCAGAATCGGCGATTGTGGTGATCATGTCCGTGTACGCACTGGCTGCGGTGTTCAATCTGTGGATACCGGACACCGGCGCACGCTACCCACAGCAGCAACACCGGCCGATCCGGCTGATCCGTGACTTTGCCGAGTGCTTTGGCGCACTGTGGCGCGACAAGCTCGGCCAGATCTCGCTGGCGGTCACCACCTTGTTCTGGGGCGCCGGCGCTACGTTGCAGTTCATCGTGCTTAAATGGGCCGAGGTATCGCTCGGCATGACGCTGTCCGAAGGTGCCGTGCTGCAGGCCGTGGTCGCGGTCGGTGTGGCAGGCGGCGCAATGCTCGCGGCCACGTGCGTGCCGCTCAAGCGCTCGCTGACGGTACTGCCCGTCGGTATCGTGATGGGTCTGCTGGTCATGACGATGTCATTCTATACCCCGGAGCTCTTTCCATCCGACTGGGCATGGCACATTGGCCACATCCGGGTACCCGCCTACCTGATATGCGCGTATGCTTTCCTCATGGTGGTCGGCGGCATGTCGGGCTTTTTCGTCGTTCCGATGAATGCGCTACTGCAGCACCGCGGACATGTGCTCCTGTCCGCCGGCCATTCAATCGCGGTACAGAACTTCAACGAGAATCTGTCGGTGCTCGTGATGCTGTGCTTGTACGCCATGCTCATCTGGTTCAACGTGCCGATCCAGCTGGTGATCGTGCTATTCGGCACCCTTGTGTGCCTGACCATGTGGTGCGTGATGCGCCGGCACGCAGCGAATCAGCGCGCGTTCGATTCAGTCGCGTTGATCGGCGAGCAGGGGCATTGACGCGTGCGGCGATGGCCGCAGCGCGGCATGGATGACTATTTGAGTGGCTTTTCGCGCACTTTTTCCATGGAGCCTATGATTCCGAATGTGCTGACAATTGCCGGGTCCGATCCAAGCGGCGGCGCCGGCATCCAGGCTGATCTCAAGACCTTTTCCGCGCTAGGCGCATACGGCGCCGCGGCGATTACCGCGTTGACCGCGCAAAACACGCGGGGCGTCACCGCGGTGCATCCGGTACCTGCCGACGTCGTGACTGCGCAACTGGACGCAGTATTCAGCGATCTGCGCGTTGACGCAGTCAAGATCGGCATGCTGGCGAACGCGGCGATCGTTCGCGCGGTGGCTGCCGTACTAGAGCGGTACCAGCCCGCGCACGTGGTACTTGATACCGTGATCTTGTCGTCCAGCGGCCACGCGTTGCTCGAGCCCGATGCACTTGATGCGCTGCGCGAGCGATTGCTGCCACTGGCCAGCATCATCACGCCGAACTTGCATGAAGCGGCGGCGCTGCTTGACCAACCCGTCGCCGCCGACGAAGCGCAGATGGCACGCCAAGGCGATGCGCTACACGCGCTAGGCGCCCACGCAGTGCTGATCAAGGGAGGGCACTTGCCAGGCGACTTCAGTCCAGACTGGCTGATCGAAGCAAGCCGCCATACCCGGCTGGCCGGCGCTCGCGTGAATGTGACCAGCACGCACGGCACCGGCTGCACATTGTCCGCCGCGATTGCCGCGCTGCGCCCGCAACGACTGGACTTGGCCAACGCCGTCAGCGATGCAAAGACCTATCTGACCCAGGCATTGATCCACAGCACGCGGCTTTCAGTCGGGCAAGGCACCGGGCCACTGCACCACTGTCACGCATGGTGGTAGCTGTTCTCAAGCGGCAGCAGACGTGGCGACCTGCGCGAGGCAGACTCCACGCCGCGAGCGGGGTCGGCGCGCCGGGGACGCCATACGAAGACGACATAGAAGGACATCGTACAGGGACGTCGCGCAGAGACAGCCGCGAGGTCACGGAACCGTCGTATACGCGGCCGCACGTTTGGGCCAGTCATCCGGCACGATGAACCCGCGCGCCAACTCACACCACTCGCCGGCCGGGTTGCCGACGTCCTGGTTGACGCGCACGTCGGCTAACGCCGCCACCATCAATGGCTGATTCGGCCGGTCGCGCCAATAGTCGATGCAGTGCACCAGCACAGCGGTCGAATCACGATACACGCGCGGGTCGTCGGCGGACAGCCGCAGCGGCGCCATCCAGCGCAAACGTGGCACGATCGTCCAGGCAGGCGCGTCGAATACGGGCCACTGCGCGGCACATGTCCACCAACCCCATAAGTGATCCGGCGCGACAGATTCCGGCGCGGCATCGCTGCGCGGCGCGCAGTTCACGCTGACGTTGTCCGAATCGCCAACGCCGCTCGAATCCCAGCGACGGAACAGCCAGCCGCACACGACCATGGCCGCCTGCCAACGACCATCGGCGGCCAACGCCGCGATTTGTGGATGCTGGCTCAGCGTCAGCTGGTGGGTCAGCAACCGGGTCAGCTTACGGTCAAAGCGGTCGGCCAAATTCGGCCCCACATAGCGCACCAGTGAACCGGGCGGCCCCCCCACGTCGAGATAGCACTTGACCGTCAGTTCCCAATGCCACGCCCTTGCGTCGTCATCTACGAACAGAAAGTCGCACTCCCCCAGTGTGTGGCCATCGACCCGCACGGGCCGGTTTGCAGCGATCAACCGCGTTGCGGGGCCATATTGTAAGAAGAAGCCGAGCAACTGCTCCGCATATAAGCCGAGACGCGACTGCGGCCGGGCATCCAGAGCCGCATGCAACGCACGCGGATCGGCGTCGAGCCGTGCCAGCCATGCGAGCGCTTGCTGCCGCTGCCGCGGCTGCGCCAGCACGTGTGCCAATCGCGGGCCGAAATACCGCGCGTCAAGCAACGAGGGCGACAATAGCAGCCACGCCAGATCACGCACCGCAACGTCGCGATACGCATGGAGCAGATCAACGCAGAGCCTGCTGGCATGTGCAGGCATCCGGAGATCCACGCACCCGCGCGCGGCAGCCGCGAATGCAGCCAGGCCATCCGACTGACGCACGCTGCCGCCCTCGTCGGCAGCCACGCCGGCGTCGCGATCCTGGCGGCTCAATGCGCGACGGTGCGCTTGCGATGAATCGCACGAGCCAGACATAGGTCACTCCAGGCCTTGTGCTTGTCGTGCAGGCTGCGTAACAGGTACGCCGGATGATACGTGACGATCACCGGCACGCCTTCATACTCGTGCACACGCCCCCGCAACGAAGCAATGCTCGCGTCGGTCTTCAGCAAGCTCTGCGCGGCGAACCGTCCGAGCGCGACAATCACGCTCGGCTTGACCAGCGCCACTTGCCGTTTCAAGTAGGGCTCGCAGCGCACCACTTCGTCCGGCTCCGGATTGCGATTGCCCGGCGGCCGGCATTTCAGCACATTCGCGATATAGACGTTGTCGCCGCGCCGCAGCTGCAATGCACGCAACATGTTGTCCAGCAGCTTGCCGGCCTGGCCAACGAACGGCTCGCCTTGCTTGTCCTCGTTCTCGCCTGGTGCTTCGCCGACCAGCATCCAGTCGGCCATCTCGTCGCCGACGCCGAACACCGTGTTCGTGCGTCGTTCGCACAGCCGGCACAGCGTACAGCCCGCGACGCGCGCCTTCAACGCTGCCCAATCCAACATCGGCACCGGTTGCGCGTCTGCCGCGGCCCCGGACGCTGATGCGGCAGTCGTCTTGACTCCCTCAGCCGCCTCGACTCCTTCTAATGCCTTGCCGACTCCACCCGCTGGTCCAGTTGCACTGTCCTCTGCCCTAGTCGCTTCAACTCGCGACTGCGCGGCCTCAACCGACGTGTGGCTTGCTTGAGAGGGCGCATGCGCTGCACTCTCTTGCGCGTCGCAAGCCTGCACAGTCACATCCGTCGCTTGGAGCGGCTGCGACGGCAGCGCGATGCCGGCCTCGCGCATAACGTCCCGAGCCGGGGACAGCGCATCGCCCTCAGCGTCACCAGGACGATGAACATGCCCCGCGCCGCGGCGGACCCACAACGGCGCAATGCCAAGCTCTTCCAGAATCGCGTCAAGCTGCGCCATCGGCCTGCTCCCGTTCCGCTTCCAGCGGGGTGCCCGCGCGCCGCGCGCCGGACATCACCTCAGCGTGCAAGCCGTAACGCATCACGATTGCGTCCTCGCGCGCGTGGTGCCGCGCGGGATAATAACTCTTGCGCCGGCCGATCACGATGAAGCCAAAGCGCTCGTACAGCCGCATGGCACGCTGATTGGACGGACGCACCTCGAGCAGCACGCTGCCGAGCTGGCGCGCACGCGTGATGCGCACCGCTTCGCGCAACAACGTCAAGCCAGCGCCGTGGCCTTGCGCGGTGGGCGCCACGCACAGATTCAATAAGTGCATCTCGTCCACGACCGGCATCAGCACGCAATAGCCGACCAACACGCCAGTGACGTGCCTCAGGCAAACACCGAAGTAGCCATTGCGCAGTGAGTCCTCGAAGTTGCCTCGCGTCCAGGGAAACTCGTACGCGTCGCGCTCGACCGCCGCGACCTCATCGAGATCGCTGTCGGTCATCGGCGTCAGATAGCGCTGGGTCATCAACACGCCGCTCATCGGGCCTCCTTCGCCGAATCTTTGAGCACACGGGCCGCCGCGCGCTCGTCAGTGGTCTGCGCGACTTTGTCGCGCACGTACTCGGGCGTGGCCAGGTGCGCTGGCAACGCGCGGCCCGCCATCAACGCACGCCAGCCGGCTAGCGCCAGCGCGTGGGCGTGCGGCATCGCGCAAGGGTCGATCACGCGCGCCCGCGTCGCGGCACACAGCGCGTCGCCGAACACAGACGATGCATTGCCGGCTAGCGTAAACGGCTCGTCCGGAGCCGGCACGCGATCGGGCGCGGCGAGCGCGGCAGGATGGCATACCCGCCAGTCGGCGAGCGTGTCGTCCCACGCAAAGTCCGCCCAATAGACCTCGCCCATCCGGGCGTCGAGCGCGACAAGCACGCGTCCTGCATCTGGATCCGATGCGCGCGCGCGTTCCGCGCAGACAAGCAACGTGCCAACCGGCACCACCGGCACACCCAGCCCGAATGCCAGACCCTGCGCCACGCCAGCCGCCGTGCGCAGACCGGTGAACGAGCCGGGCCCCGCGCCGAACGCCACCGCGGCGCAATCAGTCAGTGTGAGTGTCGCTTCCTCCAGCACTTCCCGTACCGCGGGCAGCACGCGTGCGCTGGAAACCGGGCCAGTGTGCTCATGGCGGCTGATCACGCGCGGCGAACCGGCGGCAGGCGGCAGATGGAACACCGCGACCGAGCAGAATTCGGTCGACGTATCGAGAGCAAGCAAGGCATGAGGCGTCATAACCGCTATTGTAATGCCGGCCCGCGTCAACTCTATTATTTGGAGGACTTGCTCCAGCACAGGGCGGCACGTTCCGACTACACTCGGCCGTTCAGGATGGATGGACAGGGCCAAGGAGGGTCACGATGAGTGAGATCGATGCGCGGTTCGCGCAGGCGCAGAACGAAGTTAGACAATTGCCGGAGCGCCCCAGCAATCTAACGTTGCTGCGCTTATATGCGCTGTTCAAGCAAGCCACGGAAGGTGACGTGTACGGCGACAAGCCCGGCTTAGCCGATATCGTCGGCAAGTATAAGTACGACGCCTGGGCCGCGCTGAAAGGCACGTCGCAGGACACCGCCAAGCACCAATACGTCGAGTTGGTCGAATCGTTGAAGAACGGCACCGCGTCGTGATACTGCGCGCCCGCGCCCGCGCCGGCGGGCACAGCGCGATCTTGCTCGCAGCAGGTAGCGCAGCGCAGCAAATTCGGATAGAATCGAGGCTTCGCGCGCCGGTGAACTACTATATTGTTTGGCTGGGTCGCGCGTTTTTGCAGCGTTTTGCTCCAATCCCCGTTTAGAAACTGTCCCCTCCCACCTTTGCCCGCTTTTGGGTGCGGTTGTAGACCAAGCAAGGTTCGCGTTTCCGCGTTGGGCGGTTCGCACCGTTACAGGTTCTAACATCGGCTCGCATTTCACGAGCCATGCCCGTTTTTCGATCTGGTGAACGGCTATCGTTCATCGCATCCGACGATCGTGGCTGCCGATTGGCGCCTCTCGCATTTTTCCGGACCGGTTCGCGCCGTGCAGGCGCGAAACTCATAGGATCGTCATGACCTCGAATTCCTCCTCGTCACTCGGCACGCTGGCGCGTGAACTTTTCGGCAACGATGCCCCCTCGTCGCACGGCGACGCGCCGGTGGTGCCCACGCCAGCTGCTGAAGCCGCCCCTGCCACAGCGATGCACGCAGCCGCCGCCACGCCGGCATCCGATGCAATGGCTCCGTCAATGGCCGCGCAGCCCGACGCCGCAGCAAGCGCGGCCATCGGCGCTGCACAGGCCACCGACACGGCGAACAACGATACTCCCCGCGGCGACGGCTTTATAGCGCTCGGTCTGTCGCCGGAGATCGTCTCCGCGCTGACCGCCGCCGGCTATCACGCGCCAACGCCGGTCCAGCAGCGCGCAATACCGGCTGCACTTGCCGGCCACGATCTGCTGGTCTCGAGCCCGACCGGCTCGGGCAAGACCGCGGCATTCATGCTGCCCGCGATCGAGCGCTTTGCACAGATGCAAAAAGCCGGCACGCTTAGCCCGCGCGCGAGCCAGCCCGCGCATCAGGCGCAGCGTGGTGATCGGGGCGAGCGCCGTCATCGCCGCGAGCAACCTGTCGCCAAACCGGCGCTGCTGGTGCTTACACCGACACGCGAACTCGCGATGCAGGTGACCACTGCGGCGGCCACCTATGGCAAGCACCTGCGGCGACTGCGCACGGTCAGCATTCTGGGCGGGGTCGCCTATGGCCAGCAATTGATGCTGCTGGCGAAGAACCCCGAAATCCTGGTTGCCACCCCCGGCCGGCTGATCGATCATCTCGAGCGCGGCCGTATCGACCTGTCCCAGTTACAGATGCTGGTGCTCGACGAAGCCGACCGGATGCTCGACATGGGGTTCATCGAAGATATCGAGACCATCATCGACCGCACCCCGGCCACACGGCAAACGCTACTGTTCTCGGCAACGCTCGACGGCAAGGTAGGATCGCTGGCGCAACGCTTTCTCAGCGACGCCGAACGGATCGAAATCCGTCGTGAGCCGGAGTCGCGCGCGAACATTGCGCAGTCCATCCACTACGTCGACGACCGCGCCCATAAGGATCGGCTGCTGACGCATCTGCTGGCTGACGGCGCGCTTGATCAGGCGATTGTGTTCACCGCGACAAAGAACGACGCGGACGTGATCGCTGCCAGGCTGGCCGAAGACGGCTTCGCCTCCGCCGCGTTGCATGGCGATCTGCCGCAAGGCGCGCGCAACCGGACAATCCGCGCATTGCGTGAACGCCGCGTGCGCGTATTGGTCGCGACAGATGTCGCCGCGCGTGGCATCGACATACCCGGCATCACGCACGTGTTCAATTACGATTTGCCCAAATTCGCAGAAGACTACGTGCACCGGATCGGCCGGACCGGACGTGCGGGGCGCAGCGGCATCGCTGTCAGCCTTGTGCACCATGCTGAAGTCGGCGCCCTGAAGCGGATCGAGCGATTCGTGCGCACGCCGCTGCCTGTCAACGTGATCGCCGGATTCGAGCCCAAGCGAGCACCGTCCACGCGTGCACCGGCACGTCGGGGCGCGCCGCCGCGCGGCCACGGGCGGGGCGCCGGCGGCAGCTATCAAGGGCGAGGAACAAGCAATGGTTACGGCAACGCTCGGCACGGTGCCGGTGGTGGTAGCCGCGAAGGCGGCGGCCGCGAGGCCGGCTATCGCGGCGGGTTCAGTGACACCCGCGCCGGTAATGACCGTGGCCGAGGCGGTTTTGCGGATTCGCGCGGGCCGGCGCGTCGTCGGGATGACGATCGCCGTACGTCACGCTACGACGACTGACCGTTCTGACGCGAGCGGGCCGGCGACGGCCCGACGTTCCGAGAGATGGCGCCCTGCGGCGCCATTTTTTTGCGCCGTATTTATTGCACCGTACGGCTGGCATTCGAATCAAAAATTTCATTATATGAAATCATCTTTTGTGTCATAAAAATGTGTGGTGCATGGCACAAAAATTCTGTTGCAGGATAGAAAATTTCATTTCATATAATGAAATTATATTTTTAAATATTTGATTTTTAAAATTTAAATATATTCCGCCAAACGCTTTTCGCCTCTGTTCCGCTCGACTTGGTTTGCCTAATCTCTTATATAAGACTTCACACGCAGCGCTAATCTCGGCGATGCAAAACCGAAGTCATCCAGGCTACCCCATACGTCATTCGAGCAAGGAGAACGCTATGTCTCGCCAACAGGAAGCCCAAAAACTACAGGCCCAGTGGGAAACCAATCCACGCTGGAAGGGAATCAAGCGCGGCTACACCGCAGAAGACGTGATTCGCTTGCGTGGCTCGGTACCGGTCGAGCACACGCTTGCTCAGCGCGGCGCCGAGAAGCTGTGGACACTGATCAACGAAGAGCCGTTCGTCAACGCGCTTGGCGCATTGACTGGCAACCAGGCGATGCAACAGGTCAAGGCCGGGTTGAAGGCAATCTATTTGTCCGGCTGGCAAGTCGCGGGCGATGCCAACGTCGCTGGCGAAATGTATCCGGACCAATCGCTGTACCCGGCCAACTCGGTGCCGCTGGTCGTCAAGCGCATCAACAACACGCTGACCCGCGCTGATCAGATCCAATGGTCTGAAGGCAAGAATCCGGGTGACGAAGGCTACATCGACTTCTTCGCGCCGATTGTTGCGGACGCCGAAGCCGGCTTTGGTGGTGTGCTGAACGCATACGAGTTGATGAAAGCGATGATCGAAGCGGGTGCGGCCGGTGTGCACTTTGAAGATCAGCTCGCCGCCGTGAAGAAGTGCGGCCACATGGGCGGCAAAGTGCTGGTACCAACCCGCGAAGCGGTGGCCAAGCTCATCTCGGCACGGCTCGCGGCCGATGTCAGCGGTACGCCAACGGTATTGGTGGCCCGCACCGACGCGGAAGCCGCCGACCTGATCACCTCCGATATCGACGACAACGACAAGCCATTCCTCACTGGTGAGCGCACGGTCGAAGGCTTCTTCCGGACCCGTCCGGGCCTGGAGCAAGCGATCTCGCGCGGCCTGGCGTACGCGCCGTATGCCGACCTAATCTGGTGCGAGACCGGCAAGCCGGACCTGGAATACGCAAAGAAGTTTGCCGAAGCAATCCACAAGGCATTCCCGGGCAAACTGCTATCGTACAACTGTTCGCCGTCGTTCAACTGGAAAAAGAACCTGGACGATGCAACGATCGCAAAGTTCCAAAAGGAACTCGGCGCGATGGGCTACAAGTTTCAGTTCATCACGCTGGCCGGCTTCCACAGCTTGAACTACTCGATGTTCAATCTCGCGTACGGCTACGCGCGCAACCAGATGAGCGCCTTCGTTGAATTGCAGCAGGCCGAATTCACCGCAGCCGAAAAGGGTTTTACCGCGGTCAAACACCAACGTGAAGTCGGCACCGGCTACTTCGACGCGGTCACGCAGACGGTCGAGCGCGAAGCGTCGACGACCGCACTGCATGGCTCCACCGAAAACGAACAGTTCTTCGACAGCAAGAAGGTCGCGTAAACCGCGTCAGCTGATCGCCCCGACAAAAAGGGCGTCTGCATGCGACGTGTCGCCGATGCAGTGGTGCATGCGCGGCGGAATCAAGAAGGAAAGGAAGGTCCGCCCCCGATGCCGGTACCGGATCCGGCATGCAGGACATGATTGCGTTCATCGAACGCGCGTCTCACCTATCTTATTCGCATCACTGAATAAGCTTGACCGACCAAGGAGAAATCATGGCACACTCGCCTCTCTCGCTACCCGAAGGCGTGCAGATTCATGCTCCGCTCAAGCCCGGCTTTGAAACAATCCTCACGCATGACGCACTCGCGCTAGCTGCTCAGCTTCACCGCCAATTCGAAGCGCGCCGCCAAGCCCTGCTGGCTGCGCGCGTGGCGCGTGCAAAGCGGTTGGATGCCGGCGAACGGCCCGACTTTCTGCCTCAGACTCAAGCCATTCGAGATGGTAGCTGGACTATTGCGCCGCTGCCTGCCGACCTGCAATGCCGTCGTGTCGAGATCACCGGGCCGGTCGAGCGCAAAATGATCATCAACGCGCTGAACTCCGGTGCGGACTCGTACATGACCGACTTCGAGGATTCGAACGCGCCGAACTGGGACAACCAGATCCAAGGCCAGATCAACCTGAAGGACGCGGTGCGGCACACAATCTCATTAGAGCAGAACGGCAAGTCATACCGGCTCAACGACAAGATCGCGACGCTGCTGGTACGCCCCCGTGGCTGGCACCTTGACGAAAAGCATGTGACGATCGATGGCCAACGCGTGTCCGGCGCGCTGTTCGACTTCGCGTTGTTCCTCTTCCACAACGCCAAGGAGCAACTGTCGCGCGGCACTGGTCCGTATTTCTACCTGCCGAAGATGGAAAGCCACCTGGAAGCGCGGCTGTGGAATGATGTGTTCGTCGCCGCGCAACAAGCACTCGGCATCCCACGCGGCACGATCCGCGCGACCGTGCTGGTCGAGACCATCCTCGCCGCGTTCGAGATGGACGAGATCCTGTACGAGCTGCGTGAACATAGTGCCGGGCTGAACGCAGGGCGCTGGGACTATATCTTTTCAGCGATCAAGAAATTTAAGACCGACAACGACTTCTGCCTCGCCGATCGTGCCCAGGTGACAATGACTGCGCCGTTCATGCGGGCGTATGCGTTACTGCTGGTCAAGACCTGTCACCGGCGCA
The DNA here is from genome assembly GCF_021498065.1 of Mycetohabitans sp. B3. Classification (NCBI taxonomy): domain Bacteria; kingdom Pseudomonadati; phylum Pseudomonadota; class Betaproteobacteria; order Burkholderiales; family Burkholderiaceae; genus Mycetohabitans; species Mycetohabitans sp. B3. Next base: position 135,603 of record NZ_JAHLKN010000035.1, on the reverse strand, counting down.
ATGCGCCGGCGATCGGCGGCATGAGCGCGCTGATCCCGATCAAGAACGATCCGGCTGCCAACGACAAGGCACTGGCCGGCGTGCGCTCGGACAAGGCGCGTGATGTAGGCGATGGCTACGATGGTGGCTGGGTCGCCCACCCCGGCCTGGTGCCGATCGCAATGGAAGAGTTCGTCAAGGTGCTCGGCGACAAGGCCAACCAGATCAACAAGCAACGCGATGACGTGCAAGTCACCGCCAAGGATCTGCTCGACTTCCGTCCGCAAGCACCGATCACCGAAGCCGGCTTGCGCAACAACATCAACGTGGGCATCCATTACCTTGGCTCATGGCTGACTGGCAACGGCTGCGTGCCGATCCACAATCTGATGGAAGACGCGGCGACCGCCGAGATCTCGCGTTCTCAGGTGTGGCAGTGGATCCGCTCGCCGAAGGGTAAGCTCGATGACGGCCGCAAGGTGACTGCGGAACTCGTGCGAGCGCTGAGCGTCGAGGAACTCGCCAAGGTCAAGGCTGTTGTCAGTGGTGACACTGCGTCGTATGATCGGGCCGCGCAGATCTTCGAGCAGATGTCGACGTCGGGCACGTTCACCGACTTCCTGACGCTGCCGCTGTATGAATCGATCTGACGATCGGATTGCTGCGCGATCCGTGATGCTGAACCAATCGTAACCGGTTCGACGCGGTTCTGGACAGCGATACCGATTACGCTGGTCAACCGGATCTTTCCGGAGGTCGCGACGCGCGTAGTGCCGCAGGCGTGATCACGTCGGCCTTGCCGTCACGGGACGTATTCGGGCGACCGGGCCGACGTACACATGCCGTACCCGACCTGCTTGGCTACGGCCGGTACCAGGACGTGGCATTCGATGCGATATCGCTCGATGGGCAAGTGGAACACCGGCGTGCATTCGTTCACACGCAATGGCCGGCGACGCCGGTCGATGTGGTCGGGCACTCCGTCGGTGGCACCGTCGCGATGCTGTTCGCGTACTGGTTTCCGCACCTGGTGCGCCGGATCGTCAATGCCGAAGGTAACTTCACGTTGGACGATGCGTTCTAATCCGCATCGGTGGGACGCATGAGCGCCGAACAGGCCGATGCCATGCTTGATGCATTTCGCGCTGATCCACTGGTCTGGCCGAGCGGTGCGTCCCGGTAGATGAATGAGGCGTTCGCTGCCCCATAGCCCATGCTCATTCCGACAGGGCGCCACCGGCTAAGCATGCTTTATTTTCCGTTTTCTGAAGCGCGCCCCTTCTGCGGGTTGCGTATCGGCAGCGCTGACGCATGGTTCGTACCAGGCCGCGGCGCGATGGTGGCCTTGACCGGCCAGCGTAGCCCGCCAGCCTGCGAGATCGCTGCAATCAGCCCGCTGAACCTTCCAACTGCGAGCATGCTGTCTTCATAAGCGGTTCATTAGCCATTCTGATCAAATTCTTAATTTTGTTCGTCGACGAAATATTCTCTTTACCAGCATAATCAATAGAAACAATCCCTAAGCGTTTTTTTGTTTCATAAATTTCATTAATAGCCTTAATTACCTTATTGTGATCATCTCTGGCCAGATTTTTTACAGATTTTGGCACCGGCAATATTCTGAGCGGCATATTGCTTTGAATAATTGATATTTTTTTATCCTCAAACTCTGGCTTGCCATGAAATTTTAAAATATGTTTTGCTGTTTTTTTGCCGCTAGCTTTGTCAGCCCACTTGGAATAAGTGCTACCTTTATAATCCCATACATATTTACTTACAATGGAATCATTAAATGACTTTTCCGCATGATTCACCATAATTAGAATATTTTTACCGCAGCCAAGCGTCTCCCCTACGGTAAAACTACCAAGTGGCTTCTCCCCCTTACCGTTATTTCCTTCCTTGCCTCTCTCGCCATTATCTCCCTCTTTGATATTATCACCCTCTTTTTCATTATCGCCTTCCTCACCACCACTGTCTTCCGTGCCACTATTTCCGCCCGCGCAATCATATATTAGATGGCCTATGTATTCATTTACAAAGCCGCAAAGAAAATCCTCTGCATCCCTTTTATCAAAATGCATCTTAAATATATATAAATTATCTTTATCGTTGACGGCATAATTAAACAGATCCATTACTTCCGCGAGCGCATCACCTCCTGTTTTGCTGGGTCCATGAAAAAAACTGAATTTTCCCGCCCGCCCTTTTTTTACCCGGATATCAAAGTATCTAACTCCTGCTCGGGCTTGTTCAACCAAACTTAGAGACTGACATTTAAAGCCACCAGGAAACAATGTTCCTAAACTATCGATCCCCTCCGCTTTTTTACGACTAAACCAATGCGTTCCGGCATCGTGTGCACCTAACATCGAAATTTGAGAGAGGGTAACTTCAGGACGCATATCAGCATGATCTTCGCCAAGACTTTTAGTTTTATGATTTTTCTTTGCTTCCCTATTAAGACGCATCTGTTCTTGCATTTTTAATCCGATTTTTAAGTAAGCTTAAGTAGTGTCGGACCTTATTTGTGAGAATCCGATTCGCTTTCTACTATGCGCAGTTTAGCTGCTGTATCATCCACACTCTCGATGGTCAAACTCACACCCTCTGCAAGAGAGATGGTCGTACCACGCCACGCATTGGCGATTTGCGTGATCTTCTCACTTATGTCCTTCGATACAACGCCTGACAACTTAACGTCAATCATATTTTGCCCCGGTATCGGATTACAGCAAATCCTTACTTTTTCAAGTTCAATGGCATCCCCGTTCATTCCGTCAACTGCATTGCTCAGCTTGTCACGCAATAGATGCTCAGCCTGCCGGTATAAATCGATCGCTGGTTTGGGTTGCACGTCACTAATAGGTTCACGTACAGGGGGAGATGGTTCACTTAGATCGGTCAGCGTGATAGGCACGGTAACCATATAACTCAAACTGAGTCTCGGCTTGTTATCCAACGCCTGCCAGAATGCGCCTAAACTTGTTAAATGTTCAGCTGGCGGCAGAACTCGGCAATAGGCAGACAAACCCGGCAACGTGCGGTGATTGACCAATGCATTGAGCACCCAGTTCATCCGGACCATCGCGTCACTTCTCGCGCCCAGCACCGCTGGGCTATCGCTGTTTTGGGGCTTTTCCCAGTATGTGATCAGATAGCAGCAACGCACTTGTACACAGCCAGGCGCCGCTTTGCCTGTGCTTGGGTCATAGAACCGGCTCTCGCTGTTGCGCAGCTGCAAATCCTCTTGGATATCATATAAAAACACGCTGACCGTAGGGTCGTTGACCTTCCCCTGTTCCGGCAAGTCGAAACGGATTGTCAAATTCAAATCTTTCGGAACATATAACTCGATTGCTTCTTGAATCCGTTCGTTCAATTCGAGTATCTTATCATCCGATTTTCTGGTTATGTCCATTCGTTCGTTCCAGCTTAGTTGTCATCCCGCGCCCATAGGCGCCCCATTTTGCCTAGCTCACGCTGCGCCGCCCGCTCGAGGTGCACACGTCCCACGCAGGGTGCGCCTTCGTCGACAGCTAACCAAGTGGCAAACAACGCGATATTGCGAATATTACCTCCGGTAATTTCAGCCTGTCGCGCGAGTCGTGTTAGATCCACATCGTTGGCTAGCGCGATAGCGGCGGGCCAGATCGCGCGCCACATCCGTTCGCGAACTGCCGCGTTGGGAAAAGTGAAACGGATCATGAACGTGAGCCGGCGTGTGAACGCATCGTCTAAATGCGCACGGTGATTTGTCGATAAGATCACCAGCCCAGGATAGGCTTCGAGCCGCTGTAGCAGGTAAGCCACTTCAATATTGGCATGGCGATCCTGCGCGTCTTTGACTTCGCTACGCTTACCGAATAGCGCATCGGCTTCATCGAAGAATAGAATCCCTGAATCGGCTGCAGCCAAATCAAAAATCCGCGCCAGATGCTTTTCGGTTTCGCCGATATATTTGTTGACTACCGTCGATAGATCGACTCGGATTAGATCAACGCCGAGCTCGCCAGCCAGCACCTCAGCCGCCAGAGTTTTACCGGTACCCGAGTCGCCGTAAAAGAGCGCGCTAATACCGGTATTGTTCCCAAGCTTGCGTGCAAAACCGCGTTCCAGCACGTTTTCCCGATGATGGATTGCCGCCCGGACTTCCCGTAACTGGTGTTGCACGTCGTCGGGCAGCATCAAGTCATCCCAATTCCGCTTGGGCGTTAGGCGCTGCGCGAGCGAGCCAAACTGACGCTGTGCGCGCAATCCAAATGCTTTTGTTAGATCTGCCATCTCTAACACGGCCTCTTGGCCGCGTTGCCGACGGTAACCATCTGCCTCTTGCAATGTATGCGTTGCCGTTTCCGGAGTTGGCCGGAAGCGTTGCACCAGCGTGTCCAAATCCAGCTTGGCGACTTCTGATGCTTTTGTCCATGGAGCCAGCTGTTCACGCAACCATTTCACATCGTGCGCCATTGAACGTGGCGGCATATCGTGAAACACCTGCGCGCGTGCACCTAACCACACGGGTTGACTGGTGACGAGCACGGCCACTGGCGCTGGATACGCGGCGATTTGACGCGCAAACGGCGCAAACAGCCGAGGCCGCGTGTCGGCCAATACATCGGACGCGGCCAACACCAGGCATAGATCCCACAGGCGGGCTTCACGTAGCACTTGATCCAGTACGGCCCATGCGTCATCGTCTTCGTCGGGTAAGCTAGCTAAATTCAGCTGAAGCGCGCGACGCCCCACTGACGCGGCAGCCTCGGCAAGCGCCGCGCCTCCCCCCTCGCCTTTTACAGCGACCACCGGGCTGATCGTGTCAGGCATACGCCAATCGCGCGCGAGCGCGGCGATAAAATCGGGCGCATGCGCACCAGCTACCGGCGTTAGCCAATCGGCGCAACGCGCGGGCAATGCCACATCGCCGCCAATCAGATAGTAATAAACAGATGGGTTAATTTTGAGGTCCTGCAGTACTTCACCCGTTTTCGGCCGACGCACTAGACCGTGCGCAAATAGCGGCGCGTCGGCGCCCAGGCGCGCCTGCTGCGCAAGGCGGGTCTGGTTATCCGGGCACAATAAGCTTAACGCCCAATCCAGCGTAGGCCAACGACGCGCCTCGTCTTGCTGCGCATAGGCCAATAATGCTCCGTAGCGGCTATCTAAGCGAGGTAACAAGCTAAGTATCAACAGGTCGCGCTCAAGGTCTGACAAACCAAAGCGCGCGACTACCTGAGCCAATCGACCGGTTGTGGGTGGCGGCGGCGGCATCGTCTCGTGAGACGGGACAAACCAGGCTGGTACACCGGTCGGTCGCTCAAGGCGCTCAGCAAGCGCTTCGGGTGATAACATCAGCGCATGCAGCATCAAACGATCATCCGGATGCTGCTCGAGCGTTTGCAACCGACGCTGCAGCAGCAAGTCGAGCCGTTCGACATGCGACAGAAGGCTCATCACGTCCGTCGGTATATTGAGGCCAGGTAAGTCGTTTTTCATTGGTATGCATTGTCGGTTAGCGCCCAATCGATCGCAATGGGCTTTTCAAGCCATGGCAGCAGTACGGCTTGCATTGGCCAGCAGATGTCGCGCAATAAAACGTCGCTGGCATCGGTGTCGACATGCACGGTCCATTGCCCGGCACGTTGCGTCAAATAACCTGTCCGTTGTAAAAACAGTTGCCGTATGTCAGGCACGCCACAACGCTGCAAGCCTGGTAGGCTCATCGGTAACCCATCGAGCCACGCGTTCAGTTCGGCGAGCCGCTCAGTTTCAAGTGGTGCCTCGGTAAATGGCGCATCCAGCGGTAACGCGCATAGCGCCTTGTTAAACAACGCACGCGATTCAAGGACAGCGTCATCACCCCATATCAAGCGATTGAGCCAATTGACGGCGCCGTATTGCGCTGCCTCATCAATAAATGTTTTTTCTGCCACCAGACCCAGGCGTCGCAACACAGTGGGTAGCAATGGCCAAAACAATACAAGGCCCGCACCGCTGATAGGCAGTGGTTTATCGATGGACAGATCAGGCTGAGATGCAGGTAGAGGCTGCTGTGCAGTGAGCGGCCCCGGCCGGGAAAGCAAGGCCGTCTTGTGATTGCTCACCGGCCAAACATCCATAGGCACAGCCGAGCGCTGCTCGGGATAACGCTGAAAAAATGATTCAGCGCTATGCAACAGCACCTCCGTAAATCGCTCACTGGTCCAAGCCGTTGTTCTACGGCGGGCTTGCGGCGTGTTGAATCCCGGTGCATCGTTAAGCGCGGGGGGGCACTCATCGCCGTTGAGCGTGCGCGCAATGCGCTGCAGCGTGTCAGAATCAAGCATCTGCTGTAGACGCTTTACCATCTCAGGATTTAAGCACAGTCGTGCCAGCCATGCGCGATCAGACAGCGTTCGGATGCGCAAGGCTTCGAAGATCAGATGATCAAAGGTTTGTCCATCGTCCGCTTCGCGGGCCATAGCGCCCGCCCGTATCGTGGGCAAGCGCTGCTCGGGATGGTGTTGAAAAAATGATTTAGCGCTGTGCAATAACACTTCCGAGACCCGCTCACATGTCCAGACCGTTGTACTACGGCGTGCTTGCGACGTGTTTATCTCCGATGCGTCGCTAAGCACGGGTGTGCATTCATCGCCGCCGAGCGCGTGCGCAATGCGCTGGAGCGTGTCAGGGTCAAGCATCTGCTGTAGACGCTGTAACATCACCGGATTCAAGCATAACCGCGCTAGCCATGCTCGATCAGACAGGGTTGCGCTGCGCAAGGCATTGAAGACCAGGTGGCCGAAGGCTTGTCTATCGGCCACTTTATGAGCCACATCGCCTGCCTGTACCGCGGGAGAGCGCTGCTCGACTTGTAAGTAGACACGCGAAGTAGATGCACCTATCTTACCCAACCGCTGCCTTAGTTGCGTGATTAGTTGCTGACGCAATTCCGTTTCCCAATGCGTACAACTGAGCGTACCGACATCCAAAACTAATCGGTCAATGGAGAACGTCAAAGCGTCCGGCGAAAGTGCCAATACCTGTTCCAGATCATCTCGCAAGTACTGGTGAAATAAGATACTACAACGCTGCAAGATCAGCTCACCATGATCAACGGAACGTATGCGTAAAATCATGCGTACGCTATTAATCGCAGCAGTGTTCATTAGTGAAATTCCAATTCCCACTCATTATGTCACACTGCCATCATAATCATTTAAACGGATGTCCATAAACATATGCATTTCCCTCACCGCCCCCCACAAGCAGCGTTTGGCCGTGGTAGCTTACAGCAACACTAACACTGTAGTTAGCAGTCAGCTTTTGTTTTTGTGCCCATGTCTCGCCCTCTTTCATAAACACACATGCCACTCCAGCGCGTGCTCCCACAAGCAGCGTTTGACCATCGCCACTTATAGCAACGCTAGAACCAAATTGGCCATCGTTAGCAGTCAGCTTGTCTGTTTGTTTCCATGTCTCGCCCTCTTTCATAAACACATACACTGCTCCAGTAAATGTTCCCAAAAACAGTGTTTGGCCGTCACCGCTTACAGCAACGCTAGAGACAAATTGACCGTCGCCAGCAGCCAGCCTTTGGAGCTTCCATGTCTCGCCCTCTTTCACGGACACATATGCCGCTACAGTGGACGTTCCCACAAGCAGCGTTTGGCCGTTGTCGCTTATAGCAACGCTACAACCAAATTGGTAGTCAGCACCGTAAGAAGCAGACAGCGTCGTTTGTGGTCCGTAGTTCCATTCCCCATTCTCTTTCAGAAATACATATGCCGACCCAATTGAATTGTTGCCGCTATAGCGACGGTTGGATGATCCAACAAGCAGCGTTTGGCCGTCACCGCTTACAGCAACGCTACAACCAAAGCCCTCGTTGGCATCCCAGCCGTGCAGCATTTGTGTTTTTGTCCATGTCTCGCCGTTTTTCATAAACACATATACTGCCCCAAGGCCCGGAGATACTCCAGTGCCATAGTTAGATGCTCCCACAAATAGCGTTTGGCCGTTGTCGCTTACAGCAACGCTATAGCCAAATTGGCTGCCGTTATCCCCGTCAGTCAGCGTTTGTGTGTGGTTCCATGTCTCGTTCTCTTTTATGAACACATGTACTGATCCAATGCCGGAAACGTTACCGTGGTCATTGACGGGTGCTCCCACAAGCAGCGTTTGGCCGTCAGCGCTTACAGCAACGCTATAACCAAATTGGTCGTTGACAGACTGACCACTAGCAGACCCGCTTGAAGCAGTCAGTCTCTCTCCGATATAATAAATGAAATTGCACGATTCCAGTAACAGCCGATAAATCTCCTGTCGATCAGCCTTACTCAATTGCTTAAAAGCATCGACTGAAAGCAGCTTATCCTTAGCAATAGACAATCGATGTTCTGCATCAATCTGCAAACCTGAGCTCGGATCGATGGCCACACTCAACCCGTTTGGGCTAATGCTAAGCCCTCCCCCCATGCCTCCTTCAGATTTCGAATTATCGATTTTCACCGATAATCTTTGGTTGCTATCCAACTCCAAGCCCAATCCCGGCTGTTTACTACCACCCAGTTGCATACCCACAGCAGCATACCCCACCGATGCCATATCGATTAAGTTACTGAAATCTTGCTGCGTAGGGATATGCCCCTCACTGAATTTTTCTTTTAAACTCTGTGTCAGAGGTACCTGTTGAGCATCGTGTTCCCTCGGAGGTTGCTTTGGGGCAGTCGGGTTCTGTTGCGATTGATCTTCCATATAGATACCTTGTTTAAATATTCACTGGGTTACGGTTGCGCAGCAGTTCATCAAAAGCTCACAGGCCTGGAAACGTAAAGCACTTCAGTCTGCTTGAAGCAGCTGATAAATTGCTCGTCGATCAGCTTTACTCAATTGCTTAAAGGCATTAACAGAAAGCAGTGCATCCTTGTCAACAGCCATTCGATGTTCTGCATCAATCTGCAAACCTGAACTCGGATCGATGAACACACTCAAGCCGTTTGGGCTAATGCTAAGCCCCCCGCTCATACCATCCTCAGATGCCGAATTATCGTTTTTTACCGATAATCTTTGGCTGCCATCCAACTCCAAGCCCAATCCCGGCTGTTTACTACCACCCGGTTGCATACCCACAGCAGCATACCCCACCGATGCCATATCGATTAAGTCACTGAAATCTTGCTGCGTAGGGATATGTCCTTCACTGAACTTCTCTTTTAAGCTCTGTATCAGCGTCAGCTGTTGAGCATCGTACTCCATCGGAGGTTGCTTTGGGGCAGTCGGGTTCTGTTGCGATTGGTCTTCCATATAGATACCTTGGTTGAATACTCACTGGATTTCAAGTGCGCAGCGGCTGGACATGAGCTTACAGATCGCCCTTTGCTCCGCAAGTACTGGTGAAATAAGGTGTGACAACGCCGCAAGACCACCTTACTCCACTTAACGGAGCGTACGCATAGAATCATGAGTACGCTATGAATAGCGGTAACGCTCATTGATAAAATTCCAACTTCCCTGCATCATCACATCACACTGTCATCGTAATCCGTTAAACGGACGACTCATAAATATATGCCTTTCCCACACCGGGGTAGTTTTCTGCTCCCACAAGCAATATTTGTCCGTCACCGCTTATAGCACCATCAACACCAAAACCCACTTCGCCTTCCAAAGCAGTCAACTTTTGTTTTTGTTTCCACCCTTTTTCCTCTTTCATAAACACATATGCCGCTGCAAACTTATTATTGGAATTGCTATATGCTCCCACAAATAGTGTTTCGCCATCGTCGCTCACAGCAACGCTAGCTCCAAAGCAGTCAACAGCAGTCTCAACCAAAGCAGTTAGCTTTTGCTTTTCTTTCCATGTCCCGTTTTCTTTTACGAATACGTATGCCGATCCAGTTCGGGCACCACCGTTATTGTTGTAAGGTGCGCCCACAACCAGCGTTTGGCCATTACCGCTTACAGCAACAGCAACGCTACCACCAATTTGGTCGCAGGCAGCTCCATCCGAAGCAGTTAACTTTTGTTTTTCTATCCATGCACCATCTTCTTTCATGAACACATATGGTGAGTTATATGAGCCCGCAACCAGCATTTGGCCATCACCGCTTACAGCAACACTACCGGTACCGTCCGAAAACTTCAGCTTTTGTTTTTCTGTCCATGTACCGCCTTCTTTCATGAACACATATGCCGATCCAACGCCATTATTAGATGCTCCCACAACTAGCATTTGGCCGTCGCCGCTTATGGCAACCTTAATGCCAAAATGATCGCTAACAGCTCCATCCGAAGCAACCAGCTTTTGTTTTTCTATCCATATACCATCTTCTTTCACGAACACATATACCGATCCAGTTTGGGCACCGCCGTTACCGCAACCGGTGCGTGCTCCCACAACCAGCGTTTGGCCGTCACCACTTATAGCAACGCTACAGCCAAATTCATGCCAGGCAGCCCCGTCCGAAGCAGTCAGCTTTTGCTTTTCTGTCCATGTCTCGTTTTCTTTCACGAACACATATGCTGATCCAGTTTGTTGCATGATGGAAACTGCTCCCACAACCAGCGTTTGGCCGTCACCGCTTACAGCAACGCTAAAGCCAAATTGGTCGATGGCAGCCCCGTCCGAAGCAGTTAACCTCTTTCCATTACCAAAGCAATCCTTTAGTTTGGGAACGTAAAGCACTTCAGCCTGCTTGACGTTCTCCTCCGTTTTCCATTCATGCGTCGCTGGATCAACCAATGTGGCGTCGACCAACTCCTCACGAGTGATGATATGCATCGTGCCGATCCCCTCCGGCTCATCGGGCAGCCGGCCTAAAGCAAGTTGCCGTAACAACGTGTAAGATTTTTGGCCCAACGGAACACCATTGTTTTGCCAAGCCTGATAGTTTTGGCTGAACTGCTTAAACTCGTTGTTGTCAAGCCAGTGGATATTTGTGGCGATGTGACACGGAATTTCTTCACGCACAATCTGTTCGACCCAGGCGATCACATCGCCCGGTCGGGCGACGTTGAGCAACTGGTCCCGATTAAAAACGATGCCCACTCCAAATGAAAACTGATCCTCAATCGTATCCTTTGGAATGTACCAGAGATACGAGCTGGGCGTATCTGGCCAAGTGGCCTGCTGGTCCTGGAGCTCAGCTATAAAGCAACCTTTGGCCACATCGATGGAACGGATAGTGGCATGCAATGGGACATCACTGATGGAGGCGTCAGATCCCTTTTCCCGAGATGCAATAATTTTGGCTGACTCAACAATGATATCGTTGCCCGCTTTCAGCACAGTTGGACTGAGAGTGATTTGAATGCGTTTTTGCCGCTTATTATCGTCAAGACCATTCTGATCATCAGCATACTCCAACCGGAAGTCCATATCGTGCAACCAAACATCGCAGTAGCTACACTGCACGCTTGATAAATTCTTTTTAATACGTTCAGCATTTCGCTTCAAATGGGCATTTTGTTTGGCATCCAACTCAATGAATTTTTGACTTTTGTCCGCCTGAGTTACCAAGGCCCAATTAATATTAACTTGCGCGCCCTTTAATTGAATCAGTTGCCCCGCTTGAGGCAAGCATTCGGCATCAATTTTAGCAAAAAAAAGCTTCAAGCTGCCACTGTCGTTAACATCAACATCAGTCGGTATCTGATTCACAAAGTCTGTATTGGGCGCTTGCGGCAACAACGCACGATATTCAACCAAGTAAATATCCGATTTAGCCGATTGAGAATCTATTTTATTGGTTAGCTGGGGATCGTTCGATTCGATACCGAGCCGAGCCGCAATGCGTTTGAGCAGAGGAAAGGTCTTATCAATCCGAACTTTGGCACGGTGATAAGTCAAATCGCAAAACTGGGAGAGATAATTTTGCTGCGTTTTAAGAAAATCGGAATCAAGCAGTCCTTTGGAGGACAACACAGGAGACGCAACTTGGCCGCCAAAATAGCGCAGCAGCGCGTCGATAGTCTCCAGTTCTTTCTTATAAGCTTGCTCCTGTTCTTCGACTTTCTGATGATCCCGATTAAAGGCCAGACGCTGAGGAAGCGTAGCCAATTGCTGACGCTCCGTCGTCAGGCAATCCTCAAATAGCTGCAAGAATTGACGTAAATTCTCACGTTGCAGTGTTTCATCAGTTGTGAGCGTTGCATCTTCTAATGCATCTTGCAATCCATAACAAGATGGCAGCAGCGCGCTTACGGATAACGCCTGCCCCACATTGCGGTCACGCCCCATAGGCAGCATAGGTAATACATCATCGATCAGTTTAGGGGCTTTAACATAACGACGGATGTTTTTAATTTCGGGCAACAAGTGTTGCCCACGTTTAAACAGTTTGACTGGTGAGTCCTTCCCTGCCAATATCTCAATTGGTTGATCACCCCAAGCCATGGGATAGTGCTGTGCTGGAATATCTTGAGTCCAGCCGGTGTTCTGTCCGCAGTGCAGTGTGCGGATCCGCGCAATACCACGCACGTTCAATAAGTGGCAGACCAGCCCGCTGATGTCTACGGTTTGCTTGTTACGATAGTCCACTGCTGGCGGCAACGCAGTAATCCAACCATGATTTAGATAGGGACCGTCGTAAATATCGTCGGTAGACCACCCTTCCGCTATCAGCACATCGGACGCCGAGCGTGCCGGCTTCGGACTGATCCAATCATCGACGAGTGTGTAAATATCGGCCATCACACGCTCATAATCTTGACAGTCATCGTCCAGATCCACCTCCACCTGTACGTTAACAGGCTGCGGCTTCAGCCAAGTGATGGTACGCACCTGCTCACAAATATTGCGATTCTCAATTAAAAACTTATCTAGCGCCTCTTGAGCCTGCACTAAATTAGCATTCCGACTTGGCTCGACAAAGATTTGATAACCGCCTAGTAGATGAAGCTTCTGCGCTGCATCCCTGTTACTAAACTGGAATTGACGCGTTTTAACGTTATACCAATAAGTGTAATATTGTTCGGCGGACTCACACACCAACTGAATGTTTCTAAAGTAGAAAGGATCACTTTCTTTATCGCTGTGCAGGTCCAGCAACGCGCGCCGATAATCTTCCGCGGTAATTGGCGTACAGGTCAGCGCCCACTGCGGTCCAAATGTTTTTGGAAAAACTCCTTGCGCCTGCCGTGCTTGCGATCCGGACGTAGCCGGGATGAGTAAGTCCACCAACGGATGCGTATGCCGGTAAGCCAGATCGGACACGCCATAGGCTAAGGCTTGCAACAATGTGATACCGGGATCATGTTCAGCCTTGTCACTCCAGGACTTGCCGGCATACGTAGCCAACACCTGACTCGCCGTTTCCAAAAGGGTATCGAAGTGAATCTGACGCCGCACTGCGGCAGGCACGCGATTCAAGTTGTCTAAAATCAAGTTATCCATCTTTAGCGCGGCTTAGAATAATCGGGAATATCAAGTATCAACACTTCTAGCGCCTGTGCAGCTGCCGACTCAGCTTTGCCATCAAGCGTCAGCTTACTGATACTTTTAACCCATTCCAGTTGTTGAATAAAAGCAAGCAGCGCATAGTAGTCGAGGGATTCACCAAGCGTTACCGTGCGATGATTTGCATCGTCGGCCCAAGGCATATAGTGGGCTGTTAAAGCGAGTTTGACCTGCCGATAGCCGTAATGCGGATTGAGGCTGTCATTAAAAGTTAACTCGTAATCCAACGCAACATTTTTATATTGCGGATTGCATAGCGAGAGGGCTAGCCACGGCGAAGCACGGCTGCGCATATCCTTCTGCATCGTCTGTAGCCGTGCAGGGTTAAACATCGGTCGCAGCGCATCAGTATTGTCGCGTTGTCCTGGCGCTGGAATAATGACCAATTGCTGTATCGGCGGCTCTGCCAAATTGCTAGGCTTTTGGGGTTGAGCGATCCGTGCGTCATACACTTCCGGGTAACGATCGTGCAGCAGCGCGATAATATCGCGCCAGGTCAACGCGCGATTCCTGTGGTTAAGCCGTCGCGCTATCCGGGCTAAAAACTCGGTTTCATCTTCCGGGCCTCGTCCGCCTTCGGACGGCCACGGTTGTTCAATCTTTTGAATTCCATCGCAGGACTCGACAGTGCGAGTAATTGTGCCTGCAGGCAATGCAACCTCCAGGTCGCCTCCGCTCACACGCGTTGCCGTTACACTATTGGTATGAAGACCGTTAATCCACGGAAAATTCGATACAGCCTCACTCTTTAATGCAACCTCACTGAATTCAGCCTCATGCGCAAATGAACCCCGAATCCAACAACGCCCTGGAGGCATCGCGGAGGCATGAGTGCTCGCGTCGTCAGGAAGCGTGGCCGACCATAAGCCGGGGCGGAATAAGCCATTGGTGTCATCCCGCACTTGAGCATCTAAGCTTTTCCACTGATTGCTGTCACACAAATATTCCCAAACAATTGTATGCCGCTGCGCGCTGCTAAGCTGCCAGTGCAAAGCGAGATCTTGGCCAGGCAAAAGATGTTCAAAACCGAGATAAATTTGACGTTGTTTAACAGCTTCCTCGGCATCTGCATGCCCAAATGGCGTCAACACGTACTGCTTATCGATGTCAGGTGACAGCGTATAGTCACACTGATAGTCTACACGCAGGCCTTTGAATTGAGGTGTGTACGGCGGATTGAGCACCTTTTTACTATCTTGCTCTGCAGGCGCGGTTAAATATTGCCAATATTCTTTATGTAAAAAATCCTGTCCCGCCAATTCCAAACGCAGATATTGCGGCCATTCTCGAGGATCAAGACTGGTAGACGCAGTAGCATTGAAGCTCGGGAACGTAAACTGCAGTGATTGCGATGTTGGCTCACCTGTCGTCTCAATACTCGAAAAAATTGGATGGATCTCGCTCCATGAGCTTGTTATTGAGCCAACCGTCGCTTTAAGTTTGAACACGTCATTATCTTTGACGCTGTTTACGTCCTTATAATTTTCATACCATTTTGGAAAAGACACTGCAGGCAAGTCCAACCACTCCGGCGTAAGAGTCAGCTTGATCTCGCATTTTGGCTTATAGAAATCAGCAGCAGTCAAATACACGCTACTGCCAATCAACGGCTCCATGCCAAAAGGGTAAACACGCTCGGTCAATTTGGCAGCCCCGTCATCGGTGCTCAGCCGTGCGTCGGGTAATTGCTCGACCTGGATGCTTAGCTGCTTAATTTCGGGCACCGCTTGGCCACTAGAATCAATGAGCTTAAGCAGCGGAGCGGTATCGGTAAAACCATCTAATCCTGGCGATGCACTGATCGCTGGCGCATCGGCATCCAATGTAAATTGAGGATCCGTTTGTCCAGTAGCAGTCGTCTTCAACGGAATCCATTTCCCATTGCTGCTGGCATACGCGTGTAACTGCGTTACGTTATCCACGTTTCCGCCCAACTTGAGCGTCAGTGTGCGCGTGCCACCCGATAGCGCCAGCGCAGGACTACTGAGCACCCGGCCCGTGACGATGGTCGGATCGCGCGTATCACCCTGCTCGAACAGCCGAATGCCTGCCGTTGGCCAAGGCTGCTGGGCGCTATACACAATACGATAACTGCCAGCCCCACCGCCTGGTGCCGGCCGGCACCAACGCAAGTCGGTCCACCGGCTCTGGTTGGCCAATAAATTTTGGTCCAGCTGATAGCGCCGAGGCGTGCCATCACTGTCTTGTCCGGCGTCGACCAAGAGCCCAACTGGCAACATCCTTTCAGGTCTATCGTCATTAAGCTGGAACGAAAGCACTACCCGGTCGGCAACGCTTACACGCTCGCGCAGTCCCAAGGCCTGGCGATAATAAAACTGCCGGTGTTGTGCAGGCAGCGCGTTTAATAACGCCTGCGGTGTCTGCAGCAGTTGTAAAAACGCCAACAGCAACGCCTGATGAGGTGGTAATTGACCATTGCTTTGCGTTGGGTCCTCGGCCAATTGAATCAGACGCTCGACGTTGTCTGGTTCTTGAAATAGCACGTCTGCCCAGGAAAGCTTAGCCGCCGAACCTTCCCACGTCTTAAAGGGTGTGTTTTCGCACTGCTTTTGCCAGTCACGCAAACGACAAGCGATCGTGCGATCATCGAGTACAAACGGTGTGTCTTGCTGCAATGCCATAAGGTCAAGTCAGATTTAAGTTACCCAAAGTCCAGATAGGCGGTCTAACCCGCTCGCGCAAACATTTGGGTCGTCATAAAGCGTCCTTTACCCATTGTTGGCGTTGGCACATCAGGGCTGTTGGGCGGATTAGTCATAATCGCCGGCTGCGTTGGTGTAAAACGGGCGATAAACTGCTGACCTTTAAGCAAAATAGGCGCACCACTGTTGCAGCGCGGAGTTTGCTGATTAGGCAACAGTTGCAGAATGCTCACCAGTCCTTGACCGGGACTATAGCCAGGTATCAGGTATTGCGCCTGTGCCTGGACTTTTTTCTCATCGCCCAACACACAAACCGGACGGCCGCTAACCGTTGCGTGACCGCTACCTCGAATCATGACCGGGGCAGCCACGATCACTTGCCGGTTGCCAAACATCGGTTCAAACAACAAAGTATCGCCATCCATCACAATGATGTCGCTCATACGAATCCTCCTGCACGGCCGTTACCGATATCCAACTGACCATTGAACCTATGCACGCTGTCTGCACCCCGAATACGGTAAGCGACCTGAACATGCAGGTAATTTGGCTGTTCCGAAGCCCGTGTAAACGTTACGTCCTCGACGATCACTCGCGGCTCATGCTGTAGCACACTGTCGATGATCCGCGTGCGCAACTCCGCGAACAATGCTTCACTGATGTTTTCAAAAACAGCCGACTGTAAATCACATCCGTAGTGGGGCCGCATAATGCGTTCACCGGGCTGCGTCCTAAAGAGGATTTGCAAACTTTGCTCGATGTCTTGCTGATCAGCCACCATTTTTACCCCTTGTTTGGTAAAAGTGATTGGAAAACACCAACCACGACCATATATATCTTTGGTCTTATCACTCATCGCTCTAACCACGCATGCTTAATTAGTCAAGTCTACTTTGGCACCTTTCAGCGTGACACCCATCGTGCCTTCAGCCGTAAATTGCTGCTTCGCCTGGATAGCGACTTTTTGCCCGTTAATTGCGACCTGTTGCTCGTTACTGGTTAGCGTAAGCGACTGTTTAGCCACGACATCGATTTTTTGGCCGTTAATCGCGATATTCTGCTCGCTGTCAATCTGCCCGCCCTTATGCAAAGTCAATCGATCTTTGCCGCTCTCAAGCACGGCGGAAATTTCTTGTGTATCGAATACCAAGCCCTGTTGCGTTTCACCTCGCACAAAGATTAGGGCTTTTTTTGCATTTTCCTCACTGGGAGGAAATGGCGCTTTGTTTTTGGGGTTATGCATTGCACCCAGTATCACCGGATAGCGTGGATCTTCATCCAGAAACGCCAGCACAACTTCGTCGCCCGGTTCAGGATACAGGCACAGCCCGCTGCCATTGCTCGCGTATGGCGCACCCAGCCGCGCCCAAAGCGGTTCAGTGCCCAGCACGGGAACACTGACGCGCAGCCGGTTAAGATTGCTCGGATCAGCTCGATATTTCTGCACCACGCCAATCGTCAGCCCAGGGGCACGCGGCAACAAGCCGGCATCGACCGCGCGCAATGCATCCTGGCCGATCGCCACAGTGGTCCGCAATGCACCCCGTTGCCAATGGTGCCGCACTTCGCTAATAATGCCCTTACCTTCGAAGTGCTTTTCAAAACCTTCGAGCGCTAAAGTCTGTCCCAGCTCGTACTGGAGCGATTCGGCCGAATCCAGCACTGTCAAACGCGCCTGCACAGCGGCGGCATGTTGCGCGAGCAACCGTGCATCGGCTTGTGCCTGTGCTTCAGCTGGCGTCAATGGCACCGCATGGCTTAATTGCCAAGGCAGTGAACTCAAGGCCGCAACCTTGGTAGGATCCAGGCCTCCCTGGCCCAGACTTGAAGCGTTGGCCCGCACTGTACGCGACATCGCTTGTTGTGCCACATCCCAATAATTCACTGTCAGCGATGACGGTTGGGTCTCGCTGCTAAATTGCCATTCGGCATCGATAACTGCCGCCTGCGTATCCGACGATCGGCTGGCCATAAGCTTATGATCGGCGCGGGCCGCCAATTTCGGGAAACGGCACTCGAGTTGCTCAGGCTTGGGCATCAGCCATACGCCGTAGGCGCTTAACCGGCTACGCAGCCATTGCCAATCAGAGCACGCCCATTGAACCAGTTGCGGCTGCTTAGCGGTCATGCCATCGATTGTGCCAACCGAGATGCGCTGTGCTTGCAGCAAGTGTCGCAGGATATCGGCGTCGCTCTGGTTTTCGAATAGCTGGCTGCGATAGGTGCTCACCAGCCGATGCAGCGGGTGCTTCAGCCGTAGCGCGAGTTGCCGGTCGTGCCAACGCCACGTCTGCTGCACGACAACGCCAGAAAACAGCGTTGTCTGCTTGCACTGGATATGCACCTCCGTACCCGGCTGGCATCGTGCCGCATCTTCCGAACTATGCTTCCAGAGATCACTATGTGCATCGCCCGTCGGCTCCAACACTAAATATGCCGATGGAATATGTTGAACCGTATAACGTGTCTCGATCCGCACGGGTTTGAAAAACTTAAGCGGCTGACCCTGAAACAGTATCGTCAGATCCGTGGCTGGCCCGCTGCTCATGACGCCCCTCCACCACTTGGTGGCCAGACCAACGTTTGTCCCGGCGCGATTGCACCTAGATTGTCCAGATCATTCGTATACGCCAAATCCAAATAATCCACCGTGCTCGACTGCGCACTCAATGCACCGCTAGCAATGAGTGGCAGCGTGTCTTGCCCCTGCACCTGTACGGCTGATGGGGACGGTGTTAAACGGCCTTGCGCGGACTGCTGCAGAACAATGCTACGGTCTTCTTTCAACACCAGCGTCACATTGGCCCGCAGCGGAGCGCCATCTCGGTCGAACAACGTGTAATACACGGACATGCTGGCCATCCGCCCGGCAAAATAGCCATCACCGTGCCAACTGAGCTTGCCCCATTTGACTTGCAAAAAGCGTGTCTCCTGGCTATGTCCGTCGACAATGCCGCACAACGCCCGCAATGCGGTTAATTGAGTGTCGACCGGCTGGGTATTGCCTGGTAGCTGGCTGTCGAAAAGTAGCTGCAGGCTTAGCCGGCCTGGTCGCAGCCCGGTAAAATAGTTGACCTGTGACGAGTCATTTAGCGCCTGGTTTTCTTGATAATCAGCCTCATAGTTCAACTCGAGCGCCTCGGGATTATACATAGCTTGGATGTGACCGATCTCACGCTTGAGTTCACGGTCCAAATAAGCACGGATCGTGAGTTTGGCCAGGCTGCGCTCGAAGGCTTTCATAGATGCCGCTCTCCATTTTCCCGCAACTCTTCCCGAAGTTGCGTCAGTACACGGCGTACCACCTCCTCGATGAGCCGCTCTTCTTGCTGCAGCGTGAGCCGTGTTTCAGCATTCTGCACCGCTACTGCTGGCGCAGCATCGGCTATCCGTGCTTCGATAACCAGCTCCCGAATTTCGAGCGTCATGCTTTAGCTCCTAACCAGTGCATCTCACGGTAAGCCAACTCCAGTGTATTGATCAATACAGTGTTACTGGTTGCATCCAAGTCGCCTGTCTGCCAGCGCACTGGCAACGCCTGCGTAAAGGTCCAACTGCATACTGGAACATCGACGTGATTCATAAGCAACACGACCACATTGGCGTAGCGGCTCTTAAATTCACTCAGCACATCATTGAATGTCCAGGTCAGCGGCGTCAACGTCATCACCCCTCGCTCCAGAATTAGGTTGCCGTGGACAACTCGCTCGGGCAAATGTACGTTACCGACGTTGTCTCCCCCTTCATGCCGGCTGCTAACTTGTAATTCCCGGTTCAGGCCAGAGATGCGCTGAAAACGGAAATCCACTGGGCTGGGCACTTTATCAAAGAAGACAGAGACGATAAAACGGTGCGCTACCGCAGGTTCAAAAAGATCGCTCATCGCATCACACTCTTATGAGGAGGTGCCATGTCAGGCGACATCATGCTTTCCGAAGTTTGAAGCTGCAGGCGCAACTCGATAAATTCGGCTGGATAATAAGCAGCAAGAAAAACCTTCATGATCAAACGGCCGGCTTGAACATCTTCTTCGGTCATGCTCTCGCCCAACCCCAGCAACAGCCGAAAAGCTTCATCTTCTTGCGCACCAAATAAGCCGCCAGCCTGCCAAAGTTGGCGCAGCCATGCTCGTGCCAACGCCTTAAGTTTGAACCAGGTGATTGCATTGTTGGACTCAAACACTGCAAAGCGGCCGATTTCACTCAGATGCGCTTCAATGTAGGACAGCGTCCGGCGCACTTGCACATAGCACCACGGAGGAGATTGTATTAATGTGCGACATCCCCAAATGCGCACACCACGCGCGGGAAAACTACGAATCAAATTAATTTTCGGCTCCTGGCCGAACACGCCAGCTTGTTGGTAAGGTCGTGCGGGGCGGATCACGCGAGCCAAAAGCACATTTGCGGGCGCTTTCCAGATCCCACGTTCACGATCCGTACATTGAATAGCCGCTGCCAGCGCGCCTGACGGAGGCACGGTAATCCAGCTTCCGTCGTCTTTTTCATAATTGGTGACCAACTGTGGCCAATAGGCTGCACCGTGCGCCAGCGCTTCGTCCAGCCCCGCTTTTGCGATGCGGTCCAAACATTGGCGCGCTACATCGGGATCCGATGGAGCATCAAGCAGGGCGAAAACACCACGCTGGTGTCGATGAACGCACAGCATCTTTTCCCAAACCCTGGTCCAGTGATCGACAAGCACATTCTCATCACCTGATTCCAGCAATACTAGATCTGGTATTGCCAGCAAGGTGGCCTCGGATGCCTGAGCTAACGCACTTACCAAGTCACGCTGCAACGCCTGCGCGATTGCTTCCTGTGTCGCCTGCTTAACCGATGCATACGAGCCGACCGACAGCACATAACATCGGCCACCGCCATTATCAAAATAGTGCCGTACGGTGCTATAAAGTGCTAGACAACAATCTTTTGGTGGAGGGCCGCCGAGCTGATCTTGATAGTCTGCGAAAGTACCGATGTTATACACGGTCGGTGCCTTGCTTTCCTCTGGGGTATCCGTATACCCGACAAACAATGGCACCGCCGTAGGCAACTCCGTTGGAGTTGGCACGGCCGGCTCCTGAGAAAATACCACGCCGGGTGAGAAAGGAGAATCCATGACACTCACTCAAATCGCAAACTGACAGCGGCGTGACGCATTACCGTTCATGATGCGTCGCCTCCCAGAATTTGCGAAAACTGCAAAATAATAAATTCGGCGGGACGTGCTGCGGCCATCCCTACTTTGACAATCAGCGTGCCCGCATCGATGTCGCTTTCGGTCATTGTGATGTTCTGGCCAATTTTCACAAAATACGCTTCTTCCGGCTTGGTCCCCATTAACGCGCCCAAGCGCCATAGGCTGTACAGGTAATTATCGATTGCTGAACGTACTTTTTCCCAAGTGAGCGGACTATTCGGTTCAAACATCACCGTACGCATCGCCTGCTGAATATCGCGTTCGACCGAATTGAACAAACGGCGCACTGGAATATAGCGCCATTCGGGGTCCTGGGCCGCAAGCGTGCGTGCCCCCCAGACCACAAAGCCTTGATCACTGAAGGCGCGGATGGCATTGATGCCGTTCCCGTTGAGCTTGCCTTGGTCAGCCTCGGTCACAGTAACAGGCGTGAAGGTGGGCTTATTACCAACTATTGCCACTTGCACTAATCCAGCGACATTAATGAACGCCATATTGGCCGGCGCTTTCCACACGCCGCGATTTCGATCGGTTTTACAATAAACGCCCGCGATCGCGCTACTGGCACGCAAATATACTGGTGCGTCTTCTAATTTCGCTTTTAGCGCTTCGTCAATTTTTTCACAAAGGTTTTGACTGACTGTATCGTGCTTTTCCCTGAGTTCGGCCAGGTTGTTTACGCCCGGATAGCCCGTAATGGTAATCAGTGCGTCATCCACATATGGCCGTTGGTAGGTCGTTTGCAAGCTCGGGTAATAGACAGCGACTTGCTCGCTCATCAACCCGCTGGGCGGCTCGCCATCGTAACTATCAACCAGCAGGAAGTAGCCTTTTTTCTTATTTAGAAGGCTGTTTAACTCACTATAAATGCTTTGATCCTTCTTATTATCCGTTATCTCGCAGTAACACAGCAAAGAAATTTCGGAGCAAGCTTCGATAGTAGGAACAATAAACGCTTTCTCATCCTTACCGATTTTATCCAACGGCAATATATAGCAAGCCCCACCACCATTATCGAAATAATGCCTAACAGATAGAGATCCCAAATACTCTTTATAATCAATTTTAACAGCGTAATCTGAATCCTCGTCTTCCTTTCCAGCACCTCCATCCGAATCTGTCGATTTGCCGCCTTTCTTTACTACTACTTTTCCAGGTGGAGTTACTGTAACCGCTGGAACAGCAGAATTACCAAAATTCTGCTTAAACTCGAGCCACGTGTTAACTCGAACACATTTTTTTGGATCCGCCCATGCTCCTTGCGGAGTTCTGAATACACCTACAAATACAGGCACCGCTGTCTTGCCTGCTGGCACGCTCATTGCCAATGACTGATCTTCTTCGATATATATACCTGGATAACTGACATTCGTTGGCATCATAGCCCCACACATTAATCGTTATTTCAGTCTGCTTCGTACGAGATGCCAGCAGTATGCCTTACGCAGTGGCCATACCTTGCGTAAATTGGAGAACGATAAATTCTGCCGGACGCACCGCAGCCATACCGATCTTAACAATCATTTTCCCTTGCAGGATATCGTCATCCGTCATCGTGACGCCCTTACCGATCTGCACAAAATAGGCCTCTTCCGGCTTGGTGCCCATCAACCCGCCTTGACGCCAGATACTATGCAAATAATTGTCAATCGCCGAACGCACCCGCTCCCACGTCGGTTGGCTGTTTGGCTCAAACACCGCGACGCGCATCGCTTTACGGATATCTTTTTCAGCTGCGTTAAATAAGCGTCGCACCGGCACATAGCGCCAGCGCGTAGTATCGGCCTCGGCGGCCAACGTGCGCGCGCCCCAGATTATTGGATCAGTGCCTTGAAACACCCGAATTAGATTGAGCGGCTTCGCGTAAGTGTTATAGGTGCCCTGCGCCGTGTCCGACACATTCTGATTAGGCCGCACGCCGCCTTTCAGGCCAATATTGGCCGGCGCCTTCCACACGCCCCGCTCTCGGTCTGTTGTGCACACCGCACCGGCCACCGCGGCGCTCGGCGGAATCGGTATCGTCGTCCAATTCGCAGTCAGCCACGGCCCATAGACGGCCGAATAGGATGAGTTATCATAGCCGTCCATGATCGTGCTAGGCACTGCCGTTAATTCCGTCTGGGGCCCATCAAGCAACGCGAACCGAGTTTCCCCTTCCTTGCATAGCTGACCGACCGCCGCTTTCACATCTTGGCCGGCCGCAACAATCAGCGTGATGTCGTCGTACCCTGGCACTTGCTCTTCCAACTTATTAGTCGGGCACACATACGCATAGCCGCCACCGTTCTCAAAATACGTTTTCAATGACACATACAGCAAATCTGTCGTTGGAGGCTGTGATTTGAGCGACGTCACAAAATCCAACCACGAGTTTATTCGCACCACCGTGGTATCCTTGATCAGTTCGCCATTGTGCGCGAACACCGGCACGGCCGTCGCACCACTTGCGATAGATAAAGCCAGGCTGGCATCTTCTTCAAGATAGACGCCAGGACAATTGTAATCACTCATCATGCACTCCTCAAATCAAGTCACAGACCAATTAACCATACCCATGAGCCACATACCATCAGTGAAATACCACCGCCAGGCGGTCCGCTGACAACGTCATTTCTTCAACGGCCACTTCATTGCTGCTTGCATCGAAGCTGGGGGCCGACAACCTCGTGGGAAATGCATCCGTAATATTCCAGGTAACCAATAGCTCGTTGCCAGCATCATTGGTCAGGCTGATCGAAATATCTTTTTTCTCGACCTGGTTCAAAGAAATCGAGTTGATCCAGTCATACAACTGGCTACGCCCCTTAAAAACACCACGACGCAACGTAATGGTCAGTGGTTGACGCTGGCCAGGCATCCTGCATACCTGACCTGTGCCGTCTTTATACTCAATTGTTTCCACCCCCAGCTCCAGACCCGAGACGGCACTAAATGCCATTTCCTCCGAGCCGACTATCACCTTGAATCGATAAGTGGGAATGGGGTAATTCGTTGCGATTTTTTCAGCCGTCGTAGCCATTAGCATTCCTCATTATATTTAACTGCAACTCAACTACTTCTTGCATCAAGCAAGAATGTGTTAATATGATCTCCGCTCATAACAAGCGGTTGCTTACACGCCAATTCGTACTAAATGCACCCTTTTCACACTGCCACCTTTCGCTAACGCCTAAACTGCTGCACTCGCTTGCATCATTTGTTAATATTTATGGCTTGTTGTTTGCTGTAGTGGGCAGCGTTACTGGAGCAGACGTCGGTGCACCGTTCATCGTTTGGGTCGTCACATGCGTGTCCGGATCAGTCGCGAAGCTGGTAATCACCGCTGCCTGCTTGGTTGCTGTCGACGACGAGCCAAAAAAGAATTCTTTTGCTCCCAGCACCATCGCAATCAGCACTCCCTCAATATTGCCCAGCACGCCAAAGGCGACCGGATTGACGGGTATGCGAGCGAACAACAACCAGAAATGCGCACCGATCACCAAAAATAAGCCAACTGTGTACAGATAGGCCAAGTTACGCGGAGTGTGATCGTGTTCAGTTAAAGCCATTTGCCGGGCGTTGGCGCGATCAGCCGCATTCGTCTTCGCGGCTTCTACATTGGCCGTAATGCGTGTCTTTTCCACATCCGCTGCAATGCGTTGCAGATCAACCTGGCTTTCAACGATCGACTCCTGGAACCGGTAAGCAAGTTCTGGGTTTGCCTGGATCGCAGCCAGTGCCTGCTCCGGCGTGTTCGTGCTCGTGACAGTTTGGGCGATATTGATCACTTTTTGGGCCACTTGCTCGGCTTGACTGCCGCCAATCCAATGCGCGATCTGCGGCGCGAATTGTGCGAGTGCGAGAACAATCGGTAACATGGTCAGGCTCCTGCCACTCTTAAGTTAGTCGCGATGCGTCGCGCCCAGCCGCGGCCAAAGCTTGGCCAAGTTTGCAGCGCGGTCAAGTAAGTCAAGCGCGCGGCAATAAAACGCATAATGAAAAGCTCAGGATCGACTGCCTGCACCGCAGCGATCGTCTTGGGCCCGAGTTTGCCGTCGGCGAATGCGCCACTGGCCTGCTGCATCCAGATAACAACGTGCCCACCGTTGTAATTGGCATCAAAAATTTGAAACGCGACCCGTGCGTCATAGCAGTCACAGTGCAATGGATCCCAGTACAGGGCTTTGGCGATCTGTTTTGCTGTCTCACGCGGTAACTCCCGCATCGGTCCGGTGTAGCCCCATGCGCGCGCGACGCGCTGGGTCACGCCCCACATCGTCTCGCCCCCAGGATCCTGAGGGTTATTGGAATAACCGCCTTCGTTACCAATAAGCTTATCGAATGCGTCGTCGAAAACGCTCATACCTTTCTATCAGGAAAAGGAACACTCTCGCTTCACACGCAAAGCGATTCATGCATCAACCGGTAAAGCACCGCGTCACACCGACAAACGTCAGCGTGAGCCGTTAAACAATGAGCAGAAAAGTGGATATGCTTGATCAGTCATCACGTGGCGTTATCGCCGTACCGTACTCGTGAAACTGACAGTAGGGGAAAAAGACTGGGTATGTACTGCGTACCTGAGGAGAGTGTCGTTGAGTCAAGCCAGTATTCTCTTTCATTATTGTGCCCCAAACATCGCTTGCATGGATCGAAGGACGGGGTACTGCACTTGCTCTCAGCGAATCGTCATGCCTCCTTTCGCTGCCTGCCCCTTCGTCCGGACGGGAGGGAATTTCTCATAAGTTCAATAAAATTTCAAGCTTTTTGAACTGCGACATTTGTCTCATCGTGTCATCACGCTATTGATACACCCGCTTACGTCGTCCAGATGCAGTGCACGATTGACCGCCTCCAGACTCTTGAACAACTCGCACCGCCGATGCATCACCGGCTTGACCGGTACATAGCGCAAACGTGATGGCCGCTCGAGCATCTCAGCAACTTACAATCCGAATGGTTCGTCCGTCCGCGGATTTTCGATGAATCCAAGTCTGCTTTACAACGCAGTTCTAAATAATTGAGCACATTCCGATGAACTATGTCGACGTATAACTTCGCAGGTACATCCTGCGGGTCTTGCCCTTGCGAGGGCAACGCATCTGTACCAGCGTCTCGCACACATGTAACGCACTCTGCTGCTGGTTTTTTGGTAAAGCGTGTCGATCAGCCGCTGTCGCTGCACACCACTGTACCGACCCCAGGCGCCATGTCATGGGGCACAGCGGTCCTCCAGTGCGAATAGTTTGCCGGACTCGGTGCGCACCAGCACGATCGGATCGCCGGCAAACTGCACGCCGAGCGCCTTGCCCCGCTTGACCTCGTGGGACCAGGCCAACGGATACCAGTGGTCCGGGTGAATCGGCACACGGCGCAGATCGCACGCCGAGGCGCTGGCGGGTAGGTCAATGGCGCTACTGTCCGGCAAAGGCAATGCATGCATGCGTGACGCCTCCTTACGTAAAGGCACTTCGACAGTCGCCGCCACAGCCGCCTAGCCGGCGAACGGGCGGATCTGGCGCAGTCTACGCGAAGTCCGGCCGAAATCCCGCCTTGGCGCTCCTCTGTCGCGACGCCCGGTGTGGTCGCCTGCTACCGATGCAACTCGACACGTCGCAAGCACGATTGCAGGACTTCTCCACCCGGCAAGCGAAACCCACTGGATCGCCACGTGCACCGTAGCTCATGCCGACCAACCGGGCGAAGCGAACAGCACCTTGACCATCATGCCAAGCGCAACCAACCCAGCCACCACCGCAAAAACCTGTTGCAGGCGGGGTCCACTCAACCGCGCGGCGATTCGGCATCCACCGAGCATGCCGGCGACAGCACCGGCGGCGAACGGCAAGCCCACTGGCCAGTCCATCCGTCCAGCCAGCGCACTAGCGGCGATGCCAGCCGTCGAGACCAACGCAACCACCGCCAACGACGTTGCGACGATCGCCTGCATTGGCGCGTTCGTCGCTCGCCTGAGCGCCGGCACGATCACGAAGCCGCCCCCCACTCCAAGCAAGCCGGACAGAAATCCGGCACCGGCACCCAACGCGATCAACGCACGCGCGCAGGAGGCGGTCCAAACGAAGTGCTCGCTCGCGTGGTCCAGTTGACGAGGCGGTGACATGCTCATGCGCGTCGCACATCGATCCGAATGGCTGGCACACGCATGACCCTGCAGAAGCATGCGCCACGATACCCACGCCAACACGCACGCGAAGACGAGCGCCAACGGCCCGTTCGGTAGCCAGCGCGCGGCCCACAGGCCGATCGGCGACCCAACCATGCCGCTTACCGCCATCAGCGCGGCCGCCCGGTAGCGGACAATCCCACTGCGCAAGCCAATTGCCGCGCCGACCGCTGCCGACATGCCCACCGCAAGCAGTGCTACCGGCCCAGCCCGCGCAACGCTCAGATCCAGCGCAAATAACAGCAGCGGTACCGCAAGAATCGCACCGCCTGCACCGGTCAATGCCAACACCAGGCCAACCGCAACGCCAAGGATCGCAGTACTTTCGATCATTTTTACGCGCTCCTGATTGTCGTTGGGATGTCGCCGAGCCGCACGACCCAACACGCGGCGCGAGCCGGAATACCACGCCACCCATTAACGCCCACGGATACCACCATTGCGCAGCCTCGAGATGAACGGCGCGGCGCGTCCTGGCTAAGCGCCACCCTGCTCGAGTTTGCGTAACCGTATGATCGAAGTGAAGCACCAGCATCGGCGTTCGCTTTCGATGCGTTGCGCATCCGGTAATGCACCCCCAGTGCGTCGCACCGCGCCGTCCAGGATGCGGCTTTTTGCCAAAACGCGGCTAACACGCGCACCAGCGCCCGGCAGACGGAACGCCAATACATGGCCCAGCGCGCCTGGCGCACAATCCAGCACGAGCCGTTGCCCAGGGACGCAGCGGGGCGCCATTGCACGTGCCAGCGCCAATGGCAACCGATGTGATCAGGACAGCCGCCACCGTGGCGGTCGCCTCGTGCGTCCGAGATCGACGCATCGACCGACAAGCTCGTGGCGATCGTGTTGGCGTTGCAACGATACGACCGATGGCCACATCCAGCTTTGGCATTGACGTGCTGGCCGAACGTTTGGCGCATCCTGCCAGTACCCGGAACACGTGCACCACTCGTTCGAAAAACCATGTCGCGCTGGGATATTGCTATGGAAGCAACGACCAAGCACTCAGGTATTACGCCGGTTTGTCTCCTGTAACCAGCTTTATTCGCAAAAAGCGATGGCGTCATTCGGAGCCTTTCTATTAATCTCGGCATGCCGCCACTCGGCAGTGTAATGCCGCTGTGGCCTGCGCCGCCCGCCGATGCATCGACCACGTCGATAGCATCGAACCGCCAGGTGATCGTAGCCAAGCACGAGCCCCATTGGCATTGAGCCAACAATCGTACGCGAAGCCGGAATGCAGCGTGACGCACTGACGCAGTAGTCGGGTCAGCTGATACTATGTAATAGACAATGCACGAGGCGACGCTACGCGTCGGCGAACTCCGACAGCGTTTTGTCGGATCACGGACGTTTTGCCCGCTTAACAGGCGCGGTAACGGACCGTTTCAGGCCATGCACAGCGGCCAATTCAATTCTCTACCATTCGGCTTACGGAGTATGTGGCACGTTTCCCGCACAAGGTCGTAACGCTATCGTGATATGAAAAACTACCATGATAAGTGGCGAATCCACCCATAGGCTGCCCTTCACAGCAGCCAGCGGCGGCTGCGCTTACCATACGTTATCCGCCAAAAATATAATCGCCTCCGCTGACCCCACCGATACTGCTCGCGCTTTCGAATAGGCTGCTACATAGTGGTGCTTGCCTAGTTGTCCTTGTCCCATCCGGACTTGCCGATGCGTGCAACGTGCAATACCGGTCACTCTGCGAAGGCTATGCATGATCTCCCGATCGGTGTTCAACGTGGCCAACTTGCTGGCGCTCGCAGCACTTTGGAGTACGTCGTTTCTTTTTGTGCGCATCGGCGTTGCGGAGTTCGGCGTCGTGCCGATGGTAGCGTTGCGTGTGTCGATCGGCGCCACTTTCTTAATCGCGCTGTTGATCACGCGAAAAGGCGTGGAGGGAAAATGGCGTGATTCGCAACGCAAGCTGTGGCCGTTGTTCGTGCTCGGCGTACTGAACGCTGCGATGCCGTTTTGCCTGTTTGCGTATGCCGTGCCTGCCCTGTCAGTGAGCCTGGCCTCCGTGATCAACGCGACTGCACCGCTGTGGGGCACGCTGGTAGCGTTCCTGTGGCTCGGGGACCGGCCCAGCATCATGCGGGTTTCAGGCATCGCGCTCTGTTTCGCCGGCGTGACGCTGCTGGTCGGAAATCAGATCAGTGCAACGAGCGGCATAGCAGGCGCGGCGCCGTGTGCGCAGGCCACTGCACTGGCCGCCGCCGCGGGACTCACCGCCACAGCGCTGCTGGGTATCGCGGCTAGCTATACGAAGCGCTATTTGTCCGACATCGACCCATTGGTGATCGCGGCCGGCAGCCTCGTCGGCGCATCGATCGTACTACTACCGCTCGCCGCATGGGCATGGCCAGCGACACCGATTTCGATGCAGGCGTGGCTCGCGGCGCTGGCGCTCGGCGTGGCGTGCACCGGCGTTGCCTATGTGCTGTACTTTCGCCTGCTCACCGCCGGTGGGCCGACTCACGCGATGACCGCCACATTCGTGATTCCGGTGTTCGGCATCCTTTGGGATTCGCTATTCCTTTCGTTATCCATATCAATAAAGATGATGGAAGGCTGCGCCATTGTGCTGATCGGTACCGTCTTCGCCACGGGCTTAATCGAGCGACTGCGCTCGCAGCCATCATAGCGACGTGTAACGCGTTGTGGCCACACGGCTTATTCGGCCGGCGCAGAGCGCGCTAATCAGCGCCGGCATCGATCAAGCCATAAAGCGTAACAGCACTCCATGCGTTTGGCGCCGAAGCGGTCGATCCCGCCACCAGCGTGGCGATGGGAATCTTTTCCCAGCCGAAGCGCCTGCTTGTCAAGAATGAGCAACGACGCAAATATAAGAACGCTCAAGCGAGCAGCGCGTCATCGTAGCGTATCGTATTTTCACGGCCATGGACGTGCGAGGCGGCGCGACCCGGCAGCGGGATTGACGAGGGGCGATCGTCGGCGGCGGGCGGATGCGCCGGCCAGCCGCGTTCTTGCCGGACAGCTTGCGCGCTAGAACAGGCCGGACTGTCGCATTTGCGCGAGAAAAGCTTGCACGGCGGCCGAATAGCGACGGCCGCGCCGCACGAATAGCTGAGCCTTGGCACGCTCGAGCACGACGTTGGTCGTGCGCTGTGCAACGAGCACACCAGCGGCCAATTCGTGCTCCACCGGATAGACTGACAAGAATGCCACGCCCAGCCCCACGCCAACGTAGTGCGTCAGCGCATCGATCGAGTTTGCCGAAAATACGGCATTGAACCGGATTCCCTCCGCCACCTCGGCTTGGCGCGTCAGCGCGCGCAGGCCGGTGCCCACTGGGGCAAGCGCCAGCAGGTATTGGGCTACAGCCTCCAACGACACCCGGGCAGCCGGCCCCGCCAAAGGATGCGTCGCCGCCATGATCGCGCAAAGCGGCTGCGGCCGTTCGTGCACGATGCGCACCGCCGGATGGGCGGGCGGACACAGCGTCCAGCCAAGATGCGCCCGGTCCTCAACCACGTGGGCAACCGCCTCTTCCGCCCCGACCCTCTGCATCTGCACGTTGACGCCTGGATACCGGGCGCAGAATGCCACCATCACCTTGGACATCAATTCGCGCACAAAGCCCTCGCCGGTTACGATCGTCAGCTCTCCCCGCTCCAATCCGCGTAGCTCGTCCAGGCGCAGCCGCAGTGTTTCCTCCACCAGGCGCCGCTCCTCGTATGCCTGCAACACTAGGCGCCCCGCATCGGTCGGCGCGACGCCGCGCCCACGCCGCTCGATCAGCGTGACATTCAGCTCTTTCTCAAGCAATTGGATTTGCCGGCTGATGACCGATGCTTCCATGCCCAGCCGTTCAGCGGCGGCACGCATCGAACCGGCCATGAGCGCCGCATGGAGGTAGTGGAGCCGTCGCTCGCTCAGACTCACCATTGGCCTCAGGACACTGCGGCACGGGCCTACCGCGCCATCGCCAGCCGTGCATTGACCTTGATTGGCGGGGCATTGTCGTCGAATGGTGGCTGCGGCTCAAACTGCTCGATCACACCAGGCTCAAATATCAGACAGTACGTAGAGCCGCCGTACTGGAAATAGCCGATCTCGTCGCCCTTGTCCACATGCTGCCCAGGCAACGCCACGATATTACATGACGAGACCTCGGCCATTCCGACGAACACGCACGCGACTTGCCCGAGCGCACAATCATCACAATCAATCACGATCACCGCCCGCGCGGCGATCGCGGTGGTGTAGCCCTGGGAGGCATTCAGCCCGCTCGGGTTGACGCCCTCGGCCTCGAGATCGGAGTAATAGCTGCCATCGACCCAGTACGCCTTCGATACCGTACCACTGACCGGTGCATGCCAACGATGATAGTTGTATGCGCTCAAGTATGCCTGGTACACGGATCCGCCGACGAACCGCTTGGCCAATTCGCGCTCGCCCGTCGTTAGAATTTCCTGCAACGAATAGGGCTGCTCTTTGATCCAGAAGCGATCATGAAGCTGGACGTCCGAGCGGATGTTGTATGGCGACGCCTCGCAGGCACTGACGATGACCTTGGAGTCGTGCGGCGCGTCGACAGGCCGCGCGCCAGGCTTAAACTGACGTGTAAAGAAACTATTCCAGGATGTGAAGCCCCAATAAGGTTGCTTAGGATGGCAGATGAATTCCATCATGCCAATTTTTTTTATCGCTTTGTCGCAGAACCAGCCGTCCGGCGATTGGGTGTTCAGGTGCGTTCGGGAGTACGGACCGCTCAGGAACCCGCACCAATGATTCAATACTCGTTTGAGTTGCGCGTTGAGCGCCGGGTCACGAAAAAATGCATAGCCGGACGGCATACACATCGGCCAGTCGAGCAACGCATTGAGAGGGCAGATGATCAGGCTCGACTCGCTAAAGGGCGGTGCATACGTCATCAGATAGTCGATCAAGGACATCAGCTCGTCGATCGTCGCGTAACCCAGTTGGTAACCCGCGCCACGCGCATCATCGATGGCCCGTTCGAGGTTCATGCGTAATACGGCATCATTGCTCACCAACGCAGCCAGTTCCTGAACCACGCTGGTACGCAAGTCGGGGCGTGCTTTTGCGCGCGCCGCCAATTCCAGCCGATACTGCGCCAGCGCGTCTTCCCGGTTGGGAAGCCAGCCACCGAGCCGCCGCTTTTCGCGTGTGCGTGCGCCCATTTCAGATGCCATTGCTCTCTCCGTCTGTCGATAGGGTAAGGAATAGCGTGAACGCACCGACTTCAGCAAGTTGCTTGCCCGAGAATAGCGTCATATCGCGCTGCGACTGCGCTGGCAGCCAACGGGCGACCGCTACGCCGACTTGCGGCACGCCGCAAGCCGGCGGCCAAGCGCCAGCGCATCCAGCGGCTTTTGCAGCACGGGAACATCGTCGAGCAATGGGTCAACATCCGCGCATTGCCCGTACCCCGACATCAGGAACACATGAACATGCGGCTGGGTACGCCGCAGCGCTAATGCAAGCTGGTCGCCAGCCATGCCGGGCAACGTAAGATCACTCAGCAGGACATCATAGCGTTGCGCCGCGGCCCGCTTCAGCGCTTCCTCCGCGCTGCCGGCCGCACAGCACCGCAGCCCCATCACTTCGATCAAATCGCGCATCGCCTCACGCGAGGATGCGTCGTCTTCCACCAGAAGCACATGACATGGCAGCTGCCCTTCTTCGTCGCACGGCCCGGGAGCAGCGGACTGTGCTGCCACAAGTGATGGCAATGGGGACGGCGATAACGATTCGGCCGGTGGGATAGACGGCGATGGCGACTCGTCATTGCAATTCGACAGTGCCGACTGAGGAGGCATCGCCCGTCCCCCAGACTGCCCTTCGAGCGCGCTGCGCAGCTTATGCGCCAACTCATCACGCCGATACGGCTTGGCTAGCAACGTCACGCCCGGATCGAGCCGGCCATGATGGAAAATCTCGTCGCGCGTGTAACCCGATGTGAACACCACGGGCACCGACGGCATCCGTTGCGCGGCAAGGCGAGCAAGTTCGGGGCTCTTCACGTCCCCCGGCATCACGACATCGGTGAACAGCAGGTCGATGCGCGCGTCACCGAGCAGTATCGCCTTGGCCTCGTCGCCGGTCGACGCAGTCAACACCTGGTAGCCAAGCTGCGCAATCATGTCGACGGCGGTCAGACGCACGTCCGCATCGTCTTCGACGATAAGCACCGTCTCATTACCACGCGGCACGCCGCCCAACGTCGCGGGCGAGTCCGTGCATGGCGTCTCGAGCGAGCGCGGAAAAAACAACTCGACTGTCGTGCCGCGCCCGACCACGCTATCAATCTCCATGTGACCACCGCTTTGCTTGACAAAGCCGAATACCATGCTCAAGCCCAGCCCGGTTCCATGGCCTTCCGGCTTGGTCGTGTAGAATGGCTCGAAGGCATGCTCGAGCACCTCGGCGGACATGCCCACACCGGTATCCGAGACCGAAAAGCAGACGTACTCGCCCGGCCTGACTTCAGTGTCGCCACCACCGCCGTGACCATTGTCCGGCTTGCCGTCCAGCATCACGTTGCGTGCAGCGATCGTTAACGTGCCCTCGCCGCGCATCGCGTCACGAGCGTTGATGGCCAGATTCAGCAGCGCGTTCTCCAACTGATTGCGGTCGACCAACACATTCCATAAATCGTCCGGCACGATCGTATCAATATTGACCGTCTCGCCAAGCGAACGATGGATCATCTCGTCCATGCCTTCGAGCAACTGCCGCGGACAGACCACCGACGGCGACAAAGGCTGACGTCGCGCGAACGCGAGTAGGTGCGACGCCAGCCGGGCACCGCGCCGCACCGCCTCCGCCGCGGTTGCAATCCGGCGTTGCGCGACCGGGTGGTTAGCCAGTTCTGCCGACAACATTTGCAGGTTGCCGTTGATCACTTGCAAGACATTATTGAAGTCGTGGGCGACACCACCGGTGAGACTGCCCAGCGCCTCCATTTTTTGCGCCTGCCGCAGTTGCGCCTCCACCGCCGCCCGCGCGGAAACCGCGTCCTTGACCCGCTGCTCCAGGGTGGCCGTCAACTGCACTAATGCCGCTTCCGCGACCTTGCGCTCATGAATGTCGATCAGCACGCCGGGTAACCGGTGTGGCCCCCCATGCGCATCCAACTCCCACTGTCCGCTCGACTGCACCCAAAGGAATTCGCCGTTCGCGCGCGTGATCCGGTATTCGGCGCGAAACGGCGTTTGCGCACGCAGCGACGCAAGCATCTGTGCCTGCACTTGCGCGACGTCGTCAGGATCAACCTGCTGAATGGACAATAAATCGCCGATGCCGCGGACTTTCCGCTGCGAAACATCGCCGAAGGTGCGGGTAAAGCGTTCGTCGCCGCTAACCGTGCCGGAGCCAACGTCCCAGACCCACGTGCCAAGTACCGCGCCGGTATTAAGCGCGAGTTGCAGCCGTTCGTTGGCTAACCGCAGCGCGACCTCCGCGCGTTGCCGCGACTGTTCCGTCAACACGCGCTCGGTTGTCTCCACGACTACCGCGATAACACCCGCAGGCACGTCATCGTCGCCGGCGACTGGACTGTAATACAAGTCCATCCAGACGTCCTCCGGCTTGCCGTCGCGCAGCAGCACAAGCTCCTTGTCGCGATACGTCAGCGTGCCGCCGGCAAGGCAAGTCTCCAGCACGCGGCGGTTGAACGCGGCCACTTCCGGCCAGCCTTGCTCGACCGGGCAGCCGAGCAAGTACGGATGCCGACCGCCGGCAAATACCGCATACGCATCGTTGTATAGCATATAGCCATCGGCACCCCACAGCACCACCATCGGCACTGGAGAAGCCAGCACCACTTGCATCACCGACACCAGGCTCTGCGGCCAACGCTCGATCGGGCCCAATTCGGTCATGGACCAGTCGAACGCCCGAATCCGCTGCGCCATTTCACCGTCGCCACCCACATGGCGCCGAGATTCGTCGAGCACGGACATGGCTCCCCCTGCAAATATCGCGCGGAAATTCCTTTACCCGGCCAATGCCGCCGCGACGGCCCGCAACCATCACGCAGACCGGTGAACATAGCGAACGCTAATCTAAACGCAAACCACGCGACACTTCAAGCGCCCTGCGCACCGGCTGTCTGCAGCCTCGCAAACAACATCACCAGGCCTTGAAAATCGCCTCGCAATGCGTCAACGGGTTCATCCTTCGACTTGAAATAATGATAGAACGTGCCCTTCGAATTAGCTGCCTCAATGACGATGTCATCGATCGTCGTCTTGTCGATGCCGTTCAGCACAAACAGCTTGGCACCGGCATCCATCCGTTCCTCGCGTCGCACGTCTGCGGGCTTGATCGTATGCCGCGCTTTCGACGGAACGCTGTTTTTTATCGATATGGCTATCAAATCGGTTATCGCAGACTATCTAGGAAAAAGTGAATTCTACCGCCTCCGGCTCGCATGCTCGCCCCCGCAACCGTGACGATGCACAACGGCGCCGATGTGCAGCCCGCACCACCTCACAGCGACCGAGCCACGACGCGCCCATCGATGAAGTAAGCCTTTAGTTTATAGGTTTGTTAATAGACTGACAGTCGACCTACAGCTACGATCGGCTCTACTACGGTCGGCTCTACTCGCTCGATAACCATAATGCATCGCATTCATCCTGCGACGTGACTTCACGTTAAGGCAACGCAAACCCCTTTGAGCGGATTGATCCGATTTTTCGCTAACCTATTTCTGCTGCTGACAGCAGCCTTGGGTGGCCGGATGGGGCGGTTGCATGGGCCGCCGGCCGGCTTCGCGTGGAAGAGTCTATTCTCGAAGCGAGAGGTGCGGGACCTATATCGGCCAGCCCGCGAGCGCCCGAATACCGCGGCGACCGCGTCACAGCGAAATCAAACCGCCGTCACGGACACCGCCTTGGTGACCAGATAGGCATCCATCGCCTCCGGCCCGCCCTCGGACCCATACCCTGAATCCTTGACGCCGCCAAACGGCATTTCAGGCCACGGCGTCGCAGGCTGATTAATCCAAAGCATGCCGACCTCGAGCTGCTGAGACAGCAAATGCACGTTGCGCACGGAATGCGTGAACGCATAGCCAGCAAGGCCATACGGCAACCGATTCGCTTCGGCGATCGCGTCCTCGAGCCGGTCGAAGCCGCGGACCGCGGCAACAGGCCCAAATGGCTCATGATTGAACACGTCCGCCTCCCGGGATACGTTCGTCAATACCGTCGGCGCAAAGAAATTGCCTGTGGAGCCCACCCGCTCGCCGCCGGTGGCCACCGTCGCGCCGGTGGCGCGCGCATTCTCGACGATCCGCATCATCGCCGCAAGACGACGCGCGTTCGCCAGCGGGCCGAGCGTGGTGCCTTCTGCAAGCCCGTCACCAAGTTTCAAACCCTGTGCGTGCTTGACCAGTGCCGCCTCGAATGCCTCTCGGATGCTGTTGTGTACCAGGAAGCGCGTCGGCGAAATACACACCTGCCCCGCGTTCCGGAACTTCGCCCCACCGGCTGCTTTGATCGCCAACGCGATGTCGGCGTCCTCAGCGACGATCACCGGCGCGTGGCCACCCAGCTCCATCGTCGCACGCTTCATGTGTGCGCCGGCCAACGCCGCGAGTTGCTTGCCGACTGGCGTCGAGCCGGTAAACGTCACCTTGCGGATTACCGGATGCGGAATCAGGTAGCTCGAGATTTCAGCGGGATCGCCGAACACGAGTCCGACGGCGCCGGCTGGCACGCCGGCATCAACGAACGCCTGCAGCAGCCCCGCCGGCGACGCCGGCGTTTCCTCCGGTGCCTTCACGAGGAACGAGCACCCGCATGCAAGCGCCGCACTGAGCTTGCGCACGACCTGGTTGACCGGAAAATTCCAAGGTGTAAAGGCGGCGACCGGTCCAATCGGCTCCTTCAGCACCGACTGCTGCACTGCAAGATTGCGCGACGGCACGATACGGCCATATACGCGCCGCCCTTCATCCGCGAACCATTCGATGATATCGGCTGCCGACAACACCTCGATCCGCGCTTCTGCAAACGGCTTGCCCTGCTCCTGTGTCATCAGCCGCGCGATTCCTTCGGCGCGCTCGCGCACCAGCGCCGCGGCTTTGCGCATTGTTGCCGCGCGCTCGTGGGCCGGTACCTTATGCCAAGTATCGAAGCCGCGCTGCGCAGCCGCCAACGCGCGATCCAGATCCGCGATGCCGGCGTGCGCAACACGGCCAATGACCTGGCCGGTCGCCGGATTGACCACGTCGAGCGTCTTGCCGCTCGCCGCATCGCACCACTGACCGTCAATGAGAAGTCGGGTGTCCGTATAGCTCGACGTAACCATGCTGCCTCATCCCTGAAAGTTAGAGTACGGTCATGCTGCTTGCCTTGCGATGCGACACAGCGAGGCGTTACTTGCCCACAGCATCGCCGCGCTGGCCTTCGCCTTGCTCCAGCTGCGGCAACGAGATTTCACCTTTGGCGCCGAGCACGCCGGTCTTCGCGTAGATTTGCAGCTTGTCGCGGGTATCGGCGATATCGAGATTGCGCATCGTCAACTGGCCGATGCGATCCAGCGGCGAGAACGTCGACTCACCCTTTTCCATTGTCAACCGCTCGGGTTGGTAGGTCAGGTGCGGCGACTGAGTGTTGACGATCGAATAATCGTTGCCGCGACGCAACTCGATCGTCACCTCGCCGGTAATCGCGCGCGCAACCCAGCGCTGTGACGCCTCGCGCAGCATGATTGCCTGCGGATCAAACCAGCGACCCTGGTACAACAGTCGTCCAAGACGGCGGCCGTTGTCACGATACTGGTCGATCGTATCCTCGTTGTGGATACCCGTGACCAGACGCTCATAGGCGATATACAGCAACGCCAGTCCTGGCGCTTCATAGATGCCGCGGCTCTTCGCCTCGATGATCCGGTTCTCGATTTGGTCGCTCACACCCAGTCCATGCCGTCCGCCGATGCGGTTCGCCTCGAGTAGCAGTTCGACACCGCTGTCAAATTCAACGCCGTTGATCGCCACCGGAAGACCCTGCTCGAACCGCACGGTTACGTCCTCCCGAGCAATTTGCACGTCGTCGCGCCACGACGCGACACCCATGATCGGCGCAACAATCCGCACGCTGCTATCCAACTGCTCCAGATCCTTCGCCTCGTGCGTGGCGCCGAGAATGTTCGAATCGGTCGAATACGCTTTATCAGCCGACATCCGATAATCGAAGCCTGCCTGGCGCATGAATTCAGACATCTCGGCCCGGCCACCAAGCTCGTCGATGAACGCCTGGTCCAGCCATGGCTTGTAGATGCGCAGGCCCGGATTGACGAGCAGCCCATAACGGTAAAAGCGCTCGATGTCATTACCTTTGAACGTGCTGCCATCGCCCCAGATGTTGACCCCATCCTCCTTCATCGCCGCCACCAGCATCGTGCCGGTCACCGCGCGGCCCAACGGCGTCGTGTTGAAGTAGGTAACGCCGGCGGTACTGATATGGAATGCGCCGCACTGCAGCGCGGCAAAGCCCTCTGCGACGAGCTGCGCGCGGCAATCAATCAACCTTGCGTTTTCGGCCCCATACTGCTTCGCGCGACGCGGGATGTCATCATAGTCGGCCTCGTCCGGCTGCCCCAGGTTAGCCGTGTACGCATACGGGACCGCCCCCTTGACGCGCATCCAGTGCAGCGCCGCGCTGGTGTCTAGGCCGCCGGAGAACGCAATGCCGACCTTTTGGCCGCGCGGAAGTTGTTGCAGGATAGTTGCCATAGCTGATTTGCGGAAATGTCGGATGAAAACGCTTGCAGACAGGGCGTTGCGCCCACAGAACATCAATTGTATTACCAAAAACGCAATGCAGACGGCGTCCGGGCCAAACGCCCCATCTCTTGCCAAGAGTTTACACGACGCCATGCGGAGCCCGCGCGCCATACAGGTACTTACCGCACGCTCTCAAGTATCGCGTTGCGCGCGGTAAATGTCTCGCGCGAGCGCGTCAACTTTTGATAACCCGCCATGATGCTGTTCAAAAACACATCGAACATTATGAATCAGACCAAAAATTACTTAATACTGCTTAAGCTATGTACTTGGTAACGTTTTTCCATTAGCCTTCATTTTGCGCCTGAGTGCTTTTAATTTTACCCATTGTGGCCAATCGCACGGCTAGCGCAATGACCGTCCAGGCGCCGCAATGCATTCACAGTGCAACGGCAAGTATCTGTACCAATGACGCCATCCGCATGCCTATTCAAACTTAAACTTAATAAAATTAACCATGGATTTTGATCCTAACCTTGCCTCTATCAACGCTCAGGTGGCTATGTGCGCAATGCAGAGCCAGCAAAACCATCATGCTGCTACAGCCGCACCACCTGTCTCATTACGTCAGGTGGCACCCGAGAACACATGTACGTTGAAAGAGCCGCTGATCTGTACAGCGGAAAATCAAGCCAAAGAACCAGCCAATGGCTCAACAATAGTTAGTAAAAACCGTCCGACAACCTACCGAGATCTGCCGCCCGAAATCATCCAGCAGGTAGCTGACTACCTACCCTTTTATCTTATCGGCGATTTATCGACCGTGGACAGGCGCACATACCACGTGCTGCGGGAACAGCGGCTACGCTATCTTTGCTATGCACGCGCCATACGCCTAGGAGAAAGAACTTTTAATTTAACATCAGTGCTTCAGTTGTTAGCCGAGATTGAACGCATCCGCGTAAACCCTGCGTTGCGCGCTGAGCCACTCAGAACGCTGGGGTGGCTAATATTAGACTTGCCCGATGCGCAAAAGCCAACGGCGTTCTCACTTATTTTTGAGGCTGCCGACCGCATGCCCCAAAAGCAACGCTTGCAGCTACAAAAAGCGATGATCAAACTTATAAGCGATTGTCCGGCCCCGCAGCGACTCAAAATGTATAATTTTGCATATGCAATGGCAGAACGACGAGGTAGAGAACAAGACAATACCTGGGCCGAGCTGGCATCGCTGCTAGAATGCCTGCCAATTGACCCCTCGCAGTTTGAAAGCGAATATCGGGTTTTCCTAAACCGGCTTCCTAATTTAGGCACGACCGGGCAAGCTGATTTGATTACAAAACTGGCGGAGCTCCTGCTGCGTTTGCACTGGAATGTCAATGAGACGAAAGCTGCCGAATATTATGGAATACTCCAACAATGGGCACAGCGCTTGCCGCCGTCGCACCAAGGTGCGCCGATTGGCGCATTGGCCGAGACAATATGGGTCGTTCCAGATTCTCAAAGGCCGGAGTACTTCTCCAATATGCGTCGCATGACGTTGTCATTGCCGAATCACCAATTGGGTAGCGCGTTGCGCAACCTGCCATGTGCGCTAAAGTATCTACCATCCGCTTTACATGCGTATGAATTTTCGCTGCTCGAAACCACCATTCAACGCGTGGAGCCTTCGCAGCGTAGTATGGCGGCGTTTGGGTTAATATTAAGTGCAGTGATGCTAAAAGACACCCTACCATTGAAACACATATGGCAACTCGCACTACGCCTACTTGACGGCGGCGATGAAACGGACGTTGTGGACGTGCTTGAAGCAGTGAAAGATATGTGTTTGATGCTAAGATTATCCTCCGAGCAAAAAAGAGATTTTAAAATTGAAATCATGGCTTTTATCGAGCGTAACAAACTTACTCAAAATACCCACACCTCTCTGCTTAGATACATTGCCGAGTAGCGTTGTCTTATACTATTTTTCCGACGACCGTCACCAGTGTCTAGCATACGCACGAATGCGGCCATCGGTTTCATCAGTTCTTATTATGGAAAAACTTAAATTATGAACTAGCTACAGTTAGGCGACCCTTTGCATTTCATGCAACACCCAATCAACCAAAAACTTAAACGTTAACGCTGTTATGCACACCAGCACCACTGTTTAATATACTCCTTATATTTTCTATACCCCTAAGTCTTTCAACAAACATTTTTATATCACTTCTAAATCTTAGCTCAACCCCTTTATCCAAAACATATTGACCCATCAGCTCATCGACTTGCCTTCTGCAATGGCTTCCAATCAAAATATTCGCCAAATCAATATCAAAACCCTTAGTGTCCAACCAATAAGAAAAAACCTTTAATGACTTGATGTTGATATTATTATTCCCAAGACTAACCCCGTTATCCTTACAACAATTAAAAATAATATCGGAAGTTATTTTGTCTCGTGGACACAACAATTTATCGTAGTTCCCCATCAAAAGAGCTCTTTCTTTTCCGCGCAAAGCATTAATCGACCTCCTAAAGTCGCTTTTAAAGTTTTTTGATATGCTTTGATCAGCTTTAAAAAGAACCTCCAGCGCATTATTAAACTCCCTATCACCTTCCGACCTTACAACACTCAACGACTCGTCAAATCCAAATTCCCTTTTTATAAAATCCTTTACTTTTGA
The DNA here is from genome assembly GCF_021498065.1 of Mycetohabitans sp. B3. Lineage (NCBI taxonomy): Bacteria > Pseudomonadati > Pseudomonadota > Betaproteobacteria > Burkholderiales > Burkholderiaceae > Mycetohabitans > Mycetohabitans sp. B3. The sequence continues at coordinate 93,758 of NZ_JAHLKN010000035.1, read as the reverse complement.
CAACGTACCACGATATACCAGAGAATCCCGAAATTCATTAAGGATATCGGCATCTTTTTCTTTAGGCGACGACATTTGCAAGCGGAGACTAATGATATTACGCGCGTCACTAGCCAGAGTGGGCGCCGAAGAATTTTCCAAATTCAAACCATCATAGCCCGTCATTTTCGAAAATCGCTTCCCCCTCTCCCACTCAAGCAAATACTTAAATTTGCCAATAGCCCTATCAAGCTTAGATCTATATTTATAATTTATTTTTAAATCAGCATCGTTTTTAAACAAATCAAACGAAGTAGTAGGATTGTAAATATTTGTTCGATCTGTAACCGGCTGACTCCTCAAATAATCAGACAAACTGCCTCCATGCTTCACATTTAGCCAATGAGAAAAATAACGCAAAATGCCCGACAACCGTCCATCCTCGAATGGTTTATGCCTAAATTCCGGGCAAGCTTCCCCTAAAGAGGCAAAGCGGTCTTCTAAGTCGGACAGGATCAGCTCGTCCTCTCGTGACAAAATAAAATTCATTTCTGGCACGAAACGAGTATTCGCTACACCAACAACACCTGCAGCCGCGTTAAGACCAGCAAGATATTGCTGGATTGTCGCAGCATTAGAAACTACGCTGGTTCCGGCATGCTCGGCTGTTAGCGGTTGCTGCTGGTTGGACGCTGAAGGCGATCGAAGACGCCGGAACATGTTGCTAAGCGACGACACATTGACGGGTGGACGCTGTAAATACTGATCTTCAACCGTAGCCGGTTCATCACGTCGTGTTGGCCTCGATTGACCTCGAATGGGCGAGCCGCTGCGAGTTCGCACCCGTGTCCATACACTCGTATTATCCGAACGGGGATGGTTTTCAAAATCGAACAGATGCCGAATGTCATCATTCAACGCATCATCTAATTGCGCAAAGTTGACCGGCTCAGTTATAGAGAATTGCTGACGCCTACCTCGCCGAAGCGGGCTACTATTTGCCGGGATCGTCCTTGCCGGATCCGACGACCAAGTCATGACTGCCTCCTGACGAGCCCGACGTGACGAACGGACGCGTGGCTGTTTTTGACGCGATGTAGCGTCGGCGCCTGTTTGCGTTAAGCCGTCCGATTGTTGAAAATTTCTAGTACTGGAGGAATTTGCCAGGGTCCTTATTGTCGGGTCCGACGACCAGGTCATGATCGCCCCCTGAAGAACCCGGGGTGACGAATGAACGCGTGGCTGTCCTTGACGCGATATGGTGTCAGCGCCTGTTTGCGTTACACCGTCCGGTTGTTGAAAATTCGCAGCGTTGGAAGAATGAGCGTGAGAAAAAACGTTGAAGGGATTCATTAAAAAGCGAACAGCGTTGCGGCTGCGTTCTCCGGTGGACAAACCAGAGCATATTTTGCTAAACAACGCCTTTATGAGTACAGGTTACTACGAAACGGGTTCATGGCTAACGCACTATCTAGTGTTGCCGCCCTCAACAAAATAATCTAGTCATGCAAATCATATAGGTATCCATATAATAATATGGATACCTATATACTGGCAGCAAGCTTACACATACCTTGCATGTTTACCTTTACAAGTTAAACATGCTGACTACGCCGTTACATATCACGATGCAGGTGTGTTCAGACACGGCAACTAAACAGCAGGGCTCCGGGTGTGGTCAACGCCAAGCGCTCGTGCACGTCATTATGCGCATCGCTGCTGCGCTGGCGCAGCAGCGAATCTGCCCGGCCTTACTCCAAATTTGTCTTCCGGTCTTGGGTTGTTTCATGCGCTTCGACCGACTGGGCGTCCGGACATTCCATCTGCTGCGCGCCCACCGATGCGTGCGCCGATGGCGGCTGCGCCGACCTCTTGGCTATCCGCGCTTCGTTTGACAAGCATGCCGCGTCGGTCTTCGCCTTCGCGCATTGTCGTTTGGCACCGCCATGCGGATGCGAGCGCCGTGACGCCAGCCAGCGCGCGCGCGCTGCCTGCGGTGCTGAAACCTCACCGGCAGGATTACCTTGCAAATCGACACGCGCAGCATGTTCGACAAGGCAACTCCAGTAACGATTACCCTGACACCACGTCGCGATCGCCTCCTTGATCTGCGCTTCGGTCAGCCCAAGCTTTTTCGCATGCTGCATTGCATCAATATGAATACCGAGTTTGAGCGGCAGCTTCGGCTCGGGTTTTTTAGGAAAAGACTTGGGAAAATGCTTCTGCAAGCGCCAGATCGCTTCCACTACCGGATCGACCGGTTTATTGCTCTGTGCAACGGGCCGCTGCTGGCCGCCCTGCCCGGTTCGTGCCAGCTTTGCATGATAAGCCGCAGATTGTTGCTTGCTCTGCTGCTTGCCTTGTTCGGCATGCTGCGGCCCACCTCGTTCCGTACGCTGCTTCGCCTGCTCAGCACGTTGCTGTTTAGCCTGTGCAGCGAGTTGCTGCTTCAGCGCGGCAAGTTGCTCAAAACCCATGTTGCTTGTTATTTAAAAGGAGTCTGCCCATTGTAGCAGTTCGTCTCTGGACGCAAGAGACTGTCGTCGGTCATGAAGCCGCGTGCGGCGGCTACAGCGTACCCGAATTGACGCTAAATAAACCCTCGCTACGCTTAATCACCGTAGCACCACGCTATCGCGGCACAAGCATGCAGGTTTTACGCGGCCTTCTCCGACGCCTTGTAGCGCTCAAGCCAGTGTGCGTAGGGTGCGGGCAGCGTCCACGCTGGCCGCTCAACACCCAGTTGACGAGCGGCGTAATAGGGCCAATGTGGATCAGCCAGGTGCGCGCGACCGACCATCACGAGATCGAGTTGATCATTGGCAACCACCCGTTGAGCAAGCTCTGGCGTATCGATGCCCCAAGCCGACGCCACCGGCAATCGCACCTCGCGGCGTACCCGCTCCGCAATCGGTGCTAGAAACGCAGGTCCCCATGGAATACGCGCTTGCGGCGTCGAAAAACCGATTGTCACGCTCAACAAATCGAGCCCTCCTTGCTTAAAGCGCTTCGCAAGTTCAATCGACTCGGCAAGGGTTTGCTCATCGCGGCCGTCGTACTCGATTACGCCAAAGCGCGCGGTAAGCGGCAATCGCTCCGGCCATACAGCACGCACCGCTGCCAGCGTCTCTACCAGGAAACGGCCGCGGTTTTCGGCACTGCCTCCATACGCATCATCACGCTGGTTGGAATGCACCGAGAAAAAGCTCTGCGCCAAATAACCGTGTGCAAAGTGCAACTCGAGCCACTCAAAACCCGCGTCGAGCGCACGCTTCGCCGCTGCAGCATAGGCGTATTTCACACGCTCAATCTCGTCTAGCGTCATCGCGCGAGGCACCTTCGGCAGATGTGCACCGAATGGCACAGCCGATGGCGCAATCGTCTGCCAGCCACGCGGATCATCGTTTGCGATGTGATCATCGCCCTCCCATGGGCGATTCGCGCTTGCCTTGCGGCCAGCATGCGCGAGTTGGATACCCGGGATCGCGCCGGCTGCCTTGATCGCCGCCACCGACGGCTCGAATGCCGCGGCCTGCGCATCGGACCACAGACCCGCGCAACCTGGCGTAATACGCCCTTCGGGAGACACCGCGGTCGCTTCCGCAATCACCAAGCTCGCGCCCCCCCGAGCGATACCTGCCAGATGCACATGGTGCCAGTCGTTCACGACTCCTTCGTTGGCCATATACTGGCACATCGGCGGTACTGCAATGCGGTTGCGCAAGTTGACGTCTTTCAGCTTGAACGGTTCGAATAACGCAGACATGAAAACTCCTTGATTACGTTAGAAGTGCCGCACCAGGTACGGTATACGATAAAAAAACTAGCCCGATTAGACTGGTCGTCTACAAACTCACTCAAAAAAGCAATGTCCAGCACGCGTCGCCACGCCCGGCGCCGTCACTCTGCCGGCAAATGCAGCATGCGACGTGTCATTGTCATCGCCACGTCCAACGCAGTGCCATCGCGCCGAATCTTTTCCAGCAGCGTCGCGCCGAGCCACAACTCGTACAATGTTGCAGCAGTTGGCTGCGGATCAAGCTCCACCTTTAACGAGCCATCATCAATGCCCGCCGCAATGCAAGCTGCGAGCCGCTGCACGATCTGGTCGGTACCTCGCCTGAGTGCGTCACGCATCGCCTCGGATAAGTCGCAGACTTCGGCGCCAAGCTTGACTGCAAGACACCTGCCATACGGGTCATCGCTCACTTGCATCGCCTGCCAATCGGCCCAGTAGCGCATCAACCGCTCGGCAGCCGTTCCCAACGTGCGTTCAAAAAGATTATCAACGCGGTCGATATAGTGAATGAAATAAGCCTCCAGTAACGCCTCGCCAAATGCCTCTTTTGAATCAAAATAGTGGTAAAACGAGCCTTTTGGCACGCCAGCAGCCGCTAGAATCTCGTTCAGACCCACGCCCGAAAAGCCCTTACGAAGCATAATGGGCTTGGCCGTGTCGAGGATATGTTGCCGCACGTCGGCAGCGGTATTTGCACTCATAAACGTAATCGTAGCGTTTAGTAGACCAGTCGTCTAGAAAAGGCCACTTGACTCCATCCTTGCATCGGAGCCACGTTTGACGTGTAAGGTGGCCCTTCCAGCAAGCTGACAACTCGCGTGACAAAGCGCTGGCTTAATAGCAGTGCCAAGAGACTGGGCGTGCTCACGTTGCTGTCCCAGCTCCGCCGTGCGCGGCGCATCGGCGGCAACGAGCATGGCCCAGGCGGTTGCATTTCCAATTCGCACCGCGGCCGGCCCTGCAGCCACGGCGCATCATGGCTCAGCCGAGGTCAACCGGTATAAAGATTTGTGCGTTGTCGCGCTGCACCAGCAACGCAACGCTGCTACCGGCCCGCGAGAGGCTTGACGCGAGTTGGGCGGGCGTCGTGACCGGCTGGCCGTTCACCGCCAGGATGACGTCGCCAGGCTGCACGCCGGCAGCTGCTGCCGGGCCCGCCACATCCTGCACCAGTAGGCCGTGAGCTTGCACTGCGCGTTGCTCCTGCGGCGTCAATACGCGCACCGCAACACCGAGCCGTCCCTGCGTCGCGCCTTGCGCATCGTTGGACCCGACCTTGTCGTTTGCGAACGCGCCCAGTGTCACATTGACATCCTTCGTGCTCCTGTCCCGCCACACCTGCAGTTTTGCAGTCGTGCCCGGTTGCATCGCGGCGATCTGCGCGGGCAGTTCCGATGAGCTTAGCACCGGCGCGCCATTGACCTGCAAGATCACGTCGCCTGCCTTCAGCCCGGCCTTCGCAGCCGGTCCACCGGGCTCGACCGAACTGATCAGCGCACCCTGCGGCTGCTTTAGGCCAAACGAGTTTGCCAGCGCCTGGTTCACACCCTGCACCGACACACCCAACCGCCCACGACTGACGTGACCGGTCTTCACTAGCTGGTCTTTCACACGGATCGCCTCATCAATCGGGATCGCGAATGACAGGCCCTGGAAGCCACCGGTCTGAGAGTAAATCATCGAGTTGATCCCGATCACATCACCCTGCAGATTGAACAACGGCCCACCTGAATTGCCTGGATTCACCGGCACATCGGTTTGGATAAACTGCGTATAGTTTTCGTCCGGCAGCGCACGTGACTTCGCGCTGATGATGCCCGACGTCACGGTGTTGTCAAAACCATACGGCGAGCCGATCGCAACAACCCACTGACCAACTTTGCTTTGCTTTGGATCACCGATCTTCACCACCGGCAGGTTGCTCGCGTCGATCTTGAGCACCGCCACATCGGACTGCTTATCGCTGCCCACCACCTTCGCGCGGAACTCGCGCTTGTCGGTCAGTCGCACGGTCACCACGTTCGCACCGTCGATCACGTGCGCGTTTGTCAGGATATATCCGTCCTTGCTGACGATGAAGCCCGAACCCAGGCTGCTGCTCGGCACCTCCTGCTGCGGGCCGAGGTTGCCGCCGAACCCGTAGAAGCGGCGGAAGAACTGGAAGAACGGATCACTCGGGTCGATTGGCAACGGCAAGCCGCGCTGCGCGGCCTGCCGCACGATATGCTTTGCGCTGATGTTGACGACCGCCGGGCCGTACGTTTCAACCAACCCGGAGAAATCGGGTACGCCGGTCTTTGCGGCGGCTTCGGCCGGCATCATCGGAACGGCATGGGCCGACTGCACAGGCTCAATGTCCTTGCGTCCAGCGAAGTACCCGGCTGATAACGCGGCCGCCACCGCGACGGCAACGGCGCTACGCGACAGGACTTTGGTTTTCATCGATTGTGCTCCTTGTCGGAATGACTGCTATGATGCCTACCAGAATAGGAGCGGCCGCTTAAATCTGTCTTAAAATCGAGATCGTCAGGATCGCTGTGCAATGCCGTGTATCCTTCAGCAAAGCGAGCACAGCCTCGAGGCGGAACGCGAGGTGTATGAGCGGCGTGGTGCGTTTTCGAGACGACTTGAAAGCGTACGGGCTATTGGTCGCGGCAGAGCCGCTCGCCTCCGCCATGGCAGCGTGCGCGTGCAGACGCGCGATGGCCAGGCGCCGACTGGTTGACAAGCCTTTTGCGGAAACGAAAGGGATGACAGGCGGCGTTGGCCGTGAGTCACGCAGCCGGCGTTACTTGCCAAGCCGCGCGCGCAACGCCCGCGCCGTTTCCAGCAATCCCTCGTAACCCGAACGCGCGTGATCCGGCAGGTCCGGATCACCGACCAGCGCCCCCAGTGTCTCAATTAAGCTGTACAGGATGCCCTTGGCTGCGCCGGCTGCGATATGGCCCGACGAAAGCTGTGTGTTCACGTGATTGAGCGCGGCATCCAAATGGTCGACATCCGGCCGCTCGCCACGCGCGCCTGACGACGACTGCCCACCGGGGCTCGATTCTTCCCGCATTCCGTTCTCCTGTTCAAGGATCCGATTATCCATCCCGCCTATCGTCCCCTCTTGGAAAGACATTGGCGCGACGTCGGGACTCCGGCCTGACGCTTAGATCATAACGCTTATTCACGATATCATATTGGCTCGATACACAAAATACGGCAATGCGTCAGCGTTCAGGGGGTTCGAGCAAATTGCTTTTTCGCTCGTCGTGATGTTTGGGCGGATCTGTTTCGCCGTGGTCGTCTATGGGTAAGCCCTGGGACGCGGCACGCGGTGCGCGCGGTCATCGAGGCACGGCCCCGTCCGAGCCCAGTGCCTCGGACAAAAAATCGATGAAGGTGCGCACCTTCGACGTCATGTACTTGCGGCTCGTGTAGACCGCGTACACGCGCGGCGAGAACAGCGCATAGTCTGGCAGCAGCCTGAGCAGTGCGCCGTCGCGCAACTCAGTCACGACGATCCACTCCGGCAGGTACGCCAAACCCAGCCCCGCCTTGACACATTGCAGCGCCATCGACGTGTCGTTGGTCTTGAGCACCGCGCGGTTTCTAATGGTGAACCGCCCACGCGGCCCTGACAGCTCAACCCTGTCCAGGTTCGTATAGTTCGGCAGCACGATCCGGTGCGCCTCGATGTCGAGCGGCTCGCGAGGCATGCGATGCCGAGCCAGATAATCGGGTGTGCCCACTAGCAGGAACGGCACTTCGCACAATGGCCGCACGATCAACGACGGCGACGGCTCGGAGGTGGCGCGCAATGCCATGTCATAGCCTTCCTGCGTTAGGTCGACAAAGCGATTCTCCAGTCGCAGGTCGATCAACACATGGGGAAACCTGTGCTGGTAAGCCGCGACCAAGTCCGCGAATCGCCGCGTCGCGAACCAGCCCGGCGCCGAGACTTTCAGCACACCCTGCGGCTGGCTGCTCTGTGCGCCAAGCGCCGCTTCAGCGGCCTGCAGAATGTCCAGGGCCTCGCAGCATTGTTCGTAATATACGCTGCCTGCCTCGGTTAGGCTCATGTGACGCGTAGTGCGGTTCAACAACCGGACATGGAGTTCACGCTCGAGGCTGGCGATATGCTTGCTCGTCATCGCAGTCGAGATATTCAAGCGCTCGGCCGCCTTCACGAAGCTGCCCGCTTCAGCGACTTCACGAAACACCCGGATGCTGGTGAATCTGTCCACGCTGCCCTTCCTGTTGATAAGACCGACGCGCAGATGATAGCGGGTTCGGCGCAGCGCCGTCGCCGGCTAACCGAATGGACACACGCCACGCAATCACCGTCACGATGTGCTGAACGGTCCCACCTGGCCCTCGCCGAGGCCACATAGAATGGTATGAAGCGTAGCTTTGATTATCAGGTTCAGGCAGCCATCTACTGGGCGACATGCAATGATGCCGCCCCAGCAGGCCTACAACGCACACCGGATCACGCCGAAGCGCCGCCTGAATGTTCAGCCCTCGCGCGTTATAGCGAATGGTTTGTCAGTGGAAAGTAAACCCTCCGTCCACATTAACCGACTGGCCTGTGACGTTCTCCATGGTCGCAAAGAATACGGCGAGCCTGCCCATGTCCTCCGGTGTCTGTGCACGGCCTTGCGGAATCAACGTCAATTGATGACGCGACCATGATTCCTCCACCGACTCTCCGTCGTTTTTCCATTCGTCGGAGAGCCGGTCCCACATGTCGGTCCGCACGATACCCGGGCATATCGCGTTAACTGTAATACCCTCGCGGGCGACTTCTTTCGCCAGCGCATTTGTAAAACCAACAACCGCGAATTTTGAAGCACTGTAGTGAGCAAGATTCGGAAAACCTTCCTTGCCCGCAATCGATGCGACGTTGATGATACGTCCACGCTGCTTCGACTCCATGTAAGGTAGTGCCGCCTTACAAACCAGGAATGTACCCTTTGCGTTGACATCCATCACGAAGTCCCAGTCCTTTTCACTCAACTCGGAGACGGAATGGATATTGAGTACGCCGGCGCAATTCACGACGATGTCGAGTCCGCCGAGTTCGTCGATTGCTTGCGCGACCATGGCGTCAACCATAGCGGACTGCGTGACATCCACCTTCCTTGACGTCGCACGACGCCCCAGAGCCCGCAAGGCGGCTATCGTTTCCGCCATGGGTGCGTCGAGCAAATCGGCCACCATCAAATCGGCACCAGCTCGTGCAAGCTCCAATGCAATGCCGCGTCCAATTCCGCGCGCCCCTCCTGTGACCACAGCGACCTGACCCTGCAACGGTTCACTCATCTCACGTCTCCTTCAAAGTGTACTGTCTATCCCGGACCGCCTAGAGCCATTCGCGCGGCGTGCAAAGCGCGTCAGCCATCAGCGGATGGGCCACCATTCACGCCCGTTCGGCCCGCGATGATATGGCAAGACGTATGCCAGCGCATCTCAGATTATTGCCTACGCGTGAGAAGCGTGGCATCACGGATATTGGCGCGTATGAAACGAATGTTTCCGAACGCCAGAAGACACCTCTCGGTGTTGGAAGCGGAACGTATTGACGCGCCAACCTCGCACGCGAAAAGCGGCCGATGCAACGCGGACCTTGTCCAGCATGGCGTTGAGAGAGCCGAGTCATAATCATGGGGCGTCTCCCGCTGTCGCTGCGCAAACGATTTAGCTCACGACGAGGCATCGCTGCTGCAAACGATCGCGCTACTGCAATCGATGGAAACCGACGCCGCGATCCGATTGCTGGGTGAATGGCTGCCGCATGTCACCTCTGTGTCGATTGGTTGCGCAACGGTCATGAGCAGGCCGCACAGCGCGGCCTGCCGCCCATCCGGTCAACCCGTGCGGCGATCGCCGCACGAGACGTCGTGCTGTAGCGCCCGCTGGCGTGCGAGCACCGGTGCGAGCGCCGCGCCGGTATGGCTGTGCCGGACCTTTGCAAGCGCCTCGGGCGCCGCGGCGGCCACCACCGTCCCGCCGCCGGCGCCGCCTTCCGGGCCCAAGTCGATGATCCAGTCCGCCTCGGCGATCACATCAAGGTCGTGCTCGATCACGACGACGCTGTGCCCGGCATCGACGAGCCGGTGCAACACGTGGATCAGCTTCGCGACATCGGCCATGTGCAAGCCGACCGTCGGCTCATCAAGCACGTATAGCGTATGCGGGACGCGCTGGCCGCGTCGCGCGACGTCATCACGGACCTTGCTCAACTCGGTGACGAGTTTGATGCGTTGCGCCTCGCCCCCGGACAACGTCGGCGACGGCTGTCCCAACGTCAAGTAGCCCAGACCCACGTCCTTCATCAACTGCAACGGATGGGCAATCGATGAGATCGCGCCAAAAAACTCGACTGCCTCGTCAATCTCCATGGTCAGCACGTCACCGATGCTGCGGCCGTGCCACGTGACAGCCAGCGTCTCCGGATTGAACCGTTGCCCGTGACAAACGTCACACGGCACCTTGACGTCCGGCAGGAAGCTCATGCCGATCGTGCGCACGCCCTGTCCTTCGCACGCTGGACAACGGCCGTCGCCAGTGTTGTACGAAAAGCGCGATGCCTGGTAGCCGCGCGCCCGCGCCTCCAACGTCTGCGCAAACAGCTTGCGGATCGCATCCCAGACACCAATGTACGTGGCCGGGCAGGAGCGCGGCGTCTTGCCGATCGGCGTCTGGTCCACTTCCAACACCCGATCGATGCCGTCCCAGCCGGTAATCGACTCACAACCGCGCCACAGATGACGGACACTGATACGCGGACGGGCGTCGGTGCGTGCTAGCACGCTCGCGCGTCGGGCGCGCGCCGACACGTTGTCGGCGTCACCCTGCGCCGCTTTGCGCGCGCGACGCTCCGCTGGCGATGACAGCACCGAGCGCCCGACTGCATCGAGCAGGTTCGCCATCAGAACATCGCGAGCGAGCGTTGACTTGCCGGAACCCGATACGCCCGTGATCGCGACCAGCCGTGCCAGCGGAATCTCGACCGTCACATCGCGCAGGTTGTGCAGCGACGCGCGTTGCACGCTTAGCCAACGTGACGGCACCGTGCGGCCGGCCGCATCGACAGCGCGTCTCAGCTGCAACGGGTGCACGATCGGTTGCGCGAGATAGCGGCCCGTCAATGACCGCGGATCCGCCGCAATGTCGGCGACACGGCCGGATGCGACGAGCGTGCCGCCGCGCTTGCCGGCACCGGGCCCGATGTCGATGATATGGTCCGCGCGCCGGATCGTGTCCTCGTCGTGCTCGACGACGACCAGCGTGTTGCCCTTCTCGCCGAGCTTGCGCAGCGCGTCCAGCAAGATCCGGTTGTCACGCGGATGCAGTCCGATCGTCGGTTCGTCCAGCACATAGCACACCCCTTGTAGGTTGCTGCCGAGCTGCGCGGCAAGGCGGATGCGTTGAGCTTCGCCACCGGACAGGCTTGGCGCCGCGCGATCCAGGCTCAGGTAGCCCAGCCCGACCTCTTCGAGAAATTCGAGCCGACTTTGTATCTCGCTGACGACATCGCGCGCAATCTCCGCATCGCGCCCACCCATCCGCAATTGGCTGATCCAGTGCCGTGTATCCGATACTGTCCACTGCGCGACGGCAACGATGGGCTGACCGGCAAACGTGATCGCCCGCGACACGTCGTTCAGCCGCGTGCCGCCACAATCCGGGCAAGGTTTGTCGCCGACGCCTTCGGGCTCTTGCTCCTCCGAAGGCAGCGTTTGCTCACGACCACGATCATCACCGCCAACGACCGTGTCATCGAACGCGGCGCGTTGCTCGCGAGTCAGTTTCAAACCGGTACCCACGCATGTCGTGCACCAGCCATGCTTGCTGTTATACGAGAACATACGCGGATCTAACTCAGGATAGCTGGTGCCACACACCGGGCATGCGCGCTTGGTTGAGAACACCTTGATCGCGCCAATATCAGCGCCCGAGCTGCCGCGTGTCATGCCGTCGAGCAGGCCATCCAGCGGCCCAAGCACGTGCATCACTCCCTTGCCCACCTCGAGCGTGTCCGCGAGCAGGCGCCGCAACTCACCTTCGTGATCCGCCGACACGACCAGATCGGCGACCGGCAGTTCGATCGTATGCTCGCGGAAGCGGTCCAGCTTCGGCCACGGATCGACACTGACAAACGCACCATCAACACGCAGGTGGGTATTACCCCGTGCCTTCGCCCACTTGGCCAGGTCTGTATAGACGCCCTTGCGGTTCACGACGAGTGGGGCGAGCAAGCCGATATGCTGTCCCTTGTAGTCACGCAGCAACTGTGCGGCGATCGACTCGATGCTCTGCGACGCGACCGGCGTGCCGTCATGCACACAATGCTGCACGCCCAGCTTCACATACAGCAGACGCAGGAAGTGCCACACTTCGGATGTCGTCGCGACCGTGCTCTTGCGGCCGCCGCGCGACAACCGTTGCTCGATTGCGACGGTCGGTGGAATACCATACACCGCGTCGACTTCCGGCCGGCCCGCGGGCTGCACAATCGAGCGGGCATACGCGTTCAGCGACTCGAGATAGCGGCGCTGCCCCTCATGGAACAAAATGTCGAACGCGAGCGTCGACTTGCCTGAGCCCGACACCCCGGTGACCACGTTGAACTTACCGTGGGGGATATCAACATCGAGTGACTTCAGATTGTGCTCGCGCGCGTTAACGATCCGCACCGCCTGTTCAGTGCTCGCGCGTCGCACCCGCGCCGCTGCCAATGCCGTTTGCAGCGCGACGCCGGCGGCAGCGGCCTCGCCGGCCAGGTACGGCACCGACGACTCGTTCACGCCATGCGGACCGGACAACGCCGCACTGTCGCCGCCTGCCTGCAATGCCCGATCGTATTGCAGCAGCGCCTGACCCGTGTGCGACTGCGCGCAGCGCTTCACCTCTTCTGGCGTGCCACTGCACACGAGCTTGCCACCCGCATCACCGCCACCGGGACCGAGATCGATCAGCCAATCCGCCGCACGGATTACATCAAGGTTGTGCTCGATCACAATCAGTGAATGACCACGCTCGAGTAGCTTACCGAACGCACGCATTAGCTTCGCGATGTCATCGAAGTGCAAGCCGGTGGTCGGCTCGTCGAACATGAATAACCGTGCCAGCACGGCGCCCGCCCCCCGGCTCGGCGCGGTCTCGGCGAGAAAACCGGCAAGCTTGAGCCGCTGCGCTTCGCCGCCGGACAGCGTCGGCACGGGCTGCCCGAGTTTCACATATTCGAGCCCGACGTCGATGATCGGCTGCAACACGCGCAGCACTTCCGTATCGCTGGCGAACAGCGCCGCCGCCTCGCTGACCGTCAGCTCCAGTACGTCGGTGATCGACAGGTGGCGCGACGCGCTGCCTGGCGCCGTGCGCTCGATCTTCACATCCAAGACTTCCGCGCGATAACGCTTGCCGTCGCAATCCGGGCAGCGCAGGTACACGTCGCTGAGGAACTGCATCTCGACATGCTCGAAACCCGAGCCGCCACATGTCGGACAGCGCCCGTCTCCGGCATTGAAACTGAATGTGCCGGCCGTGTAGCCGCGCTGCAGCGCGAGCGGCGCCTTGGCAAACAGCTTGCGGATTTCGTCAAACGCGCCCACATAGCTGGCCGGGTTCGACCGCGCCGTCTTGCCGATCGGTGACTGGTCCACGAACACGACGTCGCCCAGTGCGTCGGCGCCGTGCAGCGCACGATAGGCGCCCGGCGCGTCAGTCGGCTTGCCAAAGTGGCGCGCCAGGGCCGGGTGCAGCACGTCCTGCAGCAGCGTTGATTTGCCGGAGCCGGACACACCTGTCACACACACCAGCCTCTGCAGCGGAATCTCGACGGTGACGTCGCGCAAGTTGTGCTCGGTCGCCCCTTCGAGCACTAGTCTTCGCGTCTGCGCATCGACGGGTCGACGCAGCCACTCGGACGCATCGGCGACACGCTTGCGGCCGCCCAGATACGCGCCGGTCAGCGTTGACGCGTCGCGTACGTCAGCCGGCGTGCCATCGTAGACGATCGTACCGCCGCGCTCGCCCGGACCGGGGCCCATGTCGATCAGGCGGTCGGCCGCAAGCATCACGAGCGGATCATGCTCGACGACCACCAGTGTGTTGCCGGCGTCGCGCAATCGCTGCATCGCCTCCACGATCCGGCCGAGGTCGCGCGGGTGCAAGCCGATGCTGGGCTCGTCCAACACGAACAACGTATTGACCAGCGACGTGCCCAGCGCGGTCGTCAGGTTGATCCGCTGCACCTCGCCGCCGGACAGCGTGCGACTCTGCCTGTCCAGCGTCAGGTAGCCCAGACCGACGTCGCACAAGTAGCGCAAGCGGGTCCGCACTTCGGCCAACAACAGCTTCAGTGCATCGTCGAGCAACAGACTCGGCAGCGTTAGCTCGTCGAAAAAACGGCGGATGCGCTCGATCGGCATCAGCATCAGATCATGGATCGTCAAGCCGGGCAACGCTTCGAGCTGCGCACGCGTCCAGTCAACGCCGCGCGGCATGAACCGCTGCTCGCGCGGTAACACCATGTCCGCGTTGGCTTGTGTGCCGAGCCGCCACAGCAGCGCGTCGGTCTTGAGCCGTGCGCCGCCGCACGTATCGCACGGCGTATAGCTGCGATACTTCGACAGCAGCACGCGGATATGCATCTTGTACGACTTCGATTCCAGATAATCGAAGAAACGCCGTACGCCATACCACTGCTGCTGCCAATCGCCGTCCCAATCCGGCGAGCCGTTGATCACCCAATCGCGGTGCTGCGCGGACAACTGCGCCCACGGCGTGTCACGCGGGATGCCCGCGCGCGCCGCGTAACGTATCAGGTCGTCCTGGCACTCCTTCCACGCGGGGGTCTGCATCGGCTTGATCGCGCCATCACGCAGCGACTTGCGCTCGTCTGGGATCACCAGTCCAAGGTCGACGCCGATCACGCGGCCAAAACCGCGACACTTGTCGCACGCGCCATAGGCCGAATTGAACGAGAACAATGCCGACTGCGGCTCCGCGTAGCGCAAATCACTATCCGGGCAATGCAGGCCGGTTGAGAAGCGCCAGGTCTGCGCGGGCACGTCACTGTGCTCAGGCACCTGCACGTCAACGCGTCCGCCGCCGCGCTTGAGCGCCGTCTCGATCGCTTCCACGACTCGCGCCTTGTCAGCGTCGTGCACGCGGAAACGGTCCGCCACGACGTCCAGCAGCTTACGGGAACCGGACGCGGTGGCAACCACGCGCTGCGCATGCACGCGCGTATAACCGCTTGCCGACAGCCACTGTTCGACTTCCGCCTCCGTTGCGGTGTCCGGCAGTTCAACCGAGAATGTTATGATCACCCGTGGATTACGTTCGCGCGTGCGTTCAACAAGCTCCGCGTAGATCGTCTCGGGCGTATCGTGGCGCACCCGCTGCGCGGTCTGCCGGTCAAACAGTTCCGCAGCACGCGCATAGAGCAATTTCAGATGGTCGTTCAACTCGGTCATCGTGCCGACGGTCGAACGTGAGCTGCGCACCGGATTCGTCTGGTCGATCGCGATGGCCGGCGGCACGCCATCGACCCGGTCCACTTGTGGCCGGTCCATGCGGTCTAGGAACTGACGCGCATACGCGCTGAAAGTCTCGACATAGCGCCGTTGCCCTTCCGCATATAGCGTGTCAAAAACGAGACTCGACTTGCCGGAGCCCGACGGTCCGGTCACCACTGTCATCTCGCCCGGGTACAAGTCAAGATCGAGGTTCTTCAGGTTATGCTGGCGTGCGCCACGGATACGGATTGAGTTCGAGGAAGACAATTTATCCGACCATTTTAGGGTATTCCCCGATACTGTACACGCATACAGTATTTTTGTCTTCTAGGATCGTATCAGCGACTAGCATGACGGGCCGCACTAGGCGACAGATCGTCGCATCCGCCTACGCCGCACCACGACCGACGCGCCACGCAACCGCTACCCCCGTCACACGTGACATTGATGAGACAGGCGGCCGCCTGCGCCCGGCGCCACGATATCGTCTCGCACGATCCACAGATACCACGTGCGCATTCTAATCGACACGTCGGATGCCCGTGTTTGTGCTGACGTTATGCGAGTGCCCATTGAGTCCATGCTGCCATTGCAGCACGCCAACCCCCTATGTCAGAAAACTCCGGCGCGTGCATATAAAAAACGCCAAGAGGGGGCGCGCGCCCGACACCCAACCGTGCCCCGGCGCTGGCCCGCTGCTGCAGCCGGCCGACATCCGGCTATAGATGTCGTTTTTACGGCAGCCAGCCGAACATTTACACACCGTTTTTTGGCGAGTGGACAATGCAGATTCCCACTTGGAGAACGCCATGTCTGATCTGTCCGTCTTGAAATATTCGATCCGCCATAGCAGCGAAAAAGGCCGCGAAAGGCAGCAAACACTTCACCGCCGCCTGCGCGTGCGCCGATGACTGGACGCGCTGGCGCTGACCGGCGTCGTCATCGCAACGGCAACGATCGGCACAGGCCATCCGACGCTCGGACTGGGCCTCTATCTCGCTTCAACACTGCCCCTTGTATTCCATGGGACATAATGCGCCAGCAACGCGATCGAAGGCGAACCATGCGCTGGATAGGCGCTGCCACGCTTATGCGGCCCCGGCCAACGTGCGCCGCGCCAGCATCAGTCGCCGATCCCACTGACCGAGCATCCGTGCCGCAACCGGTGGTTTGCTCAGGATGGCGCTGTCATAGCACTTGTCAGCAAATCGCATCACGTCTACGAAGCGAAATCCCTGTGAACGATAGAACGCGATCAGGTGCGATGCCGGATACGGGGTATCGAGCGCAAGCGCCGCGTAGCCGCGGGTGGCCGCCCAATGCTCGGCGAACGCCAGCAGCATCGTGCCGAGCCCGCGTCCCTGCCATGCCGGATCGATGCCAAACTGACGCAGCGTCGCAACATCACGCAGCCGATAGTAAGCGCATGCGGACTCGGCATCGCGTGCGTACAACGTCATTGTGCCAATTGGCGTAGGGCCGTATGCTACGACGAAGCAATCGCCGGCCTGCGCACGCTGCCTCGTCGAGGTGACCGACTGGCCGACGCAGGCGCAGTTTAGCTCCATGGCCCCAAGGCGAGCGAATGCACGATGCAGCATGGCAGTCAACGACGCATAGGAATCCACGCGTGGGTCGAACCGTCTGAGTGTGATGCCTCGTCCGACTGTCCGCGCCTTGCTATCATCGACATACGCGCGCTGCAATGACATGCGACCTCCCACATTGAATCAGTTGTACGAAGTCTAGAGCCCGGTTTTGTGGCGTCGCAAGAAAAAATACCGTAAAAATAGCGGCGACCGTCGCCGCGACGCGCGCCGCGCCGTCAGGCCGCGTGGCTACCACGGGCCGCGCAGATGCCGATCGTGCTGCGCTCGTTATATTCGCGCCAGTAGCGATATTGATCGTTGTATTGCCGTCAATGTCGTTGTTGATCGTTATATTGCCGCCAGTATCGTTGCCGGTCGTTGTATTGCCGCCAATACCGTTGCTGATCGTTATATTGGCGCCAGTATCGTTGTCGATCGTTATATTGCCGCCAGTACCGCTGCTGATCAAGACGTGCCCGCTCGCTCGTGCTGTCGCTGATGCGCATGCGCCAATCGTCGTTTCCGTGCTGCATGGTGCCAGGCTCCACGGCCACGCATCGAAGCGCGTACGCAAGGGCCATCGCGGCCAACAGCATCGCTCGTTTCTTGTGCACGACATTCTCCATTGCATGGCCTATGCAGGACGTGGCACGGTAGCGCGGCATCGCGCTACCGTGCCGAAACGACTTCGCATGCGGCGCGCCGGCAACGCAGTACCTAATACAAAATTCGTCAAGCCGGTTATGCTTTCAGATACATTGGCAAACCCTGGCGAACCATACATGGGCAACCCCAGCAAGACGGTGCAGAAAACAAGCGATGCCGAAGGCATGCTTGACGTCGGCAACGGCCATTCGATCTACTGGCGCGAATTAGGCAATCCGCAGGCGCAGCCAATCGTCGTGCTGCACGGCGGTCCCGGCGGCGCGACGAGCTTGGGCTGGGCCGACCATCTCGATGCGACGCGCTGGCGGATCGTCTTCTTCGACCAGCGCGGCTGCGGTCGCTCCACGCCGTTCGGCGAACTAGAGCACAACGGCATCGTGGATCTAGTGGGCGATATCGAAAAACTGCGCGAACACTTGCGGATCGAGTGCTGGACCGTGTTCGGCGGCTCATGGGGTACGACGCTCGCACTCGCCTATGGCAGCACGCATCCGCAACGCTGTAGCGGATTTCTGTTGCGCGGCGTCTACCTGGCGCGCAAGCGTGATCTGGCCATCGAAAATTCGCGATGCGACGACTTGCTGAACGAAATAGTCGATGCCATGACCAAATGTATCGATCTTCTCCAGGTACTGTCGCAACGGGTGTTTGGTCAGCACGACCAGCGATCCGCCAGGCACCATGGTGCGCTCGATCTCGGCGAGGATCGCGGCAAGATCGGGTGAGGTTTGGAGCGCCCATTTCGATACGATCACGTCGAATACCTGGTCGTCGAATGGCAACGACTCGCCACTTGCCTGCACGATAGTCGCGCCCGGATTGCGGCGTCGCGCAAGCTCGCATAACTGCGCCGCCGGCTCCACGCCGAACAACGTCGCGCCTCGCGCACCGAGTGCGTGCAAATCGTCGCCCGCGCCGCAGCCGATGTCCAGCACGGTCAACCCTGTCAGGTCGCCGGGCACCAGGCTGTGGAATAGGCGTGAACTGTCTTGGTTCTGGTCTTGCGCATCCTGCGCATAACTGTCAGGGAAGCGATCGTACTGGCGGCTCAGATCACCGGTCCGATGATTCGTCGACAACAGTTGCGCTTCCATATCGCTTCCTCTTCAAGATTCGGCATGCCAAGTGACTCTTCCACGCCGGAATCGTAAGGACGCCGACCTGTTCCGACAAAACCGAACGCGAACCGATCGAAGCACTGCCGAAGTAGCTTGTCGGCAAAGCAGCCGCCATGGGCGGCGTTGCCAGGCAGCTCAATGCTCCTATTGCCGTCAGAACGCGTAACGCTGGCTGCGGTTGGCGTGCTTAAAGCGAAGCATGTCATGGTGGCCAGGCACCTTGATTGCGACGACGTCCATGCCGCATTGGCCGATACTCGGATGGGTTCTTGCAAACCACTGGATATTTCACGTTCGCGACATCCTCCACCGTCATTCCCTCCTTCTGGACGGCCACGACGCAACTAGATGTGCCGACGTAGCTGGTGAACTACCATGGTGTATTCGCTAGTGGATGGGTTACTGCAACGCCGAAATTTCAATAGGGGCGACTCAGACTCGCTGAACACCCTCTATTCGGCTGTACTTACGCGCATTGGGGAAATCGCTGAAATCAATATCTGTTAACCGGAGAGAGGCATGGACAAGCACACTCACCCATACGAGTTTCGGCGCGCTGCACGGGCTGGTCTGTATGATCAGCCAACTGCCGGATACTGTGAAGGCTATGTGCAAGCGAATCTGATGATTCTTCCACACGAATATGCCGCTGATTTCGCGAGGTTTTGCGCACTAAATCCACGCGCCTGTCCATTGCTTGCCGTCGGAGAAGTTGGCAGCTGGAACTTGCCAACGTTAGGCGAGGACATTGACATTCGAACTGACCTACCGCGATACACCGTGTATCGAAACGGCAAGCCCTCTAATTCACTGACCGACCTCAATAAGGTGTGGAGAGGTGACCTCGTCGTTTTTGCACTCGGATGCTCGTTTTCATTCGATCATCTGCTTTTGAAAAACGGTTTACCCGTGCGACACATTGAGTTAGGCGGAAGCGCTCCTGTGTTCGTTTCGAACATCGATAATCATCGAAGCGGTCCCTTTGGCGGAAAACTCGCTGTTTCGATGCGCCCGTTCAGCGTGGCGCAAACCATTCAAGCTATCGAAATCACAAGTCGTTATCCGCAGGTACACGGTGCGCCGGTTCACTTTGGCAATCCTTTGGAAATCGGAATCACAGATGTTGGCCAGCCTGATTTCCCCGGGCTGCCGGCCGTGCGAACCGGTGAAATTCCTGTCTTTTGGGCTTGCGGGCTTACCCCGCAAGTCGCCGTGATGGCAGCTGAGCTTCCGTTTGCTATCGGTCATGCTGCGGGGCACATGTTGATTACGGACATCTCAATTGAAACGCTTTTATCCTGACAGGTTGCAGACGCTATCGACTCCACGAAGACACTTCATTGCCGACTCTCAGACTCGGCGACGGAGTCATCCACCTATCATCAAAGCTGCGGAGCGTTTCATGCAGTTTTACTAGGCTTCGGTGGCCGCTAACAGTGCTTTGTTGGACGTAGGATCGAAGTCATTCGTCGAGGTAACGCAGACCGCATCAGAAGATGTCAGCTTGAACACAGAAAACTACAGGCTACATGTGGACAAAATTTGCTGAATCGGGTTTTCGTTGGCAACGGTCGGTCCGGTCAATGCCCGCAGGCTCAGCAACATCGTAGCGTTATGCCACGATATAGAGCACCATCGACGATGGATTCCATTGAACCTCGAATTCGGCTGGACATACCTGTTAAGGCGTGTCTAGCCCAGCGCATGTGTAGCTCGGGCAGCGTCTGATCGACGCCTTCACCGCGCCGCTGCCCTGCTGCCCTGCTGCCCTATCCTGCGCTGCCGGCGGCATGAGGCGGTTCAGACATCGGCGTCACTTAATAGAATATATAAATTGCATTTATAAAACCAATCAAATTTACCTAATATCCTGCCGCCGACATACTGGAGTCCTGGATCGAAACCCTACAAACAGGAGGACCGAATGTCGATCATCAACAGCCGGATCAAGCCGTTCAACGCAACCGCCTATCACAACGGTCAATTCGTGCCGGTCAGCGACCAGACACTCAAGGGTAAGTGGTCGATGATCGTCTTCTATCCGGCCGATTTCACCTTCGTCTGCCCGACCGAACTCGATGATCTGGCTGACCGATACGCTGAGTTTCAGCAACTCGGTGTCGAGATCTACAGCGTATCAACCGACACGCATTTCACACATAAAGCGTGGCACGACACGTCGGACACGATCGGCAAAATCGCCTATCCCATGATCGGCGACCCGACGCAGGCGATCTCGCGCAACTTCGAGGTGCTCGTCGAAGAGGAAGGCATGGCGCTACGGGGCACGTTCGTCGTCAACCCGGAAGGCGAAATCAAGTTATGCGAAATCCATGACAACGGCATCGGCCGCGACGCCGGTGAATTGCTACGCAAGGTGCAAGCGGCCCAGTATGTCGCTGCGCATCCGGGCGAAGTCTGCCCTGCGAAATGGTCTCCCGGCGCGCAAACGCTCAAGCCGTCGCTGGGCCTGATCGGAAAGATCTGACGCAAGACACCGCATGACGCGCGGCGCCGTTACCACGAAGGCGCCGCGTGCCCCAATACCTACCCAATTGGAACTGACATGCTCGACGCAACCCTGAAAAGTCAACTCAAAACGTACCTGGAAAAGGTCAACCGACCAATCGAAATCGTCGCATCGGTCGACGACAGCGACAAGTCGCGCGAACTGCTCGCGTTGTTCGACGATATTGCGTCGCTGTCCGGCCACATCCGTGTCAACGTGCGGCGTGACGACGAACCGCGCAAGCCGTCGTTCTCGATTGGCGAGCCGGGCAAGCCCAGCGGCATCCGTTTTGCGGGCATCCCGCTCGGCCACGAGTTCACGTCGCTGGTGCTTGCGCTGCTGCAAACCGGCGGACACCCATTGAAGCTCGACGATGCGCTAATTCAGCAGATCCGTGAACTGGACGGAGACTACCAGTTCGAAACGTATTTTTCGCTATCCTGCCAAAACTGCCCGGAAGTCGTGCAAGCGCTCAACCTGATGACATTGATCAACCCACGCATCCGGCATGTCGCGATCGATGGTGCGCTGTTTCAGGATGAGGTCCAAGCCCGGCAAATCATGGCGGTGCCCATGATGTTCTTAAACGGCGAGCTGTTCGGTCAGGGCCGCAGCGGCATCAAGGATATCCTCGCCAAGCTGGACAGCAGCGCAAGTGAGCGCACGGCGCAGTCGCTACAGAACAAGCCAGTGTTCGACGTACTGATCGTCGGTGGCGGACCGGCGGGCGCGGCTGCGGCCATCTACGCCGCACGCAAGGGTATCGCCACGGGGGTGGTGGCCGAACGCTTCGGCGGGCAGGTGCTCGATACGCTAGCCATCGAGAACTTTGTGTCAGTGCAGGAAACGGAAGGACCCAAGTTCGCCACGGCGCTCGAACAGCACGTAACACAGTACGACGTCGACATCATGGATACGCAACGCGCCGACGCACTGATTCCCGGCCCCGTGCATCAGGTGCGGCTCGCCAGCGGCGCGGTGCTGAAGGCGAAAACCATTGTACTCGCCACCGGCGCGCGTTGGCGCGAGATCGACGTGCCAGGCGAGCGAGAATATCGCAACCGCGGCGTCGCCTATTGTCCGCACTGCGATGGGCCCCTCTTCAAAGGCAAGCGTGTCGCCGTCGTGGGAGGCGGCAATTCGGGCGTCGAGGCGGCCATCGACTTGGCGGGCATCGTCAGTCATGTCACGCTGCTCGAATACGGCCCCCAGTTACGCGCCGACGCGGTGTTGCAGCGCAAGCTGAACAGCCTATCCAACGTCACGGTGATCACACAAGCACAGACTACCCGGATCATGGGCAACGGTAGCAAGGTGGACGGGCTGACGTACCGGGATCTTCGCACAGGTGAATCGCAACACATCGAACTGGCGGGCGTGTTCGTGCAAATCGGCCTGGTACCCAATACGGAGTGGCTGAAGGGCACAGTCGAGTTGTCGACGCACGGTGAAATCGTCGTCGATGCCAAGGGGGCAACGTCGGTACCTGGGGTATTCGCTGCCGGCGACGTGACCACGGTGCCGTTCAAGCAGATCGTGATCGCCATTGGCGAAGGAGCGAAAGCGTCGCTCGGCGCGTTCGAACACCTAATCCGCCATGCCGACCCGGTGGTGATCGAGCCGTTGCCCGCCAGTAAATTGCAAGCGGCGTGACGACAGAGTGCCGGGGCGGGGGTGGCCGCCCCGGCATCCATGACGGTGAACGCTGAAGAATGACCCGATAGTGAAGGTGGGGGAACGCCCTCGCTTGCCGCGATGTTCGGCGAATCGCCTCCGGAACATGGCCAACCGGCAGCGGGCGGCGCCCGGGGAACGTAGCCGAACATATTGGCCACAAACGGCACCCGCGATAGCCCATGTCAACCGCGCGGTGTCGGCGACGGCAGTGTCTCGAAGTCCCAACCGATACTGGCATACGCACGTGCGGCCCTTTGAGGGTCCGACGACCGTCTGGCATCATCGAAATCATGCGCCGGTCCAACTGTCATCGATGCCACACCATTAATTAACGAACCAAAGCAATTTACCGAAGCAAGATACATCTCACCCGACCTGAGATGTTCAATAGCATCGCGTCCGAATACCCTGCTTTCGACCAGATGCGCCCCCGTATAGGTTTGCGTACCGGAGCACAACCCTTTCATATTCGCAATGACCTCGTCATGCGCGTGATCTGATATGCCAATGTTCTGTTTCTCCAATAGGCCACTGATCTGTCGCACCGCGGGAGGGTAATACTTGGCTTCAGGATGCTGGGCAAAGACGGCGGCCTGGCTCGTCACGTTTCTGCGTCTTGCCATCGACTTGCGGCACGCGAGCGCGGGCAGTTCAGCCAACATTCCATCTGGCTTTGAACCGGCACGTGCTAGCCCCTGTCCCGCGACTTCACTACGTGTATTCAGCTCATTGTGAAACGACAAGGAATCCACCTGCGACGAGCCTGGATTAATCGTATTAACTTGCATGGGGGCCTCACTACTAAACTGTCAAACAAAGGCATCTGACTTGACGGAAATGCAACATGTAATGTCTCAACAATGTCATTCATGCTCAATCAGATTAGGTTTTCTCACATAACCAATATTCAGGATAGCGATATAAAATACTTTTTAGCGAAGTCTCGACGATCTCATAATTATTGACTAGCATTTCTAATTAAAAAATGCTGCACCGCCTTGAAAACAACGATACCTCAGATTCGGCTGACAGTTCTGCGGCACCGCGTCACCCCTGCGGCGCTGCGTCACAGTATGGCGACAGCGTATGCTCTATACTTCTTCGCGGGATAGGTTAGAGACCGCTGAACGATGGTCCATATACGTGATCGCATAATCATGCACAACGGCGACCTTTGCGGTGAATCCGCATAACATCCTTTCGACCAGTGTGCCATCCGCGTTTAACGTTGCTCCGCTACCAATGGATTGATAACCGGCTTCATCCATGCAGGATACAGCATGCGCGGCATACCCAATGTTGATGCCGTGTCACGGTAGCAAAGCGCCCGCTCGGTGCGATTCATCGCGCGCCATGCGACAGGCCCGTACGTGGGCCTGATTTACGGCATCGGCGCTCAAGGGCTCCCGAATAACCTCACCTTTGCGGCGCCCGCTGCTGCGTCGCACCAGCATCCCACGCCCCTGTCCCGAATGCTCTCACCTTCGGGATGTCGGGCCGCCTATCTGCATCACGCTCGCCTGGTAGGGTTCGTTCGGATCTCAAATGGCCCGCGCCAATTCTTCGACTTGCAGAACGTCGGCCATCACGTGGTCAGCGACTACGTTGTACCCTCGGCGAGCGCTCGCCGAGCCGCCGCGACCGACCAGCGGGTTGGAACATCATTGCTGACAGCGCGGCATTGGAAAGCATGCTGCCCGGCCACTGCCCTGGCTGGGCGATGCTGCGTGGGGCATCCTCGTCGCGGAAGGCGTAAAAACCGAGGCGCGACTGCGCGGCGCGCCTTGGTCACCGCCGTGGCCGATGCGCGCAGTCAGCACTCACTTCAGCAACTTGTCCAGCCATCCGACGTAGCGATCGGCGAAACCTTGCAAGAACTGCTTCGTTCTGGCGTTCGCAATGTCGCCATCGGCATTGAACGTATCGTCCTTGACGTGCAGGAAGACCTCGGGTTGACCGAGCGTGGGCACATCTAGGTACGCCAGTACGTTGCGCAGCTGCTGCTGGGCGATCGCCGTACCGATCGTGCCAATTGAAGCGCCTGCCACCGCAGCCGGCTTGCCAGCAAACGAGCTCTTGCCATACGGACGGGAGGCCCAGTCGATCGCGTTTTTCAACACGCCGGGCAGGCCGCGGTTGTACTCGGGGGTGAAGAACCACAACGCCTGCGCCGCCTCAATGTCAAGCTTTAGCCGGCTGACCGGCTCCGGCATCTGCACTTCCAGATCCTCACTAAACAATGGCAACGTGGCAATATCGATGAACCGGCACTCGAGCCGGTCGCCCGCCAGCCGCGCGAGCGCATGCGCGAGCTTCTTGTTCCACGAATCCACGCGGATACTTCCGACTATTACCGCAACTTTGTAGGCCATCACGCCCTCCTTCGAACGGGTGGATAGAACAATGCACGCCCATACTGACCATCGCGCGCGACTTCTCCTCACTATAGCGGCGCTGAATAAAAGTATCGAGCAGCGCGTCCGATACATTCGGACAACATCGGCCAACATTGCCCAGGCTCACACGCGCTGCGCGCGTCAGCATGCTGCATCGGCGCAATCACCCGTTACACCTTCAGGCGTTTGCATACAACCGTGATGTACGCGCATGGCCGTCCTGAGCCGTTGTTCTACGGAAAGGCGCCGTCTTTACGCCGGTGCCCCGACTAATTCACAGGAGAATTCGCATGGAATATGCCATCCCGACGATTCAGCGCCTGCGCGCGCTCGTGCTCACCGCAGCCGTACCCGCCGCGCTTGCCGCGTGCGTGGTGGAGCCCGCACGCCCGCCGCAACCGGCCCCCGTCGTGGAGATGGTACCGGGCGGTCCCATGCCGGGATACCATTGGACTAAGGGCCACTATCGTGTGGGACTACGATCACTGGAAATGGGTGCGCGGACACTGGGCGCCCAATGATTAATCTTCTTGCTTTTCGCGTGTTAGTGGCTACGATCATTCAATTAGGGCTGGCAGCCCGCCCAGCCCTGGATGATGCGCCGTGGCGCGGCCGTGCGCACCGTCCCCGTCCGCGCCACGCGGGGAGCCTATCATGGAGATCATTTTCGTCAATACACCGCCGGAATTCCGCGACTGGAATCTGACCGTGGGGTTCACCGCGAAGGTCGATGACCGACCAGTCGATTGCTCGATCTCGGCAGAAGCGCTCGAGGACCATTTCGGCGCGGAGTCAACCGATCCGGGCGACCTGTTGGCGGCGTTCGACCGGCACCGCGCGGCGATCGAGCATGCCGCATTTAACGTGCTTCAAGGTTCGGGTTTCAACGAGATCTTGTTGCGTAGCGGCTACCTGCGCTTCCAGCAATGCCGCGAAGCGGCACGCGCGACACAGTGTGGCTGACGCCGCGCCTCTATCACGTTGGTTACGCCGGATCACCGGTCACGGTCGAGGTCAAACGGTGTCTGTGCGCAACCGCGAAGGAGCACACGATGCGCTTGACAATCCTAGTTAACGGTAGCGACCCGCAGACTCGCGACGACCTCGCGGTGTTGTGGCCCGATATTGACGAACGCGTCTGGTCACGGGAATCGCACAGTGGCATCGATCTGCCGTCATGGGGACGGCTGCGCGATGAGGACGACACGATGCTGCTGTGCGGCCCCGAGGAAAACGCCCCACTGTGCACGCTGCACGGCTTGCGCTTCGGGCGTGGCGTGCGCGCCGCGATCGAGCATGGCGCCGCCGCCTGGGTCAGCCTCCGCAGCGGTGAGCCCGTGGACGGCCGCTGGCACCTGCAGACGGTCAACTGCGAAGTCGAACCGACCGAGCCCAGCGAATTGCGCCACTAACGGCGTGGCGTCAGCGACGCACCAACGGCACAGAAACTGCGGCAGCACGGCGCGCCCGCCGTCGCAGCCGTCGCTGCACCCGCCAACGACGGCGCAATGGCTCACCGATGGTCCGATGTGCACGCCAGGACTCCACGAGCTGCCATGATGCGAGCGCCAGGCCGCTGAACACGACCTCGCGCATGCGCTTGGTCACCGCCAGCGACATCGCGGTCGCCGCATCGATCCCCAGCATCTGCGCCAGCACGAGCACCGCCGCCTCTTGCACCCCAAGACCGGCCGGCACGATGAACGCGGCGTGGCGTACCGCCTGGGTCAGCGCCTCGATAGCCAGCGCCGCGCCGATCGATACGGGATGACCCAGCAGCGCCAATGCCCAATACGTTTCCAGTGCGCCGATCACGTAGCCGGCCAATTGCCATGCGAACGCTGACGCCAACGTCGCCGCACGCGTAAGCACCGCGTCGATGCGGCAATCCAATGCGGCGCCATCGACGCCGGCCAGCAACCGGTGACCAGCCCCAAACAATCGTTTCGCGAAACGGTCGAGCTTATCGAACAAGCCGCCGCGTCGCAACAACACCACGCACACGATCGGTATCGGCAACGACAATACGAGGCCGACGACAATCGGGGTCAGCGAACCGTGGTGCGAAGCCTGCAAAAAGATCAGCACGATGCCCAGCACCGAGAACACGTACTGGACCGCGATCGTGGTCAGCACCTCGACAACCACCGACGCGGCCACCAGGCTCGCATCGTTGACGCGCCACGCGGCCAGCCGGATACCGACCAGTTCACCGCCGATGCCCGCGGACGGCAGCATCCGAGACACGGCTTCGCGCACGGTCGCTGCCCAGGTCAGGAACAACAGCGACGCACGCCGCTCTAGCAGGATTCGCCATGCTTGCGCATCGAATGCAAGCGGCACGATGTGAAACGGCACCAGCCATAACAACGCAAAGCCCGCCTGCGACAGCGGCTGGCTCACGTCATGCACGCCCTCATGCCACAGCAACGCGACGAAGATCGCGATGCCCAGAGGCCAACTCAGTGCGCGCAGCAACTTCATGCGAGTGCCTCGCGATTCGTGCCGGCCCGGGCTGGCAGCACATCGCGGAAACCGCCGCACCGCACGTTCGCCGCTGCCAGCGCCGCGGCAACACGCGGCGACAGCAGCGCGTCGAGTTCATCCGCATGGCGGTAATCGCGCATCGACGGCGTGATGGCCTCCTCGCCCGGCACGGCCGGATGCAGATAGATCTCGCCGACCCCGGGCGGCAGATGCGCGATAGCCGCGAGCAGCGCGGCCTCGTCCATCTGACCACTGCGGGCAATGCCCACTACGTAGTCGTTGTACGCGATCCCGGCACGCCGCAGCCGCGACTGGACCAGCGCGATCCACGGCCGCAGCAGCAGCGGCGCGTCAGCCTCTCGCGGCAGCCGCATCGCGTGCATGCCGTAATCGCGGCCGATTTTGACAATCAGCGACAAGACGGTCGGGTGCAGGTGGAAATGCTTGTGCGTATTGACGTGGTCCAGCGTCAAGCCAGTCGCCGCGAACGCGTCGAACTGCGCGCGGATCTCGCGGGCCAGTTGCCGGCGCACATGCGGCAGGAAAAAGAACCGGGCCCCATCGCGCGCCATCGTATTGCCAAACCGGCCGTGGGCGTCGACCAGGGACGCGATGCGCTCACGCGGCAGCATCGCATTGCCGTCGGCCAGCACCAGATGCAAGCCGACACGCAGCGACGGCATCCGACGCGCACGCTCGAGCGCATCGCGCGCGGCTGGCGCGGCCACCATTAGGCTTGCCGCATTCAAGATGCCATCGCGATGCGCGCGCTCGACCGCCTCGTTCACGCGCGGATGCAGCCCGAAGTCGTCGGCGGTAACGATCAATGCGCGGGCCGGCGACTGTGTCACGCCTCGCGTGCTCGTAGGAAACGGAAGAACTCGACCCCCTCGCGCAGCCGGCGCTTCATCATTTCCCAGCTCGTTAGCATCTCCCGCACGATCTCCCATATTTTTGACGGCCGGAAATAGAACCGCTTATAGAACTCCTCGAGGCCGTGATAGATGTCCTCGCGCGACAGATGCGGGTAACCGATCGCCGCCAACTGCACGCCCTCGTGGCTGACCAGGTTGATAACCTTGTTTTCCTCCAGCCAACCGTTCTCGACGGCCTGCTTGTACAGTGTCGTTCCGGGGTACGGCGCAGCCAGCGACACCTGGATCGTATGCGGGTTGATCTCCTTCGCATACGCAATGGTTTTTTGAATCGTCTCGCGCGTTTCCCCGGGCAGACCGAGGATGAACGTGCCGTGAATCTTGATGCCCAGCTTGCGGCAGTCCTCACTGAAACGGCGTGCGATATCGGTGCGCAATCCCTTCTTGATGTTCAGCAAGATCTGATCGTCGCCAGACTCGTAGCCGACCAGCAACAGCCGCAGACCGTTCTCCTTCATAATCTTCAGCGTCGAATACGGCACGTTCGCCTTGGCATTGCACGACCACGTGACACCGAGCTTGCCGAGCCCGCGCGCGATTGCCTCCACGCGCGGCTTGAAGTCGGTGAACGTGTCGTCGTCGAACATGATCTCCTTGACTTCAGGCATGTTGTCGCGAATCCACTTCACTTCCTCCAGCACATTCTCGACCGAGCGTACCCGATAGCGATGCCCACCGACCGTTTGTGGCCACAGGCAGAACGTGCAGCGCGAGCGGCAGCCACGGCCGGTATAGATCGACACGTACGGATGCTTCAGGTAGCCGATGAAATAGTTGTCGATCTTCAGGTCGCGCTTGTAGATAGGCGCCACGAACGGCAACTCGTCCATGTTCTCGATCATCGGTCGCGGTGGATTGTGCTCGATCGAGCCATCGGCCAGCCGGTACGACAGGCCGGTGACGTCCTTCAACGGCCGGCCTTCGGCGACTTCCTTGCACGTATAGTCGAACTCCTCGCGGCCGACCCAGTCGATCGCCGCACTCGCGCTGAGCGAGCCATGCGGATCGACCGCCACTTTCGCGCCAACCATGCCAATCATCACCGACGGCTTGCGCTCCTTGAGCTTCTGCGCAAACAACGCGTCGGTTGGGAACGACGGCGTGCTCGTGTGGATAACGACCAGGTCATAGCCTTGCGCGATATCAAGCGTCGCCCCGACCGATAGGCCGTCAGCCGGCGCATCGAGCACGCGGCTGCCCGGCACCATCGCAGCGGGCTGCGCGAGCCACGTCGGGTACCAGAACGAGCGTATTTCGCGCTTGGCCTGATAGCGTGATCCGGCGCCGCCGTCAAAACCGTCAAACGACGGAGCCTGCAAGAAAAGCGTCTTCATTTAGTCAAATGCTCCGCAATGTGCGATGAACGCCGCACCCGTTCCCCAAAACCATGACCTTGATCCGTCGGGCCGCGCGCCACTACAGCGACTCACGTTTGCGCGACGGTAATGGCGTGCCGACCAGCGGCACGCGCGAGCCGCGCCAGTATACGTGCGAGCCGACCGCAGCGCTCAACCATTGGCCCAACAACAACATGTCGCGCAACGGCACCAGCGGCACATCGCGCAGGAAGGCGCGCACGGTGCGCGCGCCGTGGTCCCGAACCACCTCGCCGGTGATGTAGATGCCACGCCAGTGCAGCACTAGCCGCGCGAGCAAACCGATGCCGGCCAGCACCGCGGCAACGCCGCTCAACAGCGTCTGGGACGCGGGCCGGGCCAGCGCGAGTGCGGCAGCCACGGTCAACCACGGCGATGTGAACGTGACGAACAGGAAACCGAAACCGAGCGGATTGATCGAGCGGATCGTGCGCAACCAACGCGTTTCACGCCGCCACAGCGCACTGAAATGCGACTCCGCGACGTCGGTGGACACGGTGATGTCGGACAACACCGTCGCGAGCCCAATTTCGCGTGCGTGCTCGGCCAACCAATAATCGTCCGCGAGGCAGTTCTTCAACCGCTGGAAACCGCCAACTGTATCAAGGGTCTGCCGCCGCAGCGCCAGCGTTGAGCCGAAACCAAAGCGGGTCGATCCGCCAGCATGCGCGACCCGCACCGATGGCGCGAACCAGTCGTTGACAAACATCGCGCCGAGCCGCGTCCACCACGGACCGACGCCGTGTGCCCGGTACAGGCACGTGACCACGCCCACAGCCGGATCGGCCAGCGGCGCGCACACCGAGGCTAGATAATGCGGCTCCACCGCGATATCGCTGTCTGCAAGGACAATCGTATCGTAGCGGGCGTGTGCAGCCAGGTTGATCAGATTGCTGACCTTCAGATTGCTGCCATGCACGTGCGGATCGACACACAGTCGGATGTCGCATGCCGGATAAGCCGCTTGCAGCCGTTCGACGACCGCGATTGCCGGATCGTTCGAGGAGTGAACGCCACAAAGCAATTCGAAGCACGGATGATCCTGCTCGCAGAACGTCGCGAGATTCTCGAACAGCCGCGGCTCTAGCCCACATAGCGGCTTGAGCACGCTGACCGACGCAAGCGGCGCGCCTAGCGCATTCAACCGTGCCTGATGCGAGGGTCGACGCCCGCGCAGCGACGCCGCTGCGGCGATCACGGCGTACAACACCGCCATGGCGGCGACGGTCACGATTAACCAGGACGCGAGATTTGCGATGACTGCCATCACACAGTATGACGCATGCCACCTTGGCGACATGCGTCGTTTTCATTCATTCTTGCCAGCCCAAGCCGGACCGGGACAACGTTAAAGTAATCAACCAAAGCAACATGAAAGGCTATTTTCTGCTACATCAAGTGTACGCAGTATTCTGATGACGTGCGCGTTCACCCATACTACCGACCGGATGCCGCGTTTTCCAGCCTCTGCCGCAGCCCCCCGTTGCACCCCACGCAAGTCCGTTGGCGCGCCGGGCTCAAAAGCGAGTCCAGAATGATAACGACTCGATGTGATGGCAGCAACCGCGTCTTGACGAAAATCATAACCTTGCATCCAACCACACAAAGGCCCTTCGTCATCCTGGTGAGCCCTTCGTCCTTTTGTGGGCCTGCACCGGCGCCGGGTGTTGGCACCTGCGACGGGTCGACGCTTAAGCTAGCAGTTTGTAAAGACATTGTGCTGCGATAGCATGCGTCATTGGCGTTAACTACCCTGCCAGCTTTCAGCACAGCGTTTGCCAAGCGCGAGACATTGAATCTGCGCATCAAATCCGAGGAGCGAAGCTTGATTGACCGGGCTGCGAGGGTTCGAGGGAAAAATCGCACGGATTTTGTGTTGGAAGCGGCACGGGCAGCGGCGCAAGAGGCGCGGCTTGACCAAACCATCATGACGGCTTTCACAGAAGCTTATGCCGCCTTTGTAGCGCGTCTGGATGTGCCTCGCAGCCAAACGAGCGCTTGCGTAAAACCTCGCAAACGCCGGCGTCGTAAGATGAACATGGCGATCGAGGCGCTGGTTCCTTAGGTATCCTATCATATATTGGAACCATTCACGTCGGGCGCGCAGAGCCTGGTCCCCCGACAGCGGCAAGTATCCGATCTTGATGCGCAGGGCCGTCTCAATGTCAATCAAATCAAGCAGCGCGGTAGCTCGCTGTTTGAAGTCTTCATGGCCTCCAAACTGGGCCGCAACAACAGGTAGGGCACTGCGAAAGTTGTCGATGCCGCGACCCGCTTTACCGTACAAATCAGTCAATGGACGTCAACACCTGCCTTGAGCCAGGCCCTTGATGAGGCAGCACTGGCATGCAACAGTGCTCTGGCATTTAGGCGGCGAGACGCTTATGGCAATTCGAACATAAGTTAAGCGAATTTCATAACTTCAAAGCTTATGATAGGAATTTACGCGTACCTTGTTCACTCCCTTTGTCGTGGCGAGGCTCTTCTTTCCAAATTTCGAGATTAATAAACATATTGGAGTTTTTTACTTGTTGAGCCAGTTTTCGAGCCTGATACCGGGATAGTCGGCAAAGTCGCGCTCGTTGTTGGTAACGAGAATAACGTCCAGGGCAATCGCGTGTGCGGCGATCAGCTTGTCAAGAGCATCCTTCTTGCGCTCGCTCGTCGCTTTGCGCACAGGCCCGTAGGCCGTTGCTGCGGCAGCGTCGAACGGGGCCACAGGAATATCTTCGATTAGGGCGGCGAGATTGCGGCGCTCGCGAGTTCGGTTCGCAGACACTACGACGCCGTATTCAAGTTCAGCGTAGGTGACTGCGGACATAACCACATCCCCAACGTAGCACTGCGCAAATCGCTTCGCGACTTCTTCAGGCTGATTCTTCATCAGGTAGATGCACATGTTCGTGTCGAACATAAAGCGCGGCATTACAATCCCTCGCGCTCAGCCTGCTCCTGCTCGCCGCGGCCTTCAGCCATGAAATCCGGCCCGAATTTCGCAAACTTCTTGAGCACGCCAGTCAGCGGACGACGCATCGGACGGATACGGATCTCATCGCCTACGCGCTCAATTTCGATTTCGATATCGCTCCGGTCGTAAGCAAGGTCGGCGGGAATGCGAACGGCTTGCGAGTTGCCATTCTTGAAAACGCGGGTGGTATGCATAGTGGTTCCTGATGTGTGTACTTTGGATGTACTATAGACTATCCACCGCTCTATGTAAATACGTGTATGTACATGGGCGGCAACTGCACTCCATGCCTTGAGCGGATCGTGCGTAGTCATGCCTCGTAACGAGCGCGCCTTGGCTACTGTTACGAGGATGTTTGCCTCCACGAGCGCAAAAGCTGTCCCGCGAGCCCGGAATTGTCGGCTTTCCTCGGAAAAGTCGGCGCCGCAGGATCACGACCGCGCTTCTCGTCACCTGGCCGACGCATCCGGCCCATGACGGCGTGGCCGTCGGCGGTGACGGTCAGCATCGTGACGCCGATCACGCACCCGTCGGACGTCTCGTAGCGCTACCACAGACCCGCTACGGCGAACGGTTCGCGATGGAGTTCTAAGGCGGCGTTCCCGAACTGCTGGTGCCCGACAAGTGGGCGTATGAGAGAGGCGTAGAGATCGATTTCTCACGTCCCGGCAAGCCAACTGATAACGCAAAGAACGAGTCGTTCAACGGGCGCTTGAGTGAGGAATGCCTCAACGCGCATGGGTTCTTATCACTCGAGGAGGACGCCAAGCACAAAATCGAGGCCTGGCGCGAGTACTATAATGAGGCGTGTCCCCACTGGGCGCTGAAGTGGATAACGCTCGCCGAATTCGCCCGCCAGTGCAGGTTCCAGGCCGATTCGACCCATCCGGAAGAGCCGGAAATTTTCACTTTAAAACGACCCTGATTGGGAGGTGGCCTCACCATATGAAACCACCATCTATCCACGGAAAGGTGATCGGGGCTTCCATAGGAAAGCGATCAGCAACCGGAGCGCTGGGAATGCGAGGATAACCGTGGCACACTCGACAGCATGGCCACGAACGCCAACTCAGGCTTGCGGGCTTATTCATCACGGTGCGCGTTTTGATATTTGGCGATCATGTCGGCCGGCGTGTCCCACGCGGCCCATACGGCGCGGGCAGCAGTCAGTGACGTGGCCAGTTCACTGTTCTTGCATCGCACCATCGCCGGCATCGTGTACCGCGACCAAGTCGATCCGAGCGGTGATTGTCAGTCGCGTGTACTCGCCGCGCCGCCGTGGTAGACGCCGCACGCCGGCGCGACGATGTTTGGATGTTGTGCCGCGAGCGACGCCGGGTCGAAATCACGCGCCCTTAACCGCTACCAAGCATCGCGGCCACGGCCTAGTTTACGGTGTTTGATACATACGGAACCAACAATAATTCAGGGAGTTCAGCATCTCATTGC
The DNA here is from genome assembly GCF_021498065.1 of Mycetohabitans sp. B3. Classification (NCBI taxonomy): domain Bacteria; kingdom Pseudomonadati; phylum Pseudomonadota; class Betaproteobacteria; order Burkholderiales; family Burkholderiaceae; genus Mycetohabitans; species Mycetohabitans sp. B3. The sequence continues at coordinate 59,294 of NZ_JAHLKN010000035.1, read as the reverse complement.
GAGTGGCTTGATCGAACTGGTTGCGCCCGAAGAAGGCCTTAATTTCAGTTCTTGCGGCCTCCCATTGCTGGTTATTGAGTTTCAGTCCAATCCGTAAGTGGATATCGTAGAATACTTCCGCTATGCTGAGTCCATTGCTGCCGTCGAGCAAACGCATTGCACGCTGCCATACCTGCTTTAACAGTGCATCGTTCAACCACGATGTTTCATCGAGCAGCCCGAGCGCTGCTAATCCGCGCTGCGCGGGCAGCACGCGCTCAAGGGCGGGTTCGAGCAGCGCAAGCTCATGCGCATGTTGATCTGGCGGTAGCAGCATTATTAACGCGCCCGGCAGGTAGCGTAACGCACTGCCTAATTGATGATCCGGTAGTGACAGCGTCAAATGCCGCAGATGAGCGAGGTACATTGGCCTTTGTGCCTCTGGTAGCATCGATACTCGATCGGCTAGTGCGCCGATCGGCGCGCCCCGATGCGACGCTGGTAGGCGTTGCATCCATTGAAACAGTGTTTCATACAATTCAATGATCGTCGCGCTCGCAACATCATAACGATAAGCATAATATTTGGGGGACGGGGAAGATAATGAGAATGCGCCTAGCACTTCGGCTAATGCTGTTATCAGTTCGGCCTGTCCAGACGTGTCCAACGCAGGTAGTCGGCTTAAAAGAGCCCGATACTCGCTTTCAATCTGTGGTGCATCAAACCACAAGTTTTCTATTGGTATCCGGCCGTAGATTGGCAGCACCGATGCAACGGCGCCCCAAGTGCTGCCCTGTTCAGGAGAACGTCTTTCGGCATCTGCATACACGAACCTATACAGATTGCGCTGATACTGGATTGGAATCCCACGTATGGTCCCGATCATGTCTTTTTGTACCTGCAAGCCTTGCTTTGGCACACGGCCTGCAGCTTGGAAGATCGCTATGAATACCTCGGGTTTCAATATGTACTGTCTTCTTGCTCGTTGCCACAGCGTCTGAAGCAATTCAGCGCGCAGGGAGCCAGTGTCAATACGCTCAATTTTGGTCAACAACTGTTGTACCGACGTGCGATCCAGCGCACCGGCATGGGAAATGCGTTGGCGACAAAGCCAGCTCAATCGCCTTTCTTGCAGCGCATGATAGGTCTGGCTGTTCACAGCTGACAGATCACCGATATCGTCGGGCGGCATGTAATCGGCCACTTGTTGGAGAATTTCGGCTGGCAGATCCTGGTATGTCGTGGGCCGGCTGGCCAACGTGTTAGCCAAAGCGCTGCTTGGCGGCTTCAATGGCGGCGGCGTTAACGCGGCGGGTTGCGAGCATGCCTCAACCGTGCAGATGTAGGCTGGATAGTTGTTTAAATTGGTATTCAGATCAAAGTCCATTCACAAGCTCAGCAAGAAGTCAGATATACGCAGCGCAAAGCGATGCTGCGCCGTAAGGTAGATGAAAGCGGGCGAATAAACATAATCATGCGCCGCAATCGCTGGATTTTTGGCGGATAATGCGTTGTCGGCTAGCGCCTCGGGTCAAGCCATAACGGCGTACAGTCGTCGGTTTATCGAGCAGCTGCGCCAGTTCATATTCTTTCACTGGGTGCGCATCAGCCACGCGAGGCGCAATCGTGCGTTTGATAGCGGGAATGGTTGGGAGACACGCACTTTCGCATGAGAGAGGCAATACCTGCTGGACCGAAGAACGCTGCCGGTTGCCCAACCGCTATGCCTACGACGCCGAAATCGCATTCAGCGTGCAGCGGCGCTTAGCCAGCATGGCGCCATTCACCGCTTGACCAACGCACACGGCATTGTGGCAGGTGTTACAACGGCGCTTCATCTACATTCAAGGCTGCGTCGCACCGGACTTCGAGCGTACACGCTTTCTATCGGGGCTACGCGAGACGGCCGGCGTGGAAAACGTCATCGATCAGACGATGACCGGCCCCGGGCGCACGCTGCCGTCTCCGCTGTGGCAATTACCATCGCCTGCCACGTCATCGCAGGCTATGCCAGTGCAAGCCCAGCCACCACGGACTACGTCCACGCATGACGCGCCTGCGCACTCAACGCGTGGACTACGTCGTGAGGCCGCGCTTCTAAATACTAAATCAATTCACCCGTGACAATTCTGTTGCCCGGCGTATCGACGAGGGCCGCGCGTCGGCACGGGCACCCACCGTGCGGCGTCAGCGCAGTCAAGCTGCCTCATGCCGGAATGGGACTATCGTCGGACGCGACTTCATGGCCACGACCGGTTCGACACGGGGCCCAGCGGAAACGGGGCTTGCAACCCCACACGGGTACACCGAGTCAATTGCAGCCAGCACATCGCGCGCGGCGGGCGGGCGCCCTTCGTCCCCCACTGAGGTGGCGCGACCCGGTATGTCGATACCGAAATGCAAACGCGAAGTCGCGGTAAAGATCATCACGGTCGGCTTGCCAAGTGCATAGGCAAGATGCACGAATCCGGTGTCCACGCCGACCACGAGTTCCGATGCGTCGATGAACTGCGCACACTCTGTCACCGTGAGCTTGGGCAATACCTGAGCCTGTGGCACACCCGCGGCGATCCGGCATGCTTCGTCGTGCTCCCGTTTCGAGCCCCAGGGCAATAGGACCTGCAGGCCTCGCGCAGTCAAGGCCCGAGCCACATCGATCCAATGCCCAGCCGGCCACTTCTTTACATCGGTCGATGTCGCGTGGAACAGCATGGCACGCCGCCCCGAGCCGCCGATCGCCGACAGCGGCAACGCTGGCGGCAGCTTCAGGCCGAAATGCGGGCGTCCCTCGACCGAATAGCCGAGCGCATCGCCGACACTGCGACGCATGGCATACCACGCGTTCGACAACCCCTGCCGATCAAACCGGTCGGTATACGCGAATGCCGCACCTGCCTCGCCGAGGTTCTCGCGGCAGTAGCCATAACGTCGTCGCGACCGAGCGATGAAGGCAATGATTGCGCTTTTGTAGACGCCGTGAATATCGAGCACCAGATCATAGCGCTCGCTGCGCAATGTGCGAATCGACGCGATGATGGCGCGCAGGTCGTCCAGGTTGCACGCTTTCTTAAAGCGTCGCAGCGGCGCGCACAACACGCGGTCGACGCCCGGATTCCATTGAACCACCTCGGCAAACGCCTCGTCCGCCGCCCAATCGATCCGGGCGTCAGGAAAAGCGCGCCGCAGGTCCCACACAACGGGCTGCGCCTGCACAATGTCGCCAAGCGACGTGACTTTGACCACGAGAATACGTTTCATGGGTTATTGCGAGCGAGGCCCTTGTTGTTGCTGCAAAGCATTTTACTGCGTGACTGGAAACAGCGGCGACAGACCCGTCGCGGGCTCACCATGCCGGATCGCGCTGCAGCCAAAAACACAAATTGTTGCACACCACCGGCCATTCGGACTCCAAAATCGAGAGCACCGCCGTGTCACGATAGCTGCCGTCAGCCGCGACTAGGTGATTGCACAAGCTGCCGTCCTGCTTTACACCCAATTGTAGGATCGCCGACCGCACCGCGGTGTTCATATAACGGGTGCGGAATTCGACCGCCATCGCATCAACCGCTCGAGCGCATGGGCGAGCAACAGCAGCTTCGCCTGCGTATTCACCGCGGTACGCTGATACCACGGCGCATACCACGTTGCACCGATTTCAAGCGACAGTGCAGCGTCTCGACGCCCACAACACCCATAGCCGGCGGTCGGTGATGGTCTCCTCCAATGCGTCGACATGGTCGAGGCTGAACAACTCGGGCACGATTGCCTGTCCACTTAACGTCACGGGCTGAATCCAGGGTGCCGTTGCGATTCTCTTGAGCCGCGGTCGAGCGCCGTATGTGAGTCTACCGCTAAAATGGCCCTGCCCCCGCCCAGCCACCGCGCAGGCGGCCTACCGCGAAAGGATGTCATGCGACGCTATAATTTTCTAATTCGGATCATCACGATCGGTATTTTGATGCATCTTTACGTCGGCGTGCGCTTGGTGCCGGCACTGCCAGGCGGCCCCGCCGTGCGCGACGCGGCAGTCGCATGCCTGGGCCTATCCGTCATATTAATCCCGTTCGGAATGCTGGCGCAGGCAGTCGAACGGCAACCGCTTTCCGACTGGCTTGCGTGGGCAGGCATGCTGGCGATGGGATTCTTCTCGTCATTGCTTGTGCTCACGTTCGCGCGCGACGTGGCACTGCTCTTCGTGCATGGGCTCGATGCCGCGCTCGCGGCGCACTGGCCGCTTGAGCAATGGCAGCGCGATTCGGCACCCGCCGTGCCCGCACTTGCGCTGCTGGCCTCGTTCGCGGGCTTCGTCAATGCGCGCCGGCGCGCAGGCGTGGTCACTGTCGAAGTCCCAATCGACGGGCTGCCGGACGCATTAGACGGCTTCACAATCGCGCAGCTCAGCGACATTCATGTCGGGCCGACAATCAAGCGCGGCTATGTCGAGACGATCGTCGAGGCGGTCAATGCACTGAGGCCGGACTTGATCGCGATCACCGGGGATATCGTTGATGGCCGCGTCGAGCAACTGGCGCCCCACACCCGGCCGCTGGAGCGGCTACAGGCGCGGCACGGCGTATTCCTGGTCACCGGTAATCACGAATACTACTCCGGTGTGCATGCGTGGATCGACGAGTTCGAGCGGCTGGGCCTAACCGTGCTGATGAACCGGCACGTGGTGATTGACCACGGTACGGCGTGCGTCGTGGTGGCCGGCGTCACGGATTATTCGGCGGGTCACTTCGACGCCACGCATGCCAGCGATCCGGCCGGCGCACTGCGCGGTGCGCCGCCGCACGCCGCCGTGAGGATCCTGCTGGCCCACCAGCCGCGTACCGCATCGGCAGCCGTGCCAGCCGGCTACACGCTGCAGTTGTCCGGACACACCCATGGCGGCCAGTTCTTCCCATGGAATTTTTTTGTGCGGCTGCAACAGCCGTTCACCGCCGGCCTGCACCGGCTGTCGCAGCTATGGGTCTACACGAGTCGCGGCACCGGGTATTGGGGGCCACCGAAGCGCATTGGCGCACCGTCAGAGATTACGCTGGTGCGGCTGGTCCCGGCACGCGCCAGCTTACGCGTTCCCGCCCCACCCGGCTCGAGCGTCGCTCGCCAGTGCGCACTACGCTGCTGACACCACCGCGGGGATTTGCGCGTCAACTTGCTGGCTGGCCGGCATCACCGCGTGTGCCACGGCGAAGCGGCGACACGCTCAGCGGCAGTGAATCAGTCGCCTCGGCAGTGGATCAGTCGCCTCGAGCAGTTCACGGCGATCTGTCGCAACGATGATGCCTGGGGGGCCAGTCAGCGGACAGCAATCGATGCGGCGCACTGCTCCAATTCGGGACAATTGTTGCAAAACAGGGCAATTAGCGCATCAGCGCGATGGCGAGACATTCCTCTCATCGGCGATCCGGGTCAACCACCGCTACCCACCGCTACCTCCTCCCGCCAACGCGCACCGTTGGCACGCTTCTGGCTTTGGCTCGGTGCCGCGCGCGTCGAAGCACGGCACCGAGCCAAAGCCAGTCTATGGATATGTGAGGAGCGCACCCGAGATGAATCACGCTGAAATGCAGTTCCTAACCACGGAATTCCCGTACAAGAAGCAATATGCCAACTTCATCGGCGGTGAATGGGTGGCGCCAGTCGGCGGCGAGTACTTCGACAACATTTCGCCGGTGACCGGCGAGCCGTTCACCGCGGTGCCCCGCTCGCGCGAGGCCGATATCGAACTCGCGCTGGACGCCGCGCATCGTGCCAAGACCGCATGGGGCAACACTTCGCCGACTGAGCGAGCGAACATCCTGAACCGCATCGCTGATCGCCTGGAAGCCAACTTGACGCGCATAGCCGTCGCTGAGACGATCGACAACGGCAAGCCGCTGCGTGAGACGATGGCTGCCGACATCCCGCTGGCGATCGATCACTTTCGCTACTTCGCCGGCTGTCTGCGCGCACAGGAAGGCTCAGTGTGCGAAATTGACCACGATACCGTCGCGTATCATTTTCATGAGCCCCTGGGCGTGGTCGGCCAGATCATTCCATGGAATTTCCCGATCCTGATGGCCGTGTGGAAGGTCGCGCCGGCACTGGCCGCCGGCAATTGTGTCGTGCTCAAGCCGGCGGAGCAAACACCCGCGTCCATCCTGGTCGTGATGGAGCTGATCCGAGACCTGCTGCCGCCGGGCGTGCTGAACATTGTCAACGGTTTCGGTCTCGAAGCAGGCAAGCCCCTGGCGTCGAATAAACGAATCGCCAAGATCGCATTCACCGGCGAGACCACCACCGGCCGGCTAATCATGCAGTATGCGAGCCAGAACATCATCCCGGTGACGCTGGAACTGGGCGGCAAAAGTCCGAACATCTTCTTTGCCGACGTGATGGATCGCGACGACAGCTACTTCGACAAGGCGCTCGAAGGCTTCACCATGTTTGCGCTCAACCAGGGCGAGGTCTGCACTTGCCCGTCGCGCGTGCTAATCGACGAGAAGATTTATGACCGGTTTATTGAACGCGCGCTCAAGCGCGTCGCTGCGATCACGCAGGGGCATCCGCTGGATCCGAAAACGATGGTCGGTGCGCAGGCCTCGCGCGAGCAACTCGAGAAAATCCTATCCTACATCGACCTGGGCAAGCAGGAAGGCGCGCAATGTCTGATCGGCGGCGAGCGCAATGCCCAAACCGGCGAACTTGCCAACGGCTACTACGTGAAGCCGACCGTGTTCCGCGGCCACAATAAGATGCGCATCTTCCAGGAGGAGATCTTCGGGCCGGTCGTCTCCGTCACGACGTTCAAGACCGAAGACGAGGCACTGGACATCGCCAACGATACTTTGTACGGACTGGGCGCCGGCGTTTGGACTCGCGATGGCACACGCGCGTATCGCCTCGGCCGCCAGATCCAGGCCGGACGCGTCTGGACCAATTGCTATCATGCGTACCCCGCGCACGCGGCGTTTGGCGGATACAAGCAATCGGGCATCGGCCGTGAAACGCATAAGATGATGCTTGATCACTATCAGCAGACGAAAAACCTGCTCGTCAGCTATAGCGACAAGCCGCTGGGCTTGTTCTGACGATGACGTCCGATTCTCGCTGCGAGTGCCGCGCGTCGTCGCGACGCCGGCGGCACTCGCAGTGATTGAGTCGCTGCGCCAGGAGCACGGCGCGCTGATCTTCCATCAGTCCGGGGGCTGCTGCGACGGCAGCGCGCCCATGTGCTTTCCTGCCGGCGAGTTCCTGATTGGCGACTCGGACGTGCGGCTCGGCGAGATCGGCGGCGCGCCGTTCTACATGAGCGCCGCACAGTTCGAGTATTGGCAGCATACGCAGCTCACGATCGACGTGGTGCCGGGCAACGGCGGCCTGTTCTCCGTCGAAAGACCGACCGGCCTGCGCTTCCTGACGCGCTCCAGGCTCTATACTGACGAGGAAAACGCGTGGTTGGAACGGCATCCGGTCATCCGTCCCCTGCTGCGCCCGGCCGGGTACCCGACCCGGGGCACGCGCGCCGCAGCACGCCTGCCGTCACCGCGGTCGCATTTATTAGGCGAGCAGGCACGATTCCCGCAACAACCATTTTGCCGCAGGCCATTCGACGCACTCGGGCACGCGGCACATCTAGATCGTTGCTGGCAAGGCAACGCACCGATCGTTCCATCGCTGCGCCAGTAAGCGTGTAGCATGGAAGCATGGGGTGGCGTGGACACACGCGGGTCGCATGCGTGACAGCGATCGAAAACGGCAGTATTTAGATGGAGGCTTGTAGCAGGATGGACATCCTCGAACTGGCAAAGCAATCCGGCTTTTTCGTGACGCTAGACGGTAAGATCGGGCGTGAGCAGTATCAAAGCGTGCACGGTTCGGTCACCGCTCTACAACGCTTCGCGGAAGCGGTGCGCACTGAAGCGGATCATGAGCGGCACGGAAAATGCGCGGCGACGCCCCAACGGGGGACACGCCAAACCGGGTGACACGGCGCGCGACAGCCCGAGCGCGGGCACGGGGCACGAAACATGGAGACCGGCACGCACAGATGTCTCGGGGCGGGCGGCCTGGCCTACCGCGCAACACGTGTGCGTCGGGTCATCAAGCACGGCGGCGCCGGCGAGCACCGGCGCAGGGTTCTCTTTGTCTTTATATTGATAGCGCGCTGGCACCCCAGCGTACTCAGCCGCGAAAGGCGGCTCCCCTCTATCCCTGTTGCACAGAAACCACCGCCGCCAGCACACCGCCGATCAACGAGCCGGCGACCGGCACCCACGCGTAGCCCCAGTCGCTATCGCGTTTGCCCGGTATGGGCAGCAGTGCATGCATAATCCGCGGACTCAGGTCCCGCGCCGGGTTCATCGCATAGCCGGTTGTGCCGCCAAGCGACACACCGATGCCCAGCACCACCAATGCGACCGGCAGCGCATTAATCGCGCCCAGGCCCACAGACGGTGCGGCCATGTGCAGCACCGCGTACACGAGCACGAAGGTGGCGACGATCTCTGACGTGAGGTTGCCCAGCGTATTGCGAATCGCCGGGCCCGTGCAGAACACCGCGAGCTTTGTGTCCGGGCCATCCGTCGTCTCGAAGTGCTTACGATAAACGAGCCAGACTACGAACGCGCCGAACATGCCGCCGAGCATTTGCGCAGCTGCATAGGCCAGCACCTTAGCCCACGCGAACTTGCCAGCGACGGCGAGCGCCACAGACACGGCCGGGTTCAAGTGCGCGCCGCTATAGGCAGCCGAGCAGAGAACACCCACGAATACAGCCATTGCCCAGCCTATCGTGATCACGATCAGCCCGCTATTGTGACCCTTCGTGCGCCCCAGAATCACATTGGCGACGACGCCGTCGCCGAGCAATACCAACAGGGCGGTCCCGATGAATTCCGCGATCAACGCATTAGTCATGATCATCTCCGTTGTCGTCAATCAGGCCGCCGCCCACAGCATCGCGGCGGACACCGCGCGCTGCCAGCCGGCCCTGTGCCGCGCCATCTCCTCCGAATCCAGCGCCGGCGTGAAGCGCCGGTCCAGCTGCCACTGGTCGCGGACCTCATCGAGGCCGTCCCAGTATCCGGTCGCCAATCCCGCCAGGTAGGCGGCGCCGAGCGCGGTGGTTTCCGTCACGCGCGGGCGCACCACGTCCACGCCGAGAAGGTCCGCCTGGAATTGAATCAACAGATTGTTCTCGACCGCGCCCCCATCGACGCGCAGCTCGGTGATCGGCTGGCCTGCATCGGCCTCCATTGCCTTGAGCACGTCAAACGATTGATGGGCAATGCTGTCCAGCGCGGCGCGGGCAATGTGCGCGGCCGTGGTACCCCGCGTGGCACCGAACAATGTGCCGCGTGCGTGCGGATTCCAATGCGGCGCGCCCAGGCCCGCGAAGGCTGGCACCAGGAACACGCCATCGCTGTGCGGCACGGAGGCGGCCAGCGCCTCAATATCGGCCGCCTGCTTAATGATCCCCAGCCCGTCGCGCAGCCATTGCACCACGGCGCCGCCGATGAAGATACTGCCCTCCAGCGCGTAGGTGGTCTTGCCGTCGATTTGCCAGGCAATCGTCGTCACGAGGTTGTTGCGCGACTCAATCGGCTTGTCGCCGGTGTTCATCACCAGGAAGCAGCCCGTGCCGTACGTATTCTTGACCATGCCGGGCGTGGTGCACATTTGCCCGAACAGCGCGGCATGCTGATCGCCCGCCACGCCAGCGATCGGGATCCGCGACGCAAACACAGTGGTCTTCGTAGCGTCGTACAGCCCCGAGGACGGCTTGACCTGCGGCATCATGCTGCGCGGGATGTCCAGTTCGGCTAGCAGTTCGTCGTCCCAGTCCAGCGTATGGATATTGAACAGCATCGTGCGGGACGCATTGGTCACGTCCGTCGCGTGCGTATTGTGACGCGTGAAATTCCAAATCAGCCAGCTATCAACCGTGCCAAACGCGAGTTTGCCCTGCTTAGCACGCTCGCGCGCACCAGCGACGTTGTCCAGGATCCAGCGGATCTTCGTCGCGGAGAAATAAGCATCGATCGGCAAGCCGGTCTTCGCGCGAACCGCGCTCTCAAGGCCGCGTGCCTTAAGCTCGGCACAAAAATCGGCGGTGCGCCGGTCCTGCCAGACGATGGCGTTATAAATCGGCAGCCCGGTATCGCGGTCCCATACAATTGTCGTCTCGCGTTGATTTGTGATGCCCAATGCGTGGATCGACCCACCGTTCAGCCCCGCGCGCACGACGGCTTCGGCGGCGACACCTGCCTGGGTCGACCAAATTTCCTGCGGATTGTGCTCAACCCAGCCGGGTTGAGGATAGATCTGGCGGAATTCCTTTTGAGCAGTCGATACGATATTGCCCCCGCGGTCGAACACGATCGCGCGCGAGCTGGTGGTGCCCTGGTCCAGCGCCAGGACGTACTTGCCTTCCATGACTGTCTCCGTCGGTTTGGCCGTTGTTGAACGCTGCACCGTCTATACAGTGCAGTGCCGCGCGAGGCGAGGCAGTCCGGCCATCATGTTCTTTTTTTGAACATTCAATCCCGTCATTACGCCCACTACATCGCTGCGCGAAATTTAATGTTCTAATTCGCAAATGTAAAGTCCGTTTTCGAACATATTAGGGAAAACCCTTGGTTGACAACGCCTAATTTAGATTAAAGTGTCAATTCTATCTGGAAACGCACGTGCATACCGCGCACGCGGCGTGACACGCCTCACTGGCGCACATCCCATGGCACCGCGTCCGATATCGGGATGCGGTGCCAACGTTCAGGCTGCTATCATCCGGCTGCGCTCGTGCAACGGCACGCCGTGCAGTTGATCAAGCTTTTCCCGCAGCACGCGACCGATTTCCGCCGACGGGCCCAGCCGGTCCATATCGTCGTGCGTGCACGCGATGTCATGGGTCTCGATCTTCCCCAGCACATAGGGGCGCCAGGCGTCCAGCGCGATGAGCGCCGAGGATCCGCCGCCCGGTATCGTGGCCCGGAAAAAGAGCATATCTGCGCAATAAATCCGCGGCGTAAAGGTCTTCACGAGGGAATAATTGTTACGCATGACCTCCCGCGTTCTTTCCAGCGCATAGCCAGCCCCGTCGGCCGTTCCAGGGTCTCCCTCGTACCGCGCCAGCGACCTGATATAACTTGCATCCAGTTCTGGCTGGAAACTGTCGCCCCGCCAGCGATGGTCAGGCAGGCTGTCCAGCACGGCCAACAGCGCGATGCGCTCCCCCTGCTGCTCGAGCTGCGTCGCCATGCTGTGCGCGATATTGCCGCCCAGTGACCATCCCAGCAAGTAGTATGGCCCGTCTGGCTGGATGCGCCGCATTTGCTGGATGTAGTCGAGCGCCATCGCGTCGATGCTCGTGGCCAACAACGAAGGATCGTCGAAGCCCCGGGCCTGGATGCCATAGACCGGCTGCTCGGGCGGCAGGTGTGAAGCCAGGTTCCGGTAGTGCCAACTGAGCCCGCTGACAGGATGGATGCAAAAAAGCGGGGCACGCTTAGCCGGCACCCGAATCGGCACCAGCACTGGGAAGGACTCATGCGGCGCGGCCGAGGGCGCAAGCACGGCCTTACTCAGCGCCGCGATGCTCGGCCGGCTAAATAGCTCATGCACCGGGATGGTCACGCCCAACGTGGCACGACAACGTTGCGTCATTTGCAGAGCCAGCAACGAATGCCCGCCGAGTGCGAAGAAATCATCGTGACGCCCGATACACCGCACGCCGAGCAATTCAGCCCATAGGGCGGCGAGCGCAGCTTCGAAATCGCCCTGGGGCGCCTCATAATTCTGCAGCACAAAAGCGTCGCTGTCGGGCGCCGGCAACGCCCGCCGGTCGATCTTGCCGTTCGGCGTAAGGGCAAACGCGTCGAGCCTCAAAAACGCGCTTGGCACCATATAGTCCGGCAACGCGCCTGCCACATGCGCGCGCAGCGTGACCGGCAACGATTCGCTAGGATCGGCCACGACATACGCGACGAGCCGCTTGTCTGCTCCGTCGCCCACCGCGACCACGACAGCCTCCCGCACCAGGGGATGCTGGGTCAGGCACGCCTCGATCTCCGCGGGCTCGATGCGGAACCCGCGGATCTTGACCTGATCGTCGTTACGGGCAACGAACACCAGATTGCCGTCGGGCAGGTAGCGGACCAGATCGCCAGTCCGGTACATCCGCGCGCCGGTCTCGGCGCTAAACGGATCGGGCAGGAAGCGCTGCTCCGTGAGATCTGGCCGGTTCAGGTAGCCACGCGCCACCCCGGCACCGCCGATATACAGCTCGCCGACCACACCTTGTGGAACAGGATTGCGTTGCTCATCCAACACATAGAGCCGGGTGTTGGCAATCGGGCGACCGATCGGCGGCGGGTCATCGTCGGCGCTCAGCGGCCCAGACGTGGCGACCACGGTCGTCTCGGTCGGACCGTACTGGTTGACCAGCGTAAGGCCATCGGGCAAGGACCGCGTCAACGCCGGGAAGCGATCCCCACCAGTTAACATATAGCGCAACCCGGACGGCAGTAGATTCTCGGTCAACGCCATGGCGGCCAACGGCGTGACGAGGAACGCCACATCTAACGGCTGCTGCTGCCACCAATGCAGCAGCGCGCAGATATCATTGCGCACCGTGCCGGGCGGGATAAATAACGTACCGCCGCCGAGCAAGCCCGGCCAAATCTCCCATGCACACGCATCGAACGCCACACTGGCAGTGACCGAGCTGCGCGTGCCAGGCCGCACATCGAAAGCCTCGTTATGCCAGGTACAGAGATTGACCAGATTGCGATGCTCGACCATCACACCCTTAGGCGTGCCGGTCGAGCCCGACGTGTAGATAACATAGGCGAGGTGACGTGCGTTCAAGCCAGGTACGGCCGGATTGGTTTCTACCCCGTGCTGGACGTCCTCGGGGTCGATCACGACAAGCGGCGCGAGCGCGTCCTCGCCCAGTGCTGCCCGGCCCGCGGCATCAGCTAGCAGCACCACGGGGGCCGCATCATTGAGGATGTGCGCGAGACGCGCATTCGAATAGGCCGGATCCAGCGACAGATAGGCGCCGCCCGCTTTCAAAATGGCCAGCAGCCCCACGACCATCGCCGCCGAGCGCTCCATGCAGATGGCAACGCGCATGTCGGGCCGCACGCCGAGCGCAATAAGCTGGTGCGCGAGGCGGTTGGCCCGGGTATTCAGTTCGGCATACCGAATCGTCTGCGCCCCATACACTAGCGCGACTTGATCCGGCTGCTGCATGACGTGGGTCTCGAACAAGCGGTGCACGCACTGGCTGGCCGGATACGCGCGCGCCGTCGCATTCCATTGGACCAGCAAACGGTGCCGCTCCTCGGCATCGAGTAGCGCTAGGCGGCCGATGGACTGCGCAGGTTCAGCGGCAGCCCGCTCGATAAAGCGGATCAAGCGGTCCAAGTGCGCGGCGAACGCGTCGTTCTTATAGGTAGTAGGGTTCACGTCGAACTGCAACTGCAGCGGCTGATTGTCCGACAACGCGTACACCGCCACCGTGACATCTTGCGCCGGTCCGCTCACCAGGTTGTGATAGCTGGCGCGACACGGTCCCATGGTTAAGTCGTGAAACGACATGACATTGACCAGCGGACCGAGCAATGGATGCCCGGACGGCAACTGAAGTTTGCGGCACAGCGCTTCCTTCGGATAGCGCTGATGACGCAAGCCATGTTGAATGTGCTGCGCCGCCTGTTCCATCAGCGTCGACAGGTCCATGTCCGGCCGTACGCTGAAACGTAGCGGAATAATGTTCGTCAATGAGCCTGGAATGCGCTTATCTTCGCCGAAGCGGGCCGCCACCGGCAGGCCCAGCACCACTTCTTCCGCGCCAGTCAACCGATGCAGGTAGGCTGCGAAGACCGCTGTCAGAAACTGCGCAAACCGCCTGCTGTCCGTGGCATAGCGCCGTACTGCGGGGCCGGACAGCTGCCGCTCATATCTGAGCCGATGCTGCAACGCGGGCGCCGGCTGGGCAGCGAATGAGATCGGCACGGGCCAGTGTGCACAATACTCGAGCCAATACGCTTCATCCAGCGCCCATTGCGACGAACCCCGATACTGGAAATCACGCTCCAACAGATCCGATAGGGGGGCGAACGGCGGATCCGGGTCAACGCCGGCACACATGGCAGTATAGACGTGCGCGACACGCTGGCTGAGCAGGGCAACTGAATAGCCGTCCATTAGCACATGATGATGGCGTTCATACCACAGGACTTCATTGGGGGCCACGCGCAACAGCGCATTGCGAAACAGTCCTGTGCCCGTCAAGTCGATGGCACGCTCATAGTCAGCACGCATCCACGCCTGCGCGGCGACCCAGGGATCGGCCTCCTCGCTCATATCGACGAGTTGCAACTCCCAGTGCGGCGACGCAACGTATTGCCTGATCTGGCCATCAACCTCGACGAACTGCACACGCAGGCTCTGCGTTTCCGCGACGACCTGCCGCAAAGCCGCCTCGAACAATGCGACGTCAAGCGGACCGCGGATCGCAGTGTATTGAGCGACGTTGTATATTGGGCTGTCCGGATGAATCAATTGAGCGAGCCAGATTTCCGACTGCGCGCTGGTCAACGGATAGGTACACTGGCTGGGTGGGGCGTGCATCGATAACCTCCAGGCCCGCGGTTGCCGCGGGTTTGGCTAACAGCTGAAAGCTGGATGCACAATATTGCAGGAGGCGAGCAATAGAGCAGCCCATTCGACGCGCGGTGACGAATGAAATAGCGAAAAACCGCATCAAATTTCGGACACAGATTAGCGCCAATCTGTCACTTAGATTAGGCAGACGATCGGCGTATCGCGGATTTACATCAAGTTATCTCAGGCAGTCAGCGACACCGCTCAACGGTGTCGCGTTCAGCGCCATGCGCTTGCCGATTACTTTAGTGAATTTCCGTCCTCCGGCATGTCGATATCCGACGCCTCGATGCATTGGAATTGTCCAACGATTGATGTACTTAAGCTGCTGTGGCTGTTAATCTGGCCAACTTCTGAACCAAGACGCATTGTCTTGGATTCGCGCCTGGGCTGACTTGGGAAACTGGTTGACTTTCATAAAGCGTGTGATCTCACCCATCGCCACTTTCCATTGGCGATTGTTCAGGCTACATAGCAAATGTTCGTTCCGAAGCTCGCCCAGTACTTCCCATAAAGTAGCTTCGTCCATACCGTTCAGTAGACTCAGTCCCTGCTGCCACACTCGTTTTGACAGCGAGTCGTTCATAAAATGAAGACAGGAGATTATCCCGACTGTCGCCTGTGTACGCTGCGCCGTAGGCACGCGCCCCAAATAGCGCTCCAGCAACGCCAGCTCCTGCGCCTGTTGTTTAGGTGACAATCCGTCAAGCCCTGCGGGCAAACGCCGCAGTGCAACCCCCCACTGGTCGTCGGGTAGCGATAGCGCCCAATCGCGCATTTGCGCATACCGCGCGGGTTGCTCCGCTCTCGGCAAGCGCCACACGGCATTTGCCAACGCGCCAACCGATGCGCCTTGATGAGAGGGGGACAGGCGTAGCGCGTAGTCGTGTAAGAGCGCATAAAGCTCAAGAATGCGCGAGTCTTCCGGGCTGAACTTAGAAAGTGAATGGGTCAATGTGGGAATGATCTGCGCTTGCTCGGCTACGCTCAACGACGGCAGCCGTGCCAGAATCTTGTAATACCACTGAGCATACTCAGGGGTCTCAGGTGTGTCGAGGGAAAAATTCGACAGTCCAAGCGCCAGTTCCGGCCATACATTGTCCTGCCCGGGCTCACGCTGTTCGGCCAGCGCGTAGGCAAAGTCAAATAGTTCCATCCATTCGCGCTCATAGGTGAAATCCCGGTGCATGAGCAACAGCGCTTTTTGTATCTGCACGCCGTCTTGCGGGATACGCTGCGCGGCTGCGAATAAACGCTTAAACACATCGCCGCGATCTGCGCTGTGTAATGCTCGCAGCCGCTGGCATAGGGCGTCCATGGGTTCAACGTGCTGCGCTGGATCGGCAAGCGTGCCGTCCATCTCATCGAGCAGGCGGTTGATCGACTCAAAGGTCACCGCTTGTTTTGCTCGTTGCCAGTAGCTATGAACGAGGCGCCTAGTCTGCATCGCATAATAGGTGCGCCGATCGACGGTGGCAAACGGCATCACGTCTTGGACGGGCACGTAGTCACCAATGCGCGCGATGACTTCGGTCGGCAGGTCCTGGTAGGTGGTGGGCCGCTTGGCCGATGGGTTTGACCACGCGGCGCTGGGCGGCTACAGTGGCGGTGGCGCCGACGCAGCGGGTGCCGGGCGAGCCTCTAACGCGCAGATATAGGCCTGATAGTCGTTTAAAGCGGCATTCAAATCGAAGTCCATCGGCAAGCTCAGCAAGAAGTAAAGAAGACGCCACGCGTAGCGAGGTTGCGCAGCAGGCTAGCGAAAAGTAGGCACAGGCGCGCAACGATACGTCGCAAGCGCGAGGTTTTTGGCGAGTAACATAAGCGTGCGGATAAGCCGCGGTATGACAAGCGGGCGATGCAAGCGAGCAACGACAGAGGACATCGGCCGAGCAATCACTTAATGTGCATAGCATGTAAGATCGTTTCGGCCCAGGAGTTGTTGTTGAGGCTAATCAAAAAACTGGTCCATTCAGAAATAAAAAACCCGGCATGATGCAACCTTGGCAAGCAAAAGGTCATGCCGTGAAGAAGAGCCAATACACTGAAGAACAGATTGCATTCCAGGTGGGCGTACGAGAACGGCGTCAAGAATCGACTTCTCACGTCCTGGCAAGCCGCCTTCTCTATTCACGGTCCGCGGCATCGCAGAGAGGCATAACCTTGTAAAGGCTTTCATCTGGGATTTAGATAGAAACGATTTTCTTTATCTTTTTTGATTTCCATTCGTAACAATATCTAAAATCGGTCTATTGTGAAGGATCTGCTACGTGCACATGTGTTTCCACGGATACCCACTGCCATGCGGACTTTACGTAAAATTTGCAATCAATTTTCTCTAACTTTACCGACGAACAGTGCGAAATGGACAAGCTTCATGCACTCCAAGCTACGGGTGTATGGTGAGGCCGGGAATGGTCGAATGTGACTGAGCCTGCACCATCATTTATTTGATCCGCACGTTGTTTCGGCTGCGTGCTGGTTACCATTGCTAGCTTCGCACAAATTTCTTCAAAAGTGTGAGTGGCCAACAAATGAGGTAACAACTTCCGCATATCAGTATGGCACTATCCGCCAAGAACATGGCATTCACAGTCCATCGCTGTGCTCAGCTTCCCGTTTTCGGCTAGCCTGCTGTGCGGCCTCATGTCGTATTGCGCCGTTTTTTTATCGACTGCCGAGCTTACAGATGGACTTTGATCTGCGTGCCGCTTTGAACGACTACCAAGCCTACATATGCGCGTTGGAGTCGTGCCCGCAGCCTGCTGCGTCGGCGCCCCCGCCGACACTGAGACCAGCAGGCGGTGGGCTGGTGAACCCACCGGCCAGTCGGGCCACAACATACCATGACCTGCCGCGCGAATTAATTGAACGGATCGGTGACTACGTGCCCGTTCAAGACGTGGGAAATTTTTCAGCAGTCGATCGTCGCACGTACCATGCGATGCAAAGTCGGCATTCAGTCTACCGCTACTGGCAACGAGCCAACCAAGCCGTGAGCCTCGCGTCAGTCAACCAGCTGCTCAGTGAGATGGATGGCACGCTCGCCGATCCGGCGCAGCACGTCGAGCCGCTTGAGGCGCTGCGCCAGCGGTTGGAAGCGTTGCCATATCGCGAGCGCGGCGAAGCCTTCAAGCGCGTGTATGCGGCGGCGCAGCGCATTCCGAAGGATGGCGTGCAAATACAAAAAGCGCTGTTGTTGCACTCATTGCGCGATTTTCATTGGAGCCATCGCGATGAATTATTCGACTTCGCTTACGCGATGGCGCAGCGGCGTGCGCCCGAAGAAGATAATGTTTGGACGGAACTCGCTGACAGTTTGAGATTCTTGTTGTTTGGCTCAGCTGAGTTTATCGAGCGTTATCAGGCGCTCGTAGCTCGGCTTGCGTCCTTAAGGATGTCCGAGCAAGCGGAGCTGATCCCGGTATTGTGTCGGCGAATGATTCACTTTGCTGGAAGCAACGACCGCCTCCCTGGACTGTATGCAGTGTTACGCGAACAAGCGTTGCAGCTGCCGCCCTCTCATCAAAGCGAATCGGTTGGCATGTTAGCCAGCGCCATATGGGTTTTGCCAGAAGTGAACCGGCTCGCCCAGTACACGCAGCTGCGTGATGTGGCGCTGTCGCTGCCTGACGAACAGTTGGGCGTTGCGCTAAGCTATCTTCCAGAGGGGTTGACGAGGTTACCGAGCGAGCATCATGCACACGAACTTCAGTTACTGGAGCCGGCATTGCTGCGCGTACTGCCAGCGCAACGCACGCAGGTCACACTCGGCCTACTAACGTATACCCACAGATTGGACGATGCCCTGGCGAAGTGGGTCTGGCAGCAAGGCTTGAGTCTATTGAATGGCGCAGGCGAAGCCTGCTTTATGCGATGTGCTTAGCAGACTTCGAGCGCGGGGTGCGATACGTAACTTAGACGATCATCAATGGGATATGGCGGTGGTTGAGATTACCCGCTTTATGGAAGACAACCAGTTCTCCGAGCCGGCCCGGGCACGATTCCAGGACAGTCTGCTTTGGCTCAAAAGTTAGCTACATTAACCTGCGGCTGAACCAGCATACTTCGTTTATCTGGGGAATTCTTTAAACTCGATTGCGGGCCGGTTTTTTGTAAACGATTGATCCTATAGAGTTCTCAGGAGATTCAAGAACCGAGCGGGCAAGCGATGACAGCACGTGTTGCGCTGTAAGTATTTTGGCGCGCTACTGCCAAAGCCGCCCCCCTCGGGCGAAGTGAGCGCAGCTAGGCTATACCGAAATCGTCTTCGTGGAATGGCGCAATTGCTGCAGGCGTAAGCGACTAAAAAGCGATTATTGCTTAGTCACCGATGAGCCAAAACGCGCGGTCAGTCGTTCGATGATGCTTGCTCTCGCCGTGGCGCATTAGGCTTAGACGAGCGTCACGTTCGTTCACCATGGGCCAAGGCTTGCCTTTCGGTGCCGGATGCAGCCTCACACTATGATTAATGGATCGGTCCTGCTTCGGAACTTGCGTGGCGAGCGATATTTCAACGCGCTATGAGGATGCTTTTCGTTGTAGTGGTCGCATCTTCAACGGCCTCAATCCGATGGACGCTACCATGATTGGCGCCCTCAGCAGCGCCGCCGTCGTCAATAAGCTCGGCCAGCAATACGCGAAGCCCAACCTTACCGGCTATCGAATCGCCGTGTCGCTCAGCAACAGCACGCCTCGTACATTCCACGTGCCGTCGCCCGGTGAATTGCGTCTCGGCAATCGCGTCAGCATTGACGACAACCGGTTGGCGCGCTACTGACCACGCTCGCTCACGCATCTTCCCCTACGCCGTTCGGGGCAGGCAGTGGCTCCTGCCCGGCGTTGGTGGGTGGGGGCGGATGCCCTGTCATCGTCGCCTTCTGCGCCTCGGTGAGTCGGCGATCCGCCGCGGTTGGCACGTCAAGGCGTTGCCGTGGCGCGCCTGCCGGTTGCGGAGATCGCGCCTCACCCGGCTTCGCCGGTGCATCATTTGACTTTCGTTCCATTAGTCGTGCTCCTCAATCTAAAAACCCGTGTCGGTCGAGCCCAGTGCGAGCCAGCTTCCCTCCCGCACCCACGGCCAGGCCGCCGCCGCGCCGCGTACCGCCCCACCAGCGCCGCCACCGATGCCCGGCACGCCGGCGCACCCTGCCAATGTTCCAGCAGACCGCATTCCCGACCCAGGGTGTGACGGGCATGCAGATTGCGCCGCGTGCCTTCTCTCGCAGCTGCCGTGAAACACCATGCCTGACACACCGGCCCCAACTGAAACACGAGCTACCCCACGCTGCCGGCAGCGCCCTGCGCACGATGCCGATGCGTGCGAGCAGTTGCGGTACGTGAGCGACACGCAGCCCGGCTATACGCGCCGTGCGGTTAATGGCCGGTTCGCGTACTTCGACACACGCGGCACGCGCATTCGCGATCGCGCACGCATCGAGCACATCAATGCACTGGCGATACCGCCCGCGTATACCGACGTGTGGATCTGCCCGGACCCATACGGTCACTTGCAAGCCACCGGCCGTGATGCGCGCGGGCGTAAGCAATACCGCTATCACGCCGCGTGGCGCATGATGCGCGATACGCACAAATACGCACGGATGGCCGACTTTGCGCGCGCGTTGCCGAGGATCCGCGCGCGCGTGACGCGGGACCTGCAGCGTCCGGGGATGCCGCGCAAAAAAGTGGCCGCGGCGCTGGTACGGCTGCTCGACCGTACGCTGGTGCGGATCGGCAGCCCCGAATACGCGCGCGACAACCGGTCCTACGGTTTGACGACCCTGCGCAAACAACACCTGGCGCTCGACGCCGACCGCATGCGGCTACGGTTCCGTGGCAAGAGCGGCGTCGAGCACGACGTCGACATCGACGACCCACGTATCGTGCGCATCGTACGGCGCTGCCTGGAGTTGCCTGGTCATGAGCTATTCCAGTATGTCGACGAGCATGGCGAGCGGCACGCCATCGGTTCGACCGACATCAATGCGTACCTGCGCGAGATAAGCGGAACTGGATTCACTGCAAAGGACTACAGAACGTGGGCGGGTAGCGTCCTTGCACTTGGCACGTTGCGTCAGATTCCGCCGTGCAGCCTCACGCGTGCGCGCCAGCATGTAGTTGACACGGTCCGGCAGGTCGCCGATCTACTGCGCAACACACCTGCCGTATGCCGTAAATGTTATATCCATCCCGTAGTAATCGAAGCTTTCGAAACAGGTGCGCTTGCCACACTTAAGCCGCTGCGCCAGCACCGACGCCTGAAGGCCGACGAAGCGCTGTTCGCGTCCCTGCTTCACCATCACGCGCGCACAGCCCGCGCAGTGTCGCGCCGTACCCGACGACTCCTGATGATTTTTGGAAATCAGCGTCGTTCAAGTGGTAACTTACGCTCGCACGCGACATCTTCAGCCGGCGTACGGCCTCGCTGAGATTGCCGGCTTCGAGGTTTCGACCAGCAACGTAAGAGCGGTCAAGTCCATGGTGGCACACGCTCGCAGCGCATGAGGTATGACACATGGTGCATGGCGCCATCACGCGATGGTTCAAAATTTTTTGACAGCCTGTCAATCACTGTTGTAAGTGTCATACAAGTCAGCGATTGGACAATCGGCCGGCGAAGCGCGCCGCGCGCCCCCACCTATTGCGGAGATACGCCCAATGACCCTCGTTCCCTCCCCGACCCAACCCGTGAGCCATGAACGACACGGTAAGGTTCTGGTTGTCACGATTGACCATCCGCCGGTTAACGCGCTTGGCGTCGCGGTGCGCCGCGGGCTGATCGACGCGATCGACGCCGCTGAAGCTTGCGGCGAGGTCGCAGCGGTGTTGCTGCTCGGCGCGGGCCGCCACTTCATCGCTGGCGCCGACATCCGTGAGTTCGGCAAGCCGCCATTGCCGCCGTCGCTGCCACAGGTGTGCCAGCGCATCGAATCGTGCTGCAAGCCCGTGGTCGCCGCGATTCACGGCGCGGCGCTGGGCGGCGGCTTGGAAATCGCGCTGTCCGCGCACTACCGGATCGCCATCCCCGGCGCGAAACTCGGCTTGCCGGAAGTGCAGCTCGGTCTGATGCCGGGGGCCGGTGGCACGCAACGCACACCGCGACTGATCGGCGCGCGTGCCGCGCTCGATCTGGCGTTGAGCGCACGTCATGTCGGCATCGACGAAGCACTCCAGCTCGGACTACTGGACCGCGTCAGCCAGAGCGACGACACGCGAGCGGAAGGCCTGGCCTATGTGCAAGCGCTGCTGGCCTCGCACGCCGGAGTACGTCCGACCCGTTCCGCCAAGGCGCTCGCCGATCGCGACGCGAGCCATGCGGCCGTGCAAGCCGCCCGCGCCGACGTCGCGCGCCGCTCGCGTGGACTGTTCGCGCCGCTGAAGATTGTCGAGGCGATCGAAGCAGCGATCGATTTGCCGTTCGATGAAGGGATGAAGCTTGAACGCCAGGCGTTCCTGCAATGCCTTGATAGCCCGCAGCGCGCGGGGCTTGTGCACGCATTCTTCGCCGAGCGTGAAGCCGCCAAGACACCGGAAAGCCAGCATGCATCGCCGCGCACGATCGACACGGTCGGCGTGATCGGCGGCGGCACAATGGGCGCCGGCATCGCGGTGGCCGCGCTCGATGCGGGCTTTCCGGTAACCATGATCGAACGCGACGATGAGATGCTGGCACGCGGGCGGGCCCACGTGCAACGGGTCTACGACGCACTGATCGCCAAGGGCAAGCTGAGCGCGTCGGCCAGTGCCGCCACACTGTCCCGGCTCAGCGGCAGCACATCGTATGATGCGTTGGCCAACGTGGATCTGGTCATCGAAGCGGTATTCGAGGATCTCGCCGTGAAGAAAGCCGTTTTCGCGAAACTGGACCGCGTCTGCCAGCGCGGCGCCGTGTTGGCGACCAACACGTCATATCTGGATATCGACGAGATTGCCGCCAGCACCGGGCGCGCGAGCGACGTGATCGGGCTGCACTTCTTTTCGCCAGCCAACGTGATGAAGCTGCTCGAAATCGTCGTGCCAGCCAACGTGGATGCCGACGTCGTGGCTACGGCGTTCGAGTTCGCCAAGCGCCTACGCAAAACGCCTGTGCGAGCCGGGGTGTGCGACGGGTTCATTGGCAACCGGCTATTGGCCGTGTATCGTGCTGCCGCCGATGCGATGATGGAGGACGGTGCCTCACCGTACCAGATCGATCGCGCGATCCGCGATTTCGGCTTTCCAATGGGGCCATACCAGGTCATTGACCTGGCCGGCGGCGATATCGGCTGGGCCGCCCGCAAGCGCCGCGCGGCCACGCGCGATCCGCGCGCCCGCTACGTACAGATTCCGGATCGCCTGTGCGAACGTGGCTGGTTCGGCCAAAAAACCGGTCGGGGCTACTACTTGTATGAGTCGGGCCAACGCACCGGCACGCCCAATCCCGAGGTCGAGGCCATCATCGCGTCCGAGCGGCAGCGGGCCGGGATAACACCGCGCGAATTCACTGACGAGGAAATCGTGCGCCGCTATTTGGCCGCCATGATCAACGAGGGCGCCAACGTCGTGCATGAGCGCATTGCCTTGCGGCCACTCGATGTGGATGTTGTGCTCGTACACGGCTACGGATTTCCGCGCTATCACGGCGGCCCGATGCACTACGCCGATACCCGGGGTCTGGCGAACGTGCTCGCCGATATCCGGGAATTCGCGCGTCAAGATCCGTTGTTCTGGCAACCGTCGCCGTTGCTCGTCGAACTCGTGGACAAAGGCGCCACCTTCGCGAGCCTGAACCGCACGCCAACGCGTAGGCGCAACAGCCCGTCGCCCTGGCGGGCCGCTGGCATATACTTTGCGTGAGCGGCGTCTGGCCGGTTGTCCGGACGTCGCGCGACGCTTGTGCTCTGGCATCCTTGACATTCGCCCGTCTGGAAAGTCGCTATATTGAGCGCCGTCCGGTCGGCGCGACCCTAACGCTGCACACGAACAATCAACACGAGTCAAGTTCAGATTCGCATCAACTGGGTAGTTTTTACACGATGACGAAAATCCGACAAGGATGTTGTCAGTGCCAAGGAAAGCACGATCGATGGTATGAACGCCAGTCTTAACGCATCAATGACACTCAAGGAGAGTCTGGAACAGGCAATACGCGACAACACGTTCCGGCTACGCTATCAACCCCAGGTCGATCTGACCAGCGGCTGGATAGAAGGGGCCGTCGTATCGCTGTATTGGCCGGCCCTGGACGGCGAGCCGATCGCCCAATCGGCCCTGCTAAGCGCCGCGCACGACAGCGAGATCGCGGTCGAGCTAGGCGAGTGGATGCTACGCCAGGCCTGCCAGCAAAACTACGAGTGGCAGCAAGCTGGTCTGCCGCCGATCCGTGTCGCAGTGCCGATCCCCGCTGCGCTATTCCGCGTGCAGGACGTTGCGCAACGCGTGGGAGCGATCTTGCAGCAGGCGCAGTTGCATGGACGCTACCTGGAACTGGACATCGCGGAAACGGCATTGCTCGAGGATTTGACCCATGCTGATGCGGCGCTGTCCGCGCTGCATGCGCTGCAGGTCCAAAGCACCGTCACGGACGTGCGTTTTCGCGCGCAGGGCGATGAGCACCTAGCCACGCTACCATTGGACCGGATCAAGCTCGATGGCGCGTTAGTGTCGCCATCGGCCAAGGCGCGCACCGGCGAGACACTCGCCAGGCTGCTAGTGGCACATGCGCACTCCACCGGCCTAAAGATCGCCGTCTATGGTGTTAACAGTTTCGAACAATTTGAGTTTTTTCGGCATCTCGAATGCTTTGAGATGGTCGG
Organism: Mycetohabitans sp. B3; assembly: GCF_021498065.1. Lineage (NCBI taxonomy): Bacteria > Pseudomonadati > Pseudomonadota > Betaproteobacteria > Burkholderiales > Burkholderiaceae > Mycetohabitans > Mycetohabitans sp. B3. The sequence continues at coordinate 34,860 of NZ_JAHLKN010000035.1, read as the reverse complement.
CAATTTCTATTATCGTCCGATCGACAGCGCCATGATGTCGCAACTGCTCAACCGCGAATCGAAACCGCCATTGCTCTGAGGTGTTCAACCGATCCGCGCAAGTTGTGCGAAGATGCGACAATCGGAAACTTGCAACGCGTTTCGGAGCTGCAACATGGGCAAGCAGGCCATTGGCGTGATCGGACTCGCGGTCATGGGCCGCAATCTAGCATTGAATATCGAAAGCCGCGGCTACGCGGTATCGGTCTACAACCGCACGCGTGAGCGCACTGACGCGTTGATCACGGCATTCCCAGATCGCAAGCTGGTCCCGACTTATACGTTGCAAGCGTTTGTCGAATCGCTCGAAACGCCGCGACGTATTCTACTAATGGTCAAGGCCGGCGCGCCGACCGACGACACCATTGCTGCGCTCAAGCCGCTGCTGGATCGGGGGGACGTGCTGATCGACGGCGGCAATACCCATTTCACCGACACGATGCGCCGCCATCGCGAACTGGCCGACGCTGGCTTGCATTTCATCGGCGCTGGCGTGTCGGGTGGCGAACAAGGCGCGCTGCACGGCCCGTCGATCATGCCAGGCGGGCCGCGTGACGCATACGAGCGTGTCAAACCGATCCTCACGCGCATTGCCGCGCGTGCCGGTGATGGTGAGCCATGTGTCGCGTACATGGGGCCGGACGGCGCCGGCCATTATGTGAAAATGGTCCATAACGGCATCGAGTACGGTGACATGCAGTTGATCGCCGAAAGCTATGCCGTACTCAAGCATGTCGCGGGCTTATCCAACGCGCAATTGCGCGACGTGTACGCGCAGTGGAACGAAGGCGAGCTTGACAGCTACCTGATCGATATCACGTCCAAAATCTTCGCGCGCAAGGATGACGAGACCGGCCAAGATCTGGTCGATGTCGTGCTTGACCGCGCCGCGCAGAAAGGTACTGGCAAATGGACTAGCCAGAACGCACTGGATCTGAGCGTGCCATTGCAGTTGATCACCGAGTCGGTGTTCGCCCGTATGCTGTCCTCGCTCAAATCCGAGCGGGTGACGGCCAGCCGCCAACTGAGCGGCCCGTCGCCGCGCGCGCTGGCGGGCGCGCGCGAGCCGTTCGTCGAGGCCGTCCGGCGCGCGCTGTATCTGAGCAAGGTGATTTCGTACGCACAAGGGTTTGCGCAATTGCGTGCCGCATCCGATGAATATGGATGGGATTTGCCATATGGCACGATCGCACGCATTTTCCGCGCCGGCTGCATCATCCGCGCGCGCTTCCTGCAAAAGATCACCGACGCATATGCGCAGGATCCGGCGCTAGCCAACCTGTTGCTCGCGCCCTATTTCTGCGATGTCGCCGCACAATACCAGGCGGCGCTGCGCGAAGTTGTGATTGCGGCGGTGCAAGCCGGTGTGCCGGTGCCGGCGTTCGCGTCGGCGATTGCGTATTTCGACGCGTACCGCGCCGAAACATTGCCGGCGAACCTGATCCAGGCGCAGCGCGACTGCTTCGGCGCCCATACGTTCGAGCGCATCGACAAACCCGGCAGTTTCCATGCCCGTTGGATATAGCAGCACCGCTTCGTCACAGCGCCGCGTGTGCCGTGCCGCCCTACCGCAACGTACACGCAGCCGTTCCTGTTGATCGATTGTTCTATATTCATGCTGCGTAATGCTGTTTCGCCCCAGCCGTCATTTTGCCTACCCGGCTCGTGCTACATCGGAGGCCGGGGATGAACGATCCACGACTCGATCTCAACGTGGCGACGGCAATGCCCAGAACGACAGCCTCTGACACGGCTGCGTCCGAGCCATCGGCAAAGCCTATGTCGAACGCGCTGCCGGATCTGCCAGCCGATCCGGCGCAGGATGTCCCGCTGGAACCCCCGCCCGCGCCGCCGCCCTCCGAGGCAGCCGCGCGTCAATGGCACGACCTGCCGCGCCCCGCCGTTCAACCGGATCCGACCGGTGCATTGCTGCGTTCACTATCCGGCCTGCTTGCCGCGTACGCGGTGCTGATGATCGGCAACGGACTATTCACAACGCTGATCCCGATCCGGATGCTGCATGCGGGACTGTCAACGGTCGCGGTCGGACTCGTGCAGTCGTGCTACTACGTAGGATTTGTCGCAGGGGCCGTGACCAACAGCCGGCTGATTGAGCGCATCGGCCAGCATCGGGCGTTCGTTGCCTTTTCGGCTGGCGCGGCGCTGACTGCGCTCGCATTTGGCACATTCGACTCACCGTGGGTCAGCGGCGCACTGCGCTTTTGCAGCGGTGTTGCGTTCATGGGCGTCTACGCGTGCGTCGAGAGCTGGCTCAACGGCGCGGTTCCGAACGCAATGCGCGGCCGGGTATTCTCGACGTACCTGGCGATCACGTACCTGGGCGTCGGTGCGGGGCAGTTCCTGCTGGACATAGCCGGTGCATCCGGCGGGCGCAACCTGCTGATCGTCGGTGCGCTGTTTGTCGGCGCCATCCTGCCCGTCACGCTGCTGGAAGGCTGGCCAGTGCACGTGTTCGAGGATCGGGCCGGCGTGCGCCGCCCCCGCTCATGGATCGGCCATGCGATCGACCTGTGGCGCGACACGCCATTAGCGATTCCCGGTTGCATCTGCGCCGGGTTGCTGTCCGGCGCGTTTTATTCGATGACCCCAGTGTTCCTGACCGGCATCGGCTTTTCAGTTAGCGAACTGTCGCACTTCATGGGCATTGTGCTGATCGGCGCATTGCTGTCGCAATGGCCGATCGGCAAGCTATCGGACCGCATCGAACGTCGCGTGCTGGTGTTTCACCTCGCGGTGCTGGCCGCAACCCTTAGTGCATCGTTGATCATCGTGCGCGTGCATTGGTTTGTCGGCATCGCGACGCTCGTGTATGTCGCTGCAGCGTTCACGCTTTACGGTCTCATCGTCTCCTACGTGAATGATCATATCGACGCAAACCGACGCATTGCGATCAGTGCGACGCTGTTGATCCTGTTTTCGATCGGCGGACTGTCAGGGCCGACAATTGCGTCTGTGGCGATGACCGTGCTTGGACCGAGCGGCCTGTTCGTGTTCAATGCCGCAACGGCTGCCCTGCTTGCCTATGCGGCACGCCGGTCGATCACCGGCGGACGGGCAACGCGGTCCGGGACGCCGTGAGGTCGGGTTGCCTGCGGTTTGTCACCGCGGTGGCGGATCAACTCTACGCCGCGCCGCAGTTCGGCCACTGTCACCACGGACAAATATAGACCGGTATCTTCCAGGGCCGCCTGCCAGAAAAACGCCATGACGCCCGGATCTGCTTGTTCCCGCTTGCGTACCTCGCTGATGACGTTGGTGTCAACCCAATACATGCGCTGCCTTGCCATCGTCGCACCGGGCAAAGTCCGCGTCCTTTCCCACGCTCGGAATACTCATGAGGGCTTGCGCAAAGGTCCTGCGCTGCGGCCTGCGCAACGCCTGCGCCAGGATCTCGCGATGCTCCGCCTCGGCGCTGCGGCCGTGTGCTGCGGCCCGCTCGCGCAGACTTTGGACCAGCGCGTCGTCTACGTTGCGCACCAGTAAATTTGCCATGTTTCACCTCCCGCTTTCCATTGCTATCAACGATAGCGTTCGCCGCGAGAGTTGCAAGCACGGCTAGCGCCAGGGTAATCAATTTTTTGCATCATGTTAGGAGCCCTTTTGAGACGCGCGTAAAACCGTTTGAGGCTGGTGGAATGCCGTCCACCGACTTACTCCAGACGTGCGCAGAAACTACGGCAATTCGCCGCTGCGATGGCGTCGATGCAGTTCACCGATCGATCCGGTCATACACGATGCGATCCAGCGTCACGAAGGAAGCCTCGGTGCGCTGCTCGCCTGCACCGAAGCGATGGAAACGCAAAACGAGGCTAATTAAACATCCTTTGGATCTTCGAGATCCAAGTCGAGCAACGCGCTGCTCAGCGACTTGCCATGGGCGTCCAGCGCAAGCGATCGGGTCACCCCGCCACCCAGTGCGTGTTGGGCAACAAAATTGAACGCTGCGATATTGGGCAAATCGTATCGGACGACGTCGCCAAGTACTACATCCTGTAGGTGCGTTTTCACCCGTTCGGCCGTCAGCGTCTGACGCAGATACGCATAGTGGCGACTGTCATAGCATATGACCGATATGTTTAACGTATCTCCCTTGTCACCCGTGCGCGAGTGGGCGAGGTTGCGCAACTTCATTTTACGCCTCCACAAATTCGAATGTCGGTCGCACGTGCGCTCTTGGTAACAAGATCGATTGCACAGCGAGCACTTCCCGCGTTGCCTTGGTCGCACCCCCACCGCCTGCAGGACCATTGGTATAAAGCGTCTCAACCTCGTTGCCGATGCATGCTGCGTCCGCTAACGAAGCGGTCCGTCCCGCGACGCGTACACGGACCTCGTATGGTTCGCCGCCGCGTGCGCCGGCGCTCGGACCATGCAGTGCGTCAACACCAATCAGGTCAAAGCGCAGCTCGCGAGTCTGGACGCCCCTGAGTTGCAGACGTTCTCGAACGATATCCAGTGCGACACGCGCCCGCCCGAGTGCACCCGGGCCGCCGTATGACATCTGCCCTTCTCCGATAAAGCCATCCGCATAGGCTACCGAGACCTTCAGTGTATCGGTACGCGCAGTACCACGGCCTCCTGCTATGCGGACGCGGTCGGGAGCTTCTTCGAATACGCGGACCCCGGTAAAATCTGCCACGACGTCAGGCTGCAGGTAGCGACTCGGGTCGTGTATCTCATAAAGCAATTGTTCCTTGCACGTCGCCTCGGTTACGCAACCGCCGGCATCAGCAACCTTCGTCATGACGGCCGTTCCGTCGGGCTCGACCTCCGCGATGGGGAACCCCAGGCGGGCGAGATCGGGCACGTCCTTGAAACCGGGGTCGGCAAAGTAGCCGCCCGTAACATGACCCGCGCACTCGAGCAAATGCCCGACGACGGTGCCTCGTCCGAGCCTGTCCCAATCATTCATGTCCCAGCCGAACTCGTAGATCAACGGCGCGGTGAAAAGCGCAGGATCGGCGACGCGGCCCGTCAGCACGATATCGGCGCCGGCCGTCAATGCATCGACGATGGGTGCCGCTCCCAGATAAGCATTCGCTGAAACGAGCCGCTCGGCATACGATGTCACACTATCGCCCGACTCCTCGAAATAAAAATCGCCCTGCCGCACGAGGGCAAGCACGTCGTCTCCGGTGACTGCGGCAATCCTTAAACCGTGCAAACCTAGTGAGCGCGCAATCTGAGCGGTCCTGCGTGCAGCGGCAACCGGATTGGCTGCGCCCATATTGGAGATGATTTGCACGCCATTGCGCACAGCGACAGGCAGAACCGCCGTCATGCGAGCATCGAGCAACGGGTCGTAGCCCCGTTCAGGGTTGTCGCGCCGCATCTGCTGCGCAATCGCAATAGTTCGCTCGGCGAGGCATTCAAATACGAGATAGTCCAGCGCACCATGCGCCGCCAGTTCGACAGCGGGTTCTATCCGATCGCCCGAATATCCGGCACCCGCCCCGATTCGCACACAGCGCCGTTGATGAATTACAGCCATGGCATGATTCTCAGTGAAGGCTTACAAGGGGAAAACACCCAATACAACAGCGGCGACAGTCATGACAATCGATGTGCCGAATAGCAAAGGGAAGGTAAACTTTTGATGATCGGCGAGATCGATACCGCACAGTCCGATCACAAGGAATGTCGCTGGCGTAAGCGGGCTAACGGGAAAGCCTGTGGTCATTTGCCCGAGCAACGCTGCCTGCCCGACCTGCACTGCCGGCACACCCAGTTGCCCTGCCACTTCTGCGACGACAGGTAACACGCCAAAATAGAACGAATCAGGATCAAACAACATGCTCATCGGCATCGCGAGGAGCCCCAGCGTAAACGGGATGTGGCTAGACATCTCTTGAGGCACAAGATTGACGGTGGACTGTGCCATCGCTTTGAGCATGCCGCTACCTTGCAACACGCCGGTAAAAACGCCGGCCGCCAATAAAACACCCGCCATCATCAATGCAGCTCGCGCATGCGCATCCACACGCTTACGCTGCATCTCCACGTTCGGATAGTTGACCGATAGAACAATACATAGTCCAACCATGAATACGATCGCGGGCGGGATCTTGTCACCTATTAGCACCAACGTGCCAAGCACGCACAAAGTCAACACGACGTTGAACCAAAAATACTTGGGGCGGCGAATTTCGCTTTCCTCCCGCGTGAGCTTGCGCTCTGGCATCGGCCCTGAGTTGTTAACCCAAGCGGATCCGAGCCGTTTCTCCTCGCGGCGACCTAGTAGATATGCGATGCCAAATACGAACACCAGCCCCACCACCTGCACGGGTATAAGCGGGTTGAAAAGCGACGACACTGGCAGATGCAAAGAAGCGGATGCGCGGATCGTGGGTCCGGTCCACGGCAAAAAATTCACGCCCGCCGCCATCGATACGGCTGCCGCCAGCACACGACGATCCATCTTCAAGCGATCGTAAAGTGGCAGCATCGCTGGGATCGTCACGAGAAAACACACGGCTCCTGAGCCATCGAGATGAATCAGTAATGCCAGTAGTGTCGTTCCCATGACAATGCGTGTTGGCTTCGTGCCAACCATCTTCAGAATGCGATCAATAATTGGATCGAGCATGCCAGCGTCCGTCACCGTCCCGAAATAGAGAATCGCAAATACGAACATGCCCACCACCGGCGCCATATTCCTTAAGCCGCCAATCACGAACTCGCAAGTCTGCCACCCGAAGCCGCCAAGCAGTGATGCCGCAATAGGCACCACAATCAGCGCTACCAACGGCGACATTCGCTTCGAGAGGATGGCGGCGAGCAAAACCACAATGGTGGCGAACCCCAGTAACGGCAGCATATATTCGATCCCCAATTTTTCTTTTGATCACGGGTCTAGGGTAGATCGATTGCATCGATAGATCAATTGAAATGATTTGATTGCAGCATTCATAAAGCGCAATGGATAGGAAGCTTCGCGACATGGAGTAGTTGATTACAAACGCACACTCTCTAGGGGATGGGTCGCGGAGGACCTGGAGCACGTTCAGCGTTTCGCGACCGACTGGATGTGGACTGACAATCACGATCGCCCGAACATGGCCCTGGGCGGATTGACGCCAAAACAGCGGCTGGCCATGACCGCATAGTTCCTACTTCTGAACCCCGTGGAAAGCGGGGAGATTACCCCGCCACCTTGAAGCATGCATTACCCACGCGCGTACCCGCCGCCAGTTCGGCCAGCCCATTGGAAAGAATCAAGCCATCTCCCATCGCCTCGCCGACATGAAAGTCAACCTCGATGCCGCGTGCGAGCTCGTCTATCGGGTAGGGCGGCTCAAGGACGCGGGCCTGGTAGTCGCGCTCAATGCGCCAGCGCATTGTGGCAACGCGAACCGGACCTGCCCACGAGCAGAACGCAGCGCAGCACCACGCTGAATTGCAAGCGCTGCAGGCGCAACTCGGGGACGCACGCGAGCAAATTGGCACGCTGGAAGGCAGCTTGGCGGCGCTGCATTGCATCAACGCCGGCACTGAAAAAGCGCGGCACGTGCAGCAGCGCACGTCAGCCAAGTCTGCATTAGGCCGGATCACCGGCCCTATTGGGCGGCAACGCCCGCCAACACATGCGCTGGGCAAATCTCGCACGCGGGAACAAGCCGTATGAAGCAGTCACTTGCGAACCGTCGACAGTGATGCCCAAAAATTGTTAAGCAAAACGGCCGAATCGATAAGAACAGGGCGCGTCGGTCATGCTAGCATTTTTGCACGATCGGAAAACTAACCCGACTATTAAGTTTACGAAATCGTAAACTTAATCGCCACATTTGATAACCACAGTTGCGCGCACACGAGGCCGGCGTTGCCGGCGTCGTGAGACATGCGCACCTAACGTAATCGCGCGGCAATCTCTCGGTCCATCGCCTCATTTTAGTTGAAACGATGTCCGTGAATCGCACAAGTAACGGGAGTGTCTGCATGCTTTCATCCCTCGTACTACCGGTTCGTCTCCCGACATTGATCGTTTTAGCGTGGGATAAACAAGGCAGGGCTTACATCGAAAAACTTGCCCAACTTGCCCGCTAGCGTCGCACTGATCTTTCGCTTACCTGCCAGAATTGCGGAAAGGTTGCTTTGGGGCACCACCTCCGACAGATCTTCCTGTTTAAGCCGGCGCACGCCCATCAAGAATTTTAGCGCGTCTTTAGGTTCGGCCGCCTCGATTGAATAGCGCACCTGCTCATATCTCGAAACCAGATCACTGACAAGGTCAAGTAAGCCGGATAGGGGATGCTCCTCATCATCTCCTGCAACGTCCAGCAGCGCATTCATCAACGCGACCATATGATCATAGTCCGCATCGCCGTGGATAGGGTGCAGGTGCGCCATCGCATCAAAAGTTTGCCACGATGCCTGGATCGCTTGAATGTTGAAGTGCGTATGCGTGCCTTGCATGATTACACCTTGCCTTTGTGATAGAGCTTGGTCCAGTCGTCATATTCCCGATGCGTCATAACTTTCTGAACAAACACCTTTTTGAATCTGTATCGAACAATGACTACTACGCGATAGTTGTTCCCGCCGACATCAAAGACGACATAAGGCGGTACGTAGTCGGCTGAGTTAAAAAGCGCCCGGACATGGTTGAAATCTTTAAACTCAGCATGCTCCACCACTGAGTGCCATTGCCGTAACACCTGTTCTGCCTCCGGATGTTTTTGCCAGAAATCGCGGAGCATCTTGAGGGAAATGATGTGCATGAGTGAATTATATCGTTTTGATATAATTTGTCAAGGTATCGCCTATATAATGTCGTGTAAAAGCCGTCAGCTGGCAGCTGCCAGCTCCCGCTTCACCTCACCTTCAAAACGCCCGACCTGTGACCCTGGCTCAACTCGCCCCCGTGCCACCGCTCGACTCGCTTACGCTCCCCGACCGCCTGGACGGGCACAACGGCACCAATCGCTGCGCGCTCGAGACCGCGCAGCGGTACGCTTACCATGTCATCGCTCACGCACGAGGATCTGCAACGGTTCAAGGTATTTCTGGTCGATCCGCAGCCGGCCAGCCGCTGGTTGCCGAACAACGGGGCAAGTATTCTCGCGACGTGGCGACCCTTTAACGGGCTGCTGTCGCCGGCCAATCAGCACTGGTGATGCTGAACAGCCATGTTCATATGGTGGATCGGCGCCGGCTACCTGTGCGGCAACCCAATGGCGATGCTACGCCAACGCGGTCGACACGCGCAACGCGCTTTCTGGAGCGCGATCTGTGGTAGGAAGCCACGCTCTAATTTGAAGATGTCACAACGATCGGTAGAATTTCGCCGCTCAAAGGAGAGAAAGACAAATACAATGCGATGCATGGCCATCCTGCTCTTGATGTTTGTACGATGCTTGAGAAAGATGGCACGATATCAGAGCAGCCCTGGCCATCTTGTTATCCCTCATATCTCGTGCTGCGCGCGGTAATCAACAAAACATCGTCCTGGCTGATCACGCAACAACTTTTCACATTAACGCTCAATCTATGCGCGACGCAACATCGCTATCGGCACCACGAAACGATTCCCACAGCATTTGTCGAATCGACCATGAGTTATATGGTCAACAAGCGTTTTGCGAACCCAATCATCGTGCACAGCGTGACAGGAGCGGCACGGGATTTTTGGCACACGTGACGGGGAACGCCGTGGCCAGGCTACCTTAAAAGTTTAGTTTTTTTGGCACTCTCGTGCGCAGGAAGTGGATGCTTTGGCATCGGAAATTTCATCGCTCTCCAAGCTGGACGTATCAAGCGACCACACTGGCTTATTGATTTCTTTGAGAAACCTAGATAATTCGCCCGGCTTAGCTCCTTTAACTGAAATGGGTTTATTAAATGCAGCTGGGATTTTATCATTCTTTAGTTTAAGTGCGGCAACTATATCATTTATTTTTTCTTCTGCTATTTTAGCATCGTTAAAGCCAAGTGTTTCCTGTGCGAGGAACTGCTTTCCCGGAAAGGCGTGGCCGATCCGCGCGCTTGCACGATGCAAAGCAAAACCTCCCGTACTTGAGAAAATGCCTCCCTCTCCACTTGCCCGAGCCTCTACTTCGTGGCAAATTGCGCATGGAACAAGCCTGCCTGCCATGGGAACAATCACACGCTCGCCCAACGCCATGCCCACCGATTCGGCAATCCCCTCTCCCAGTGGTCCCGTCGTCAGTTCGATACCCTCGGCATGCCGATATTCAGGATGACCCGGCGTCTTGCTGCCGAGTTGGCAAAAGCATTTCAGCTCCTCGATCAGCATGTCGCAATAGCCAGTCAAATATAAGAGGCTGTACAGCAGCATCGAATCGCATGAAGTCCTTGAACAGGACAGTGGCAATGTCGGCCATGCCCATCGGCGCACCTGGATGGCTGCTTTTTGCCTTCTGTACAGCGTCCATCGACAGGAATCGAATGCAGTTGGCCATTTCCCGAAGATGCGGATTGCGGGGAAGCGGCACGCCCTTGGGTGCTGCGGGTGCTGCACAAGATTGCTCTGTCATCAGTCTATCCTTTATAGGTCTTGAACAAATGACACGCGCTGTCCCGTTCTTATCCTACTGCCAGCAGCATGAGGGCAAAGAGCGCACGGCATGCATGCAACAGACAGCGCCGTCCGATCCGTCGGTCACCGCCGTCAGCTCGATCGCTTGTTGCCGGGCTCGTGCGTGCGCTGGCTATACGTATCATTGCCACAATGCGGGCATTTTGACATGTACGTTGGTCAACGCGGCACTTTGACCTTTACCTCAGCCGTCGCAAGCTGCAGCGTACTGCCGTCCTGCCATGCGTCCGCGCCGACCACCGGCTGCGGCTGCGCCAGATCGGCACGACGCCGACGCAGCGCGTCGGTAGACACGCCGAACCGCGCGTCACGCGCCTGCACGCGCGCACGGTCAAGTTGCCCGTCATCCGTAAAACTCATCATCAGTTGCGGAATGCCAAGCGGCAACGCGTGATCGCGATCGATCTGCCACGTATGCCAAGTCTTGCCGTACGTGTTGACAAGTTGCCCCATCAGCGCGTGCTCGGCTTTCTCCGGAATGCCCGGCGCCAGCAGTTCTCCAGAACGTACTTCGTAGCGGTGACTGTGCCATAGCCGTCGCTCCTCGTCGGGCAGCGTGCGGAATACACGCTCGCTGACGATATATTCGATGCCAATCAGCTTTGCATCCGGTGCATCCGAATCGTAGATCACGCATTGATGGAAGTCTTCTGTCAGGTGCGTGCAGTAATGAAAGGCCTCGACCTGCCGGCCCATGTCATCGGCATAGAAATGGAAACCGTTCAGGAATGCGCTCATCGCGTCAACAGGCCGCTTTTTCTGCAACAGTCGCGCACCCGTGTCGAGCACGCGGCTTCGCGGCGACAGCTTCGCCCCAGGCACGGGCGTGCCGTGGTTCTCGTCGGCACGCGCAGACGACGCCGACAAGCCCGCCGCGGAGGCCAACGCGACCTTGAGCGCTGACGACGTGAACGCCCGACGGCACGCGCAGATTGTAGATTTCTTCATTGATCACCCCCGTTATTCGTGAATAGGGCCGCGGTGACCCCAAGATAAAGACCGGTGTGCTGCGAAGGTTTCACGCCGACAAATCACCACCGCTGCGCGGCTCAACGTCCTTTGGATTATCAAGATGCCCCGGCGGCGGCTGGTACGGGCCCCGGTCCGGTTCCGGCTTTTGCGGGATCATCGTTTCGTCCATGTTGCCATGGCCTTTTTGGTGCACTTTGCCATCCTTGTCGACGGTCACCTCGCCTTCACCTTCCGCAGGTTTGCGCATTGCGGGGTCAGCACGATCGGCGGCATCGCGATGTTTCATCGTGGGTCTCCTTCAACAGGCGCGCCACAACAGCGCGCGTCCCTGTTCAGAGCAAACCACATGCCGCTGCGTGGCAACCCGGTACCGGCTCGAGCCAATCGCCGCGATACCCTCATCGTCACGGCTGCTACGCACGGAACTAGCGGCGGACGGCACCACGCTCCAGCGATTGCGACCATTGGACTGCTCAGTCTTTTACACCCACGACCTTGACAATACATCTAAAGACACATATCTTTAGATGTGTCTTACGACTCTCTTGGAGCAACCTATGCGTCATCGTTCTTTTTTCCGCGATTGGTCACGCAGTGCTCGCTCGTGGCACGATTGCATGCCGTTTGCCGCGCTGCGCCACGCAATGGGCCGGCACGGCCACCGGCGGCACGGCGGTGGTAGCCCGTTCTGGGGGGGCGGCGGCTTCGGCTTCGGCGATGACGAAAGCATGTCGCGCGGCCGCAAATTCTCGTCTGATGACCTGCAATTGCTGCTGCTCGCGTTAATCGCACAACAGCCCAGCCATGGCTATGAGTTAATCAAGGCATTGGATGCTCGCTCCAGCGGCTACTACAGCCCGAGCCCGGGCATGGTATATCCGGCTCTGACCTACCTCGAGGAGCTGGGCTACGTCACAGTCCATCTGGAAGGCAACCGCAAGCGGTACGTAATAGCGGATCCCGGGCGCGACTATCTCGAGGCCAACCGAGAACGCGCAGACCTGCTGCTCGCCAAGCTGCAGCACATCGGCCGCAAGATGGAGATGATCCGCCGCTTCTTCGCCGGTGGCGAAGGTGACGACATGTCGGGGGGCCCAGCGTGGCTGCCGGAATTCAACGAGGCCCGGCTCGCACTGAAGCAAGCGCTGTACCGTCGCGATAACCTGCCGCCGGACGAGCAGCGGCGCATTGCAGCCATCCTGAGGCGTGCGGTCGCCGAAATTGAGCACAAGCCGGAGGCAAGCCAATGACATCCGCTCAGGACAACATAACGGTGCAGGACGGCCCGGAGCGCACCGTGACGCGCGTTCGTCATCCGTTGAAGTTTCGTCTGTTGCGCGTGCAGCGCGTGCGGCAGATCACGCCGACGCTGGTGCGTGTGACGCTGGCCGGCGACGATCTACATGATTTCGTCTCCGCCTCGTTCGACGACCACGTCAAGGTGTTTTTTCCATTACCCGGCATGGACAAACCCCTGCTGCCGACTGTGGGACCGGATGGTGTCGTGTTCCTGGAGCATCATCCACGCCCCCCGGCCCGCGACTACACGCCGCGGCGCTACGATCGGCAGGCAGGCGAATTGGATCTGGAATTCACACTGCATGATGCCGGCCCTGCGTCCGCATGGGCAAAGCAGGCGCAACCGGGACAATGGCTCGGCGTCGGCGGACCGCGAGGCTCACTCATCATCCCGACTGGCTTTGACTGGCATTGGCTGATCGGCGACGATACCGCACTGCCCGCCATTGCGCGGCGGCTTGAAGAGTTACCCGCCGATACTCGGGTGGTAACCGTGATTGAGGTAGCAGACGCAGCGGCGCGCATCGACCTCAATACCCGCGCACAACTGCATGCGGTGTGGTGCTATCGCGACTGCGCGGGGCCCGACGGCGGCGCGTTGTTACGCGCGGTGCAGGATACGGATTTGCCGGGCGGCGATGGCTACGTTTGGGTGGCAGCCGAGGCCAGCATAGCGCGCGCAGTGCGCCAGTACTTGGTGGAGGAGCGCGGCGTACCTAAGTCTCGGATCCGCGCGGCCAGCTATTGGCGGCGCGGATCCGCCGCGGTACACGAGGCGATCGACGGTTGACGGTTGACGATCTGCGGCGTGCGCTGCCCAGTCGGTGGCGACGGGCATCGCGAAGTCGGCGCCGGCACCAATGGACGGCGACCAGCGCTGCATCACCGCCTTCCGCCGCGTGGAGAAGCGCACACCCTCCTCGCCGTATGCCGACGTATGCATGGCTTCCAGCCACCGAAGCCGTGCCATGCCATCGGCCAATGACTCCAGCAGTTGGCAACTCACAATGGAATGGGAATTTCCAGTTGCCGTTTTCTGATGAACTGCCCTATACTGGAATTGCCGCTGAAAACAGCAGCGGCCGGGTGTGACAATCCGGTAACTCTAGGCGCATATAAGCCGCGCCCTCTCACGATTCGCGGCTTTTTTATGCGCAACGTCTGGCACGTCTATGGCGGGCCGGGCGGGGCCAGCTTCGGCTGGGCCGGTTCCTAGAGTCCGGTTTGTCACCCTCGTTCGGTCCGCCACCCTCCGTGACAAGAGGCGCGGGTATGAACCGTACTCTAGGAGCCAGGCATGGATATTTCCCCTCTTGGCGTTTGTCTGTCCGAATATCGCCGCCTGCGTGTTCGTCGAACGCTGCTGCTTCTTTTCCCTCGTCTTTGCGCGTTTTGTGCGTCACTTGTCGCCTTTAAACGGGTGTCGAGCTATTTAGCCATGGCGCACCGAGCCGCGCAGCCACCGTAAGATAGTGAAATTCCCACTGTTGCTCCAAACTAAGCGGACGCTTCGCGTAACCGTTAGGACTGTTAATTTAATGGCTTAAGCGCCTTTTCCGCTTCCCCTCGCATCGTGCTTATCGGCGCGAGGGGTATGTTTTGCCCAAAACAAGGAGGATATGCAGGGCCTGCGTCGCTCCAGCGATGCAGGCCAACAGATGCCGTGGTGGATCAAGGATTTTACGTCATTGCCATGGATCCGGCGCATGTACGCTTCGTCGTGCCGCCGGCCGTAGTTTCTAAACGAGAAAGCATAGGGACATGGCTCGCCGCCACTAGCTTGACCGTCACCGCGTTCGTCGTGCGTCTTGATGTCGGTATCGTGGTCTTACTCGGCGAGGTATGGATCGCCTGGCGGTGGCTGCGTCGGTTTGAGCCGACCCTGACCACAAGCCAGTTCAGCATCAGTGCGGCAGGCATGATTTGGTTCGGGTCAAAATCGGGCCCCGCTCTGATCGCCATGCATCGGATAAGGCGCGTTTGCCTGGTCCCGCCGCGCAGACGCCGCGTTGTCCTGCTGTCGCTACGCGCAGCCTTCGATGAGCCACAGGCCTTGCCATGGCGGCGTCCTGATCGCAGGCGTCTAGCCAAATGGGGCATTGTGGTCGAGGCTGATGGGCTCGATTATGCTATCGCGCAGGGTTTGTCTCGCCGTACCGCTCTTCGGCTGGCGCGGGCAGTGCGACGGGCACTGCGTGCTGCGCTGCGAGATGGGCATTGGGTTTGACGCTCTTTTCATGCCGATATGGCGCGTATTGAGCGCTGCTCAGAACAAGTCTAGAACATTATGCACAACGCCGCCTCGTCATTACTCTTGCATCGCTTGCTCGTCAACGGCCACGCTCGGCTGGTATCAACCGCGGTTGGATTTTGATTCTTCCACACTTTGTGTGAACCCGAGAGGGACGACGACGGTCAAGCCGATCTCGCATTGCTTGGACTACTGGCGTGGATTTTTCCTTCAACGCGTCTTGCCCGCTTCCAGTGCCGTCGACGAGCATTTGCCGAAAGCCTTTTGTCTTGTGTCGCACGCCATCAACGCCGCACGGGCCGAACGCAGCCAGTTGGTGCCACACGATCGCGCTGGCGTCTACGCCGAAAGCATTACGCGTGGCGCGCCGCAAGCAATACAAGTGGCTGACAGGCGGCATCTGCTGAAGAATCTTAGAAACGCCATTGAGCGCGCGCCCGGCTGCTGCCAACAGCATATACCGGGCACCGCATGTGCCGCGAACCGGTCCGCGTCATCCACCACGGGTGTCGACGCCCCAGGCCGCAAGTCCCCCCAACACGATGAACATGACTGCGGCAGTCGTACGCACAGCGGTCATCGGCAGCCGATGTGCAAAAAGGTTACCGAAAAAAACGACCGGCATGTTCGCGAACATCATGCCTAGCGTGGTGCCGATAATGACACTGGGCAGATCGTGGAACCGGGCGGCCAACGCCACGGTTGCGATTTGGGTCTTATCGCCCATTTCTGCGAAAAAAAACGTCAGCAATGTAGTGCCGAAGATCCCAAGCTTTGTACGCGCAGGCTGCACCGCTTCCATGAGCAGCTTGCCAGGAACCAGTACCCATACGCCCATCGCGATGAATGACAGCGCGAGTGCCCAGCGCATTGCCGACGGAGTGAGCACTGACAACAGCCATTGGCCGAGCGCGCTCGCTCCAGTATGGTTCACCAGAGTGGCAGCCAGCATGCCAAACACAATTGGCCAAGGTTGGCGATAGCGTGCGGCGAGCGCGAAAGACAGTAGTTGCGTTTTATCACCGATTTCGGCAAGTGCAACGCTGCTAACGGAAACGAGCAAAGCTTCGATCATGAGCGATAGTGTCCCAGGCCGTCGATGTGCGAGTCACAACTCACGCACTGCCCGAACTTTTCCGGCACTCGTAGGCCATTAGCCCCGCCACTGGTAAGGTAACAAATGGCCGGACTCAACACGTGTGGCCAAACTGATTGTCGCCGTGCATTTTCCATCGCAAATTGTTTCCGTGCCAGAATTGATGTACTTGCTTATTTGTCGAAGATATGATTCAAAATAATACCGCGTACTGATTCAGCCTTCACTGGCGCGGCGGGTAGCTTATCGGCATGTGAACTGATCAAGACTGGGCCTTGTTTAATATCGTCGGTTGGGCGTCCGTGGGAGCCTTTTACCAGTAGCGGGTTCAATGGAATTACATCAAGCAGGCTACGCATGCCCAGTTGCCGTTTAAAAAGTTTCCAACCAATTTGTAGGCGGGGAAAGACCCGCTCGGGGTCGATGAATAACTCTACTGGGTCATAGCCCGGTTTGCGATGAATGTCCACTGTGCGTGCGAAATCAGGCGCACGTGCGTCATCGAGCCAATAATAGTAGCTGAACCAACGATCAGCCTGGCTGATGGCCACCAGTTCACCAGCACGTGGATGATCCAGTCCTATGCTATGCTGGCCTGCCCTGTCCAATACGGTGTCGACGCCGTTTAAGCGCTGCAACAGCGCCTTGACTTCATCGATTAGCGCGTTATGCCGGATATAGACATGGGCGACTTGATGATCAGCCAGCGCAAACGCCTTGGATGCCCCACAATCGAGCTTCTCTTCCCCCTGTTCATCACGTACCGCGAGCCAGCCGGCTTGACGCAACGCGCGATTAATTGGAATATCGCCCGATACCGGCGTGATTCCGTATTCCGACAAAGCGATGACGTGCATGCCGTAGCTGTCCGCGTGCTCGATGAGCTCACCGCATAGCGCATCCACCGCAGCGACTTCTTGAGCAATAGCCGGATGACTTGGCCCAAGCTTTTGCAAACAGTAGTCCAAATGTGGAAGGTACACCAGCGTCAATGTGGGCTGCCGGGTGTCACACAAGTGCAGCGCGCAGTCCGTGATCCACCGGCTTGACGCAAAGCCAGCCGCCGGCCCCCAAAACTGAAAGAGGGGAAATTCGCCCAATTGCCATAGCAATTCCGAATGCAATGCGGCCGGTTGCGTATAGAAGTCGGGGATCTTGCGACCATCCGCCTTATAAATCGGCCGCGGCGTGACGCTCCAATCCACATCCGCATACATATTGAACCACCAAAATAGCTGCGCACAACTGAAGTCTGGATTGCGCGCTTTGGCTTCGTGCCAAATCTTGTCTCCTTCGATGAGTCCATTGTTTTGCTTCCAAAACAGTGGTTCAGCTAATTCCCGTGAATACCAACCATTAGCGACACAACCATGATGTTGCGGCAAACGTCCGGTCAGTAGTGTGGCTTGGGCCGGGCAGGTCAAAGCTGGTGTCACAGTGATTAAAGGGCACATTGCGCCGCGCTTGGCCAAAGCGGATAAGTGAGGCGCATGCTTCAGTAGCTGGCCGCTTAGCCCCACCACATTCAGGACGATCACGCGTTGCATAGCAGCACCTTGCTTAAGGTAGCTTATTCATGGTTGGGCGGCTCACAAACGGCGATCACGAGATCGCCCGACTACGCCGATTCTTGGCATCGGTTACTCAGTGGTGGTTACCTGCGGGGTTTGTCCGCGTAGCACTGAATTGCCCTCCCAGTTATGGCGCTGATCGATCAGCAGCGGCGTTTCAGCCTCGGCGATATCAAGCCGTGCGCTTTGGGCGAAAAAAGCAAGCGGATTGTGCCAAACGATCGTTTCGATTTCATGCTCGGCGATGCCCGCATCACGCATGGCCGATACAGTTTTAGGCACTTTCAACGGATCGCTGACGCCCCAGTCCGCTGCGCTATTCATGATGATGCGCTCACTGCCATACTGCTTAACCAGCGCGACCATACGCGCTTCATCCATCTTGGTGTGCGGGTAAATCGAATGTCCGGCCCAGCAACCTGAGTCGAGCACCAGCGGGAGTGTCTCTTCCGTATTGTGGTCAATCAATACCCGTTCTTGGTCAATGCCGCTTTCGCGAATGAGCGCGAGAGTGCGAATGGTGCCAGCTTTTTTATTTCGATGAGGCGTATGCACCAGCACAGGTAGGTCATGTTCGATTGCCAGTTCAATTTGACGCGCAAAATAATGGGCTTCGGCCGGTGTTTCATCGTCGAATCCGACTTCGCCCACTGCCACCACGCCATCTTTATCAAGATAGCGCTCAAGCAACGCGATGACGCCATCAGCAATATCCGAATTATTGGTTTCTTTAGGGTTCAAGCCCAGCGTGCAAAAGTGGCGGATGCCAAACTGGCCGGCCCGAAAACGCTCCCAGCCCAATAAAGATAAGAAATAGTCTTCGAACGTACCGACATGCGTGCGCGGCTGCCCCATCCAGAAGGCCGGCTCTACCACGATCGTAATGCCCGCGTTGCTCATCGCCTGGTAATCATCGGTGGTGCGTGAGGTCATATGGATATGGGGGTCAAACATTTTCATGTTCAATACCTCGCAGAAGGAAGTTAAGGTCATCAGATATCTGACGTTTTGCTGCGCGCCGTTCACTGGCGTAATCGGCAACCATGCGTTTTAGTGTGGGAGTGAGTCGTTTATTGAGCCCAGCAATGCGGCGGATTGACGTGCCGGTAAAGAGAGCCTTCAAGACAAGTTGATTAAAATTCAACTCGCAGAGGAAACGTTCGGGATACGCATTGTCGCAAGCGATCGCTTCAAAGACAATCGCCACATTGCTACGGCAACCCTCCGCGGCAATCGATACCCATCGCTGCGGTTCGGGCAATAAGATCAAACTGCGCAATATTGCCTGCTGCTCAGTACTATCGCCACGTCGATAGAGACGCGTGACAACGCTGGGATATTCAGCACTGGGCCGCAACGACAAGGTATGTAAGAGGATCAGCGCTCTACCAAAATCACCTATACTCCATTGCTGCGGCGCAATGACGCCGGCTCCGCGCAATGTATCAAGCGTCTTAGTGGGCAACGACGGCAGACCCGCAAGTCGGCGCTGTGCTATTGCGAAATGATGCTCGATACTGTGCTCGAGATCATCACTGCATGAGGCAGGCCTTGTGATGATCTGTTGGTAGCGAGCCAGCCAATTTTTTGCCCGATCTGCCTTATCCTCTGCAGAGCAGGCTTCGGCGGCTTGGAGTAAACCCGCATAAAGCGTATTCGCGATTGTCATAACCAAATTTAATATTAGGTTGGCGATAAGGCTAACTGAGCATAGGTTGACTGGAATTTAGTTTCCTGCAATACGCCGCTGCCATAAAATTGTTAGAAAAAAAGCGACCACGCTTGCCACTGTCCAGCTTGGCGCGCCGTGAATCGAAATCAGTAATGCGTCAATCAATGCCATGCCAGCGATCAGTTCGCCTGTGGCGCTGCGCAAATCGCACGTCTTAGCGCGAAAGGCCGCACGCTGAAGAAGCCATATTGTCCAACACGCAAACGCCCCTAGATAGCCCCATGCCCATCGATGGATCGGCAAACTCATTAGCGCATACACCAGCGGCGCCGCGAGTCCAAGCACGGGCACAAAACGAATCATTGGGCCGGTGAACTGCTGCTTAGCAGCGTAGGTTAGGCCCACTGTGTAAGCGAATAAAATAACCGAGCCTTGCGATGCGGGTTGGGACAAGGTGCCGTTTGTGAAAGCTAATGCACTGATAATATAAACCAGCATTCGGCACAGGCCCATGATCAACGGACCCAATGGGTTATCTTTATGATACAAGTTATAAAGTATAACCAAATGCGCTAAAATAACACCGCTGGCAAAAGTACCACTTCCTTGTGAGGCGAGCAATAGTACGCCCGCACCGAGCATCGCCAAGCCACTGACCGATACCGTCGAAACACTGATTTGACCCGCAGGAATCGGTCGTTCTGGCCGCTCAATCACGTCGATCGCTCGATCGCATACGTCATTGAGAAACATACCAGCGGTGTAGATCAGCGACATCGCTAATAACAAGCATAGCAAAGTGAGAGGGTGGATGGACTGGCCAGTAAGTACCGCACCAGCAATGACATTGCTCCATACAGTGGGCAGGTTGGAAACGCGCCCCAGACGTAAAGCGACATGCCAGTTGATCATTTCAGCTGCTCCTGGACCCATTGCAACTCATGCGAGATCGCTTCGACAAGGCTGCCATTCGACTGAGTACGTTCGGTATGATGCGGCTGATAGACAGCCGGTAACGCATGCCACGTATAAGTTTCCACTTCCAGATGAGTCGAAATCGGCGTATCACGTTGCATTGCCAACATGGTCTTTAAGAACGTTTGCGTGCTCTCAAATGGTCCCACGGTGTTGGCCCATACAGGCACATGAAAATGAATGCGCCATTCGCATTCGATATCGGTGTTCTCATAAACCGATGGAACAGTATTGAGGGCACTAAGTGCATCAGGCAGATCAATCATGCGCTGTAGCTCGGTGTTGGTTTCAGCTGTACGGCGCTCAATCACTTGATGTAAATACACCTGTTCGGCGAATGGCTGCAGCGCGCGTGCATGCGATGCACACGGGCGAGGAACGCGCAGCCCGGCACTGAGTTGTAACTTGGCGATGCGGATCCCCGCGTGCCTAAAGCGGCTTATCATATCGTTCGGATCTTCGAACTCGACAGCGGCGTGGCACGTGTCAATGCACACGCCTAAATGACGTCGGATCAACGCGAGCGCCGCAGCGTCGTCTAGTGCACATGCGGCTGCAATGTGCTCAGTCGCGGTGGCGTTGAGCAGATATTCCTCAAAAAACGTAATGGTTTCGGTTGTGGTTTCCAACAGGCAACACGGCTCTGGCTCTAGCGCCAGCGTGATACATCGCCCTGTTTCCTGATGTAGCCGATGCAGCATCACTGCATGCTCAAGCAGTTGCTTAGCCATCACGGGCCGGCACTGAGGATCGTCAGCAAGATGCGGTTTGAATCCCCCGGCAATGGTGCTGATACTGCCTTCGATATCTTGATCGTCGGGTAAGAGTTGAGCCAGCAGGCGAGCCAGTCGATTGCTGTATTCAAGCCGCCGCGGATCGCGCCAATCCGGCAGATAGACCGCATCTTTAACAGATTGCTGGTGAAAATGACCAAAGGGAAATCCGTTGAGCGTGAACACATATAAATCATGCGTTTGCAAGAAAGCTTTAAATTGTGCAAGCGCGATAGAGTCGTCCAGTTCGCGAGCCGCCAGCTCGGACAGCCACAATCCAACACCAAACGGTGCGTGGGGCGAGACGCGCGCCTTGATCTGGGGCAGATAGTGGCCCAATGTGGCACGCACTTCAGACCAGCTTTGTGCAGGATGAACATTGGTGCAATAAGTCAAATGGGCCCGTTGGGAGGGTGGCATGGCATCCAAACACAACGCATGAGGTTTTCCGATATCGGTCCGATCCATAGGGTCATCCGGTTGCGCGGTCTCGAGATTAACGAAACCGCGCCAGGGTGGGTTGGCTCAGTCTTTCAACGTGTCTTCGCTGACTTAGCCGGCATTTGCGGTTCGCTTTTCTTGCCGTCCGTACAGTCGGTTGCAAAAAGACAGCACCATGGCGGATGAGGATTATCTCTTAGCTTCGCTTTGACTTTTTGCCAAACTTCTTCTCCTGGTTTTTCAACTTTGAAATTTTTGAAGTTTTGACTGACAATGGGGGCGTTAGGGTATGGGACACTCCGGTCTCCCGAGAAAAAGAAAGATTGCGGCACTTTATATTTTTTATAATCCGTAACGAATTTGTCTCTCCAGAAAGCATAGCCAAACAAAATATCGCCAGGCACGATTATTGAGTAAGCTTGAATCTTGCCTTCAAGATGCTGACTTTGCTTGGAATCGTAAAGCAAATGCTTAATAAAATCGCGCCTCGGCGGATGATTGTCTAGCGAAAACTGACAAATTTCCGGCATGCCCTGAGGTCGGTCCTCAACGTAAGTAAGAAAATAGGCTTTATTACCTAGTGATACAAAAGAACAGGTGTATTTATTATCATGCGGAAAAATTGGCAAGCATCGCTTGTCATAATGCTCCATCATCGCGCCTTGCCCATCCTTGTCTGTCGGTATGTAAGTCGAATCGTAGACTGTCCAGCCGCTTGAAATTTCATAGTCTTCGATGGGCTTTAGATTTCTTGGAGGATCGTCGTATGGCGGTGAAAATGTGTCATAGTTTTTGAACACCCGATACATGGTCCAATCGCTAGTCCAATACTCAGGGAATTCCGGCTCTGGTTGAGGCCGCCCAGTTTGATGACTGTAATCACATTCTGAACCGGGCGTGTTGCAACCTTTTTCGTTATGTACTCCGTTTGTGGGATAAATATGCCGTTCGCAGATTTCTTTATCTTTCCGACTCTCGCAAACGTCACCCGTCGTATTGAGGAAGACCTGATTATAAGGTTTGCCTGTACCTAACGCTGAGGCCATGCATGCTAAAGTTAGCAGCAACACCAAAGCCGATTGAGACCATAGCTCGTGTAGTTTTGCGCTATGAGTTTTAAGCTTATACCATCTCATGATAAACCTCCTTTCTCTCAATGTGCAAACGATGTCTATCTTGCTCTTGTAACCAGTCGATGGCTGCATTGGCTTCGCACTCGTCAATGGTGTGGACTTCCACGCTTTGCCCGATTTGTTTAATTAATGTGACGGTCAACTCGCCGCCCAAATGTTCACGGAACTCAGTGAGCCCTTCCAGCACCTGTCGCCGTCCAGATTGATCGCGTGCATCGAGCGCGTCGTGCCACAAACGGAACCCCAGATGGTTCAGCAACGTGTACATTGCAGCCAATACAGGCTTTTCCAACAAACCTATGGCCACTGCATAACGGGTATCTAGTGCGAGGCCAATCGCGACGGCTTCACCGTGCATGAGCGTATGGGCGCTTAGGGTCTCCAATTTGTGCGCTGCCCAGTGCCCAAAATCAAGCGGGCGTGCACTGCCCGATTCGAATGGGTCACCGCCTTGACTGATATGCTGCAAGTGTAGCTCGGCGCAACGGCGAATCATCCATTGCATCGCGTTCGGCTCAAAATTCGCAAGCGCACTGGCATGGGCCGTCAGCCAATCGAAGAAGGTCCGATCACGGATTGCAGCGACTTTAACCGCTTCGGCCATGCCCGCGATGCAATGCCGTGCAGGCAGCGTCGCGATAAAGTCAAAGTCATTGATTACCGCAAACGGTGGGGTGAAGGTGCCCAAGAAGTTTTTTACTCCAAAAGCGTTAATAGCCGTTTTAACGCCGATGCCCGCGTCATTCTGAGCTAAAACTGTCGTGGGCAACCGGATCAGCCGCACGCCGCGATGCGTCGTGGCCGCCGCGTATCCGACCGCGTCCAGCACCGCGCCGCCACCGACCGTTACAACACAGGCATGACGGTCGATGTGCTGATCGTGCAACCATTGTTGTAACGCGCGCACCGCGTCTGGCTCGTGCTTGAGTTGCTCCCCGCCAGCCAACACACGCGGCGCGTCAACCAATTCAAGCGTGTCTGCATGACGTAACGCATATGCTTGTAAAGCCTGGACGATAGCGGGATTGGCATTAGCCAGGCCGGCATCGACCACGGCAACGAAGCGGTGGCGCCGGTGCGGTTCCAGCCGGCAGATTGCTCGTTGCAACGTCAGATTGTGTGGGTCACTAAATACACCGCGGGTGAAATACACGGGATATTCAAACGGTACATTGAAACGTTGCATCACGCTATCGGTATCGACGGCATGGACAGACGAATTCTCGTCAATCGGTCCGTCTTCTTTCATGGATTCCGACAGACATTGCATGGCGATTCCTCTTTGGCAAGGGACAAAACGCTAAAATCCAAAGCAGTTTTTTCTCAACTCAGCGGACCGCAGTGACAAATTACGTTTGCCACTATAAATTTGAAATCTTGACTACCGTTTCAAGCCATTTAGTTTTTCAGCTCAATGCCAAGCATGTGAGCACCCCCATGACGGTTCGAGCAATATCGACTACTTTCTGAACTACCTGCTCTGGCTGACTGTCGTCATTCCAAATAACCATCCTCATTGCCAATAAGTTGTTCAAACATGTCTTTGAAAGTTCTCATACTGGTAACCTGGAAAAGAAACGCGCCTTACCGTGAAGCGGTGCACCCCCCTTACAAAAAATTTGGTCACACCTCCATCCACACGAATTATTCCCACTTGCCTACCATTAAGCAATGGACAGAAAGGGCAGGCGTTTTGAGCAATGATGATTACACCGTCTTGCCACCACACCCGCTCACTTGACTTCGAGGTGATCGGTTAGATCCCATCGCCGGGATCCACCAACTGATATTCGAAGCTCGGGCCGGTCACCACTTCAGGGTTGGGAATACCGGCCATCATGTTTTTAGCTTGGCCTTTCAGCGACATCATTAAACCGATCGCAATATTGAACTGCTCGGGTGTGGCATGGCCGTTAACCAGTTTGTTCAGGGCCGTTAATAGATTGGTATAAGCATAATTGAAGTTATTACAAGCCAGTTGCTGCGCTGAACCCGGTGGATAATTAGCAGCTTTCGGGTCAGTCGGAACATTATAGACACCCTGAGGATCGAACTGTATTAGATTACCCGAGTAGGAATAAGAGGGGGGAGGAGACGAATTTTTTAGTAGTTGCCTGCCCTTCTTGATTTGCATAAATCGGTAATAATGCGCGTAACCATTTTCCCCGGGCTCGTCAGGTGAATTACGAGTACCCTCGCCCTGCTGAATAATGGTTTCAATCGCCAGCTTCGCCGTCTTGACATTCGTGACGACAATCGACCCTTTCATTAGGTCCGGCCCAACCTGATTACGCGGCGGCTTAACAAACACGCTATCACCCATTAACTCAATAAAAATTTTAATAATTTCATAGAATTGACCAATCGTTATTGGTTGACTGGGTTCAGCGAAAAACTCCGGCTTGCCAAGCTTAGCAAAAAGCGCCATTAAACTTGGATAATCGAGGGGGGTTTCCGGTTCTTCAATAGTTAAAAAAGTGTCGAGTTGCTTCAGTGAAAACGGCGCAAGATGGACTTCCAGCCCCCCTTGCACGCCGCCCGGTAATGGCCCGGGATACTTGGGAATAAAATTGGGATGCCCGATATCTGGGTTACCACCTAGTGCGTTGAGAACATTCGACGCCAGCGTCATATGTAACATTTCTTCCATGACCACTGACAGCAGAATATCAGCAATCTCCTTGTTCTTTGATGCGTCCAGCGAATACAGCGCATAGAGGTAAGGGGGAATTGTCGCATGTTCCAGTTCAATTGCTCGCTGCAAGACGGAGCATATCGCTGACACAGGTTGAGCGGTTTGCAGGTCTTTCAGGATAGAGCGCTGTTCAAGGAGAATCATTGCGTAGCCTCTCAATGTGGTAGGACTGGGCGGATCAGCGCAAGGACAAACGACGGGCGCTAGCAGCGGCTTTGCCGCCTTTGGCAACAGTTTGTATTAGATTGACGGGTTGCGTGCCAGCGCTCAGCACCTGTGCAGAAGGGAGCGCGGGCGCGACACTCCCGAACGTAGGATTGCCCAGCCATGTCAGAATTGCGGCGCGTTTGGCTGGGGATAAATCCCGCGTTACCGGCATGTAGTTCGGATCAGTTGGGTCCAGACCGAATACCAGTTTGAGCAAAGAAGCATTTTTGACTATTTCATCATAGTTAGCCATGTTCAGAAAGCGGCTCATGATCGGGTACAAGTTGGCGTACTGTTGGAAAATGGGTTGGAGATCGGCCCAGGTCACCGGTTGAGCTGGCTTAAAGTCGTTCCATAGCAGAATGCTGATGAAGTTCCATGGATTCGATGGGCCGTTGTACTGTGTATCCGCAAATGCAGGCCGGATGCCATACACTTGGCCGTCGATACTACAGCCCGATTTAAAACAGCGCGGCATACCGGGATCGCTCGCGTCCAGTGTCAGCATCGCTACTCCCTCGCTGTTAGTGACGATGTTCCCCACGAAGTCTTTTGACAACGGTGTTGTCTCACCCGTTTCGCTATCGACGAACTGCAGCGCGGTCAGCGGCGTTGCAACGGGCGGTATGTCCGATGGATCAATAGAGTTGTCTGGCTGCAGTTCACCCGAATCCGGCGCGAAGCTCAGCTTAACGCCAGCAAGCGGTCGCCCCCATTGAATAGCGTAGACGGGAATTTGCGTCCGAGCGCCCGGACTGATGCGATAGACGAAGCGGTCGGCACGCACAAACACCCCACTCTTCCATTCGCTAATGGAAAACTTTTTGTCTTTGCTGCTCAGAGTCAACGGCGCCGCTGACACCGCTAACATCTGTGCTTGCGTTAGGGGAAGCTCGACCACACCGGCGGTGAGGGGGTACCAGTTTTCATCAGTATAGCCCTTGGAACCTTTTGAAAGGACACTACCTAGCACCTCTGGGTTGCCATCTGGTTTTAATACACTGAGCGTCAAATCGCCCAGGTCGTTTATCCCACCGCCCGGTTTGGATGTGCTCAGCGCGTTGCCCAGATCGAGAAAGATAGCGCCGGCGTCATTGCTCTTTTTAACAATCTGAGCCGAAAAAAAATTGATGCCGCCTTTAGGTTTAAAAAAGTGGCTTTTCTCCGAAGACTCATCTGCCATGAACTGTCGACCTATCACTATGCTCCTCGGTTCGGACTTTTCCGAAGGTCCAATTGTGCCGACGATACGCCCGCACGCGAATTCGGCTGACTTAAAATCCATGTTAAAGCCGTCAACGTTAAATTTGATCGACAGTTGAGTGGAACTCGCATTCTTCAGAGCCTTCAGGAAGTTCGAGTCCGATACGTCGCCCCATTCCAGGTTGGTCAGCACAGATTGGTACATGGCGCCGGCAATCTGGTCGCCTTGCGATTCGTTGGTAGCTCTGTCCCAGATATCGAGGAACGGTGCAGGAGAAAAATTCCCGCACATTAGCGTATTGCCGTTCACGTCGGTGATACGCACTTGCAAGCCCCAGATCTCAGAGACCAACTGCTGATAGGGGTCCAAATCCACCAGTTTCGCGCTGACTCTGCTGTTTGAGTCCGCAATCAGGTATTTCCGGACCGGGTCGTCGGAATCAACGGATCCGGATGGCAACCAGGCCGATGTAACCTTGCATCCGAGCAGCCGCCACGCAGCATCGCCGGACGGATTCCACCACCCATTGGCTGCTGTTTGACTCCGCATTTCTTGATAACTCGGCAGAAACGTTGCATTATTGAAGTGTCCAGCATCATTGTTGACGGTGGATACGTTGGCTTGAAACTGGCCAGCAAAGTGCAATCGCAATGGGTTGAGGTAGCTCATGGTATTTTTGCCGTAGGAAAATAAAGAAACATTGCTCGAAATTTTTCAAAATGGCTTGACCAAACTAACCAGGTTAACTTCCACATATGCGCAAACATCGACGCTAACATTTGGAATAGCGATACACGCGTCATAGAACTGTCGCAGCGCAGCGGATCCTAGTAAAGTACCTTGGCAATTTGCTTTGCTGCCTAAGGCGGTACATTCCACATTGGGCCGGCATAGCCCCACGCGAGCGCGGCGCGCTGAATCACGCCCCACTCACCGTCGGGATCCTGACGGTGATCTGAATAGCCACCCTCGTTGCCAATAAGCCGGTCAAATGTATTCATACTGGTTTGTCTAGGCAAGCAACGCGCCGCACCGTGAAGCAATACATGCGCCTGTTGGGAAACCTGCGTTATGCCCGCGCGTGGCGAACCTTTCTCGCTGCTTCAAAACCGCGAGCCAGGGAAACGCGTCTGTCTTGGACAATCATCACATCGTCGCCACTACCCCTACTCAAATGACTTCAAGGCGGCACGGGCTTGCGTACTAAAAAACAATTACTTGAAACGAGGCTACCGTTTTTATTCATTGTTACATCCTAAATTTGCATTATCAAAAGACAGCAAACCTTTAAAAGCATGGTCGTTCTGTCTGTTGATAATGACCCTTTCTCTGTCCACCAATCCCGCCTGAGGACCGCAAAAATCACTTACTTGTTTATCAAGTCATCTGAACTCGATAAGGCACCGCACCACCAATAGAACAATGCACTATTTCGAATAAGCCACCGAAGCGAGGGTGACTTACCAATGCTTACGGGCATGTGCACCTTTACAAATTAGGGTACTTTGTTATTGTGCTCACTCCAAATATCGCTTTCATGAAACGGCAGTCGCGACTGCCCACGAAAAACGTCATTTTCTGCTGTCTGCACCGCGAACGGGGTAAAGCCATGCTATTATGGGCACCGTTTGCTAAGAAGGTAAAATCACTATATACATAAATTTCGATCAACCCAAGAAGATTCTCTTTTGCTAAACCGCCAAATCAAATCAAAAAAAAACCAATTAGTTCATAAGCTAAAAAATCCAAGGCAAATTTAAAACAATAACCGTAAAGATGATCAAATGTTTCTTTTTAATAAACATCAAGCAGAGCGTTGGTAGCGATAGGATTTTAAGCAGTTGCTACATTGACGGCCTTCATGATGATCTATCCAAGAAAAGCTTCGTCGAAGCCAGCTGGATGTAAAACTCAGATGGCCGGCGACCGAAAAGCAAGGCAATGGGCGCCCACTGCCGCCCATTCGCCACCCGCTCGATCATGCGGCACGGCGCGATGTGCTGGAGACACAGGCGCGACACGTCAACGTACAGCAACCCGCCAGTGAGCGGACCGACCGGGCAAGTGCGCTCACACACGCAATCGGGCTTCTTTGCGTGCTACCTGTGCCGCAACCCCAGATCGTCGATGACATCGGCCAGTGGTACCAGCAGCACGTTAAAAATGGCTTTCCCCCCCACTTTGTGTAAACCTGCAGGTGACAATGACGCAAGCCGGTACCGCATCACTCGGATAATCAGCATGAATTTTTCTTTCCTTCAACGCCTGTTGCCCCTCCCGACATGCGCATTCTCGGAGGGGAGATGATCGGCCATCAGCTCATCGTTGCACTGAAACATCAAGGGCTCGTTGCGCACTGCACGGCGTGTGGAGCGACCAGTTCCCGGATACACGGAGGGTACTGACGACGCGTTGAGGATCTACCGTGTAGCGACCATCGCATCACACTGGAAATCCAGGTGCGGCGCTTTCGTTGCGATAACACAATGTGTCGCCGGCGAACATTCGCCCAACGCCTTGCGCCATTCACTGCGCGTCAGCAGCGCCGCACAGCCCGGGTGCAGACGACGCTGTGGCATGTGGGCTTGGCGCTTAGTGGCGCCACGGGTGCACGCCTAGCACAGCGGCTGGGCATCTCGATCAGCGGCGAAACGATACTTCGTTTGCTCAAACGCAACAGCCAAAAGCACGTCGCGACGACATCCAACCTTACCCTAGTTGGCGTCGATGACTGGGCATTCAAGCGCGGTCATCGCTATGGCACCCTACTGGTCGATCTCGAGCAACGGCGCCCATTAGACCGGTTGCCCGATCGTGATGCGACATCGGTGGCGAACTGGCTAACAGGAAACCGCGCAATCCGAATCGTATCGCGCGATCGCGCTGGTGTTGACGCCGAAGGCATCACCCGTAGCGCGCCGCAAGCCATACAAGTGGCCGACCGATAGCATCTATTGAAGCATCTTGGCGATGCCATTGAACGCGCGCTGGGCCGCTGCCAGCGGCCTACCCGCGAAGTTGCACGCTCACTCGATCACGAGCACGCTTCTGTCGCATTGCCAGCGATCGAATCAAATGCGCCCGGCGTGGCAACAACATCGCGCGCAAAGGAGCAACAAGCGCAGCGGCGCAAAGCGCGGCTCGCACGCTATGAATCGGTCATGCACCATTATCGAAGCGGGATGGCAATCCGGGCGATTGCGCACCTTACAGCATTGGACCGGCGTACGGTGCGGCATTGGACCAATGCCGGTGGTTTCCCTGTGCGGGCGCAACGGCTACCCGCAGCCAGCAAATTGGATCCCTATCGAGCATCTCTTGTCCAGCGCTGGCGTGAAGGCTGCCAAAACGCGGCGAGCTTGGATCGGGAAATCGTGGGCCAAGGGTTCAACGGCGGTTGCGACATCGTACGCCAAGCCCTTCGGCCTTGGCGACAAGCCTGTGCAATCACGCAGCAGCTGCGTACTGCTGTGTTGCGAGCGGTGCCCTCCACTCGCCGCGTAGGCCCGCTGGTTAATGGGTCGGGGCACGGTCGCGCTCACCAACGACGATAAGCGGCACGTCCAGCGCTTTGTTCAATGACTCGCCGAGCAAAATCCCCAGAGAGCAGCAATCCGGCGGCTGTCGCTCCAGTTCACTGACATGGTCAAGCGCCGCGCACATCAAGCTTTGGCAAGCTGGCTGCGTCAAGCCCAGGCCAGCGGTGTACCAGAAATGCAGCGGTTTGCAGCCAAGCATTGGTCACGACTACGATGCCGTACACGCCAACTGTGCCAACATGATCAGCGCCATCGACCAACCTACGACTTTACGCGGTCCATGCGTTTAATTTACCGCTTATGCTTTAAGAAACCCATATCGACACCATTTACGGTAACGTCAGCAGTGGCAAACGTGCGCTACGGCAGTCAATTGCTGTCGGACACGGTGAGGCTAATTGGTCCGCAACTATGAATCGCCCCGGGTTTCGTCTCTGGATTCCAGAAGCAATTCAGTGACCGCTCCGGTGACCCGACGGGTATCAGGTAACTGATAGTCAGTCCCCGCGATGCGGTCTACGTCAGACGTGTGGCCGTTGATATAAAGAACTCAAAAAGGCCGATCGACAAGCTACAAGCCTGACGTATCTAGACTGCGAGCCTGGTGTGCGCGGGCCGGCCAGAATGGGTCCGGCTCGCAATGGCCTCGGTAGGCATAGCGGAGGTCAAGCTGAGCGCGTGAATGGCGGTAGGTCGCTTGTACCGCATGGTCGTATGCGGCGAGCGCATGGGGGTTGCCGGCCATGCATTCCCGAGTGGCGTGAGCCGCCGCGAGAGCTGAACCGAAAGCCTGGGCCAGCCCTTGGCCGCACAACGGGTCGAAGGCCGTTGCCGCATCGCCGACTGCCAGCCAGCTATCCGCCGCGCAGCAGTTCAGCCGCGCGCTGGACGCGTCCATGACAAACATCTTCGACGTGGCCGTGGCAGCCAATCCAGGGTACAACTCTTCAAGAAGCCGCCGCAAGACACGCTTCAACGCATCCGGCCGGCCTACACTATCAAGCGGGTCGGCCACCATCGCCACACGCGTGTCATCGGCTGGGCCGTCAGTACGGTACCACCACCCATGAGGGGTCGCAGTCAGGTGCAGATATGGGTCGCGCTGAGGCGCATGACGTTTCAGCCGTGCTGCAGCCGCAATGAGCTTGTCGTCGACGATGCGGCGGGCACCCAGCCGGCGGGCCAGTCTGCTAGCGCGGCCCGTTGCGTCAATGACAAACTTCGCTGTGACGACCTGCGTCTGGCCGCCGGATGCCAACGATAACACGTAGCCTGAGGTGTTGCGTGTCACACTTGCCAGAACGGCTTCCTCTAGCCAACGGCAGCCATTGATCAACGCCAGGCGTTTGAGTGCTGCCACCAATCGCGGCGGATCAATCGCCCAGCCGCAGACACCGCGCAAGCCGTGGTCTGCGAGATCGGGACCCATCGAGGGCCAGTGCGCGACCACGCCGTCGCACTGCGCTGCAATCCCTGCTGATGTTGCAAATAAAGAGGTTAGCTCAAGCGCATCCAGTACCGGGTTCGCTTCGGGCCCCATTACCTCGCCAGCCTTCCGGCTACTATGGCCGGCGATCACCGTGACGGCGAAGCCCCAGCCGGCTAGAATCCGCGCGACTGTGGCACCCGCCGGCCCGCCGCCGGCGATGGCCACATCACACGTTTGCGTGATGTTGTCACTCATATCTCGCCACGGTGGTAAGTTCGGCGGGGCGGCCGACTTTGCCCCGGCTGAGTCAGACCCATTGCCTTAACGGCTGACGGCGTCGGCGAGGCAAGCCGCTCGATCGCGGCCATGAGCATGACTTTGTCGTTCGAGCCCGCATGATCTGGATGCCGACCGTTTTCGACGTGGGCAATTTCCGGCAGGCCAAGCGCCTGCAGGTGCGTTGGCGTACCGGTCGGCAACACCATTCCCAACTCCCACCAATTCTGCACCATATTGTCAATACGCTCATAGTAGTTGCGCCCGTTAATGTCACGGGTCCAAACCTCGCGGTAAGTGGCATGCTTGAGCTTCTGCATCTCGAAGCTTGCCTCATCGACGGCACGCGACCAGGCTTCAGCGCTTAACACTTGGTTGGGAACCCGCGCGCCCCAGTAGCTGGGCATTGATAAGTAGGTGGACGGCGAGTATTCAAAATCGGAGAGGCAGGAGGCCTCGTCGGTGTGCCACGGGACGCCTAGCCAACGCGTCAGCGCACCTGGTGCCACTCCGCGCAGTGGTCCGTCGGCGCCCAGGCAGATCTCCGGCGTTAGCTCAGGCCCGAAGTCCTGCCGCGCCGATCCTTCTTCGTCCAGTACGTTCAGCCGGTAGGGCCCAGCCCACAGGGACGCTCGCCGCATGATCCAGGTTAATTCGATCCCAGGATGAAACGGGCCGCCGAGGCATTCGTACAGCGGAGCGCGCGAAAGATGCTCGATTTGTGCGGACGGAGCCAGCTCGTCAAAACGCGGCGGTAGCGGCTCGCCCTGCCAGTCGTTAATAAAGTCGCCTTTCGCCCAGGCCGCGAGGTGGCGGTACATGGTCGAGGTGACCGCTAACAGCACGCGGGCATGGTCGACACTGCCGCCATCGTACGCATCGCCGTATAGATAAGGTAGCTTCGAGCGATCAGTGGCGCCGCCCACCGCGGGATCGCGAAACAGGCCAAAGACAGCTTCACGCCAAGCGCGCCCCTCATGCGAGGTGTCGGTGAGCCTTTTAAGCACTTTTGGATTCCGTGCATCTAAAGGTGAGCCGAATCCATGCGCCATGAAAAGGCCGTGATTGACCCATTGCATCGCAGTCAATCTGGAGAAGATTGGCCAGACATCACGGGTAAAACTTGTTTGGGGCGGCAGTTCAAGCCAACCTTCCGCGGCGAACATATCACGCACCACGTCGTCCATCGTCACAACCCCAAACAGCCCGGGCGCATAGTTAGGGGGCGCCACCGAAACATAGCCCGGTGTAGCCTCAAACGATTTGCCGCCGACCGTAACGTGCGCGCGCACAGTTCCGTCGGCCACGTCGTCAAACCACAAACTATTGTTAGCGAACGTCGTTGGCTTGGTTCCCGCCCAGCGAGGAGCGGCCCGACCATGCCCGCCCAAAAATAATAGCCGGCCTTGAGGATCAGTGCGTAACTCGCCCAAGTAGACGGTTTTGTCAAAGAACTGCCCTTCGAATATATAGCCTGCGCCCGACACACCGCGACCTTCAATGGACTGCGGCGGCGGCGTGATATCGAGGCGAAAGCGGCCGGACGATGTCTCAGCGTTCCGCTTCACTGCGGGCTTTGCGAGGCCGTCGGGTAAGTCAAGTGCGTTCGTGAACTCATACCAGCCGGCCTTCAGGTTGGCGATAGCCACCCGCCATTGAATCTGGATTCCGTCGTCTAGTGTTAGCTCACGCACTTGCCCTGAGGCAAGCGTGGCATAGACGCGAAAACGCACGGCCTGGCGCTTGATCTCGCCATTTGCGTTGCGCAGCACTCCCGGATCCGCCGGCACACCGCCAATGACTTCAGCGGCAGTGAAATAGTCCGAGTCGCCTTGAGCGTTGCCGACGCGCGCGATACCCAGCGGTGGATAGATCGCTATCTCTACGATCGACGCCGGATCAAGCGCGTTGCTGCTGTTGCTATTCATATGCCACCTCAGTAGTTTAAGTCAACTTCTTGCTCGGAGAAAAGCTCGTCCTCAAAACCCGTGCTGCGCAGCACGCGTACCTTCACGGCGTTGACGCCTGGAAACTGGTTGCGGTCGATCTCAGCGTGCGGCGTCTCGCGTCCCACGGCAATAGTTTGCCAAGTCGACTTCCCCGCAGGACATACCTATACGGTATAAATGACGCCATCCTGTGGCGCTGCCGCTTGCGCACGCAGGGCGCTACGGTTGGGTTTGCCCGGCAGTGGCGCGTCGATCGACAGCGGTGACAAGCCGCCGGAGATCTCCGAGGCAGCACGCGGCTCGGCTGCCTCGAAACAACTCACCTCAGTGCCGTTATACAACAGCGCAATCCGTTTCATGCCGGGTGTCACCGGGATGTCCTCATTAACAAGGGCTGTTTTAGGCAACGTGTCGTCTGCACAACTTGACACCTGGATAGCCGGGCGAAACCGGCGCAGCTCTTGACCACCGGAATCTTGAATCGAGATGTCAAACGCATCGAGAACTTAGTGCTTGAGTCGTGGCATAAGTGTCCGGATCGGTCGCGAAGCTGGTAATCACGGCAGCCTGCTTTTTTGCCATTGAAGACGAACCGAGGAAGAATTCCTTTGCGCTCAAGACCATCGCAATCAGTACACCCTCAATATTGCCAAGCACGCCAAAAGCAAACTCTTTGACCTCTATGTGAAAGAACAACAAACAGAAGTGCGCGCCAATCACCAGAAATAGGGCGCCTGTGTATAGATAGGCGAGGTTACGCGGG
>NZ_JAHLKN010000034.1:0-22314 GCF_021498065.1 Mycetohabitans sp. B3 | reverse complement strand
GGCGTGGATATCGGTTCGAGCATGGACATTGGCTCGGGTGTAGATGTCGGTGCTGACACTGGCAAGGGTGCCGGTGCGGAGACGGCAGTGGCAGCTGTTGCTGCCGCGACCCGGGCAGTCGGCGGGACGACAGGTGGGGGAGCGGCGGGGGACAGGTCTGGCGGTGCATCCACGCGCAGCTCAGGCGAGCGAAGGGTGTCCAAAGGCGTCTCGGCACGCGCTGGCGGGAGGGGGGCCAATGGTGGCGAGTCGGATTCCGACGACGATCGGGTCGGCGGCGTGAGAGCCCATTCCGGTGTGGCTGCGTCAGGCGGTGTCGCAGCGGGCCTTGACTGGTCCGGATCCAATCGCGGCGCTGCACACGCCGACGAAGACGTAACAGGGGACGTTGGAGCGAGCGTCGCCGGGGCCGGATCGTGAGGTATTGCCGCAGATTCTGACGAGGGTTGAGCCAGCGGTGACGCAGCAGGCACGGGCGCTTCTGGCAGCGCGGTGGCCGTGTTGCCGTGGCGACTCGCTCGTCGGTCAAGGCTTGCGCCGGCGAGCGCGGTCCATTGCGCTGCTTGTTGCTCGATCGCGCGCAGTGCCGCCACGATGCTTGGCGGCGTTGGCGGTGCAGGCGGGGCAGCGAACACGCCGTCCAGTTGTGCTGGTCCACTCGCGGGGCTGGCGCGCTGCGCCGCAGCACGCTCTAGGTAGTTGTCGCTCGGCCGATACGGGCGCGGCGGCGTGCGCGACGGCACTAGCCGGGGAGCGGGCGCGGCGGGGGCGCCGCCACGCGGCATCATGCGGCGCGCTTCGTCACCGTCGGGCACGGCTGTGCGCGGGATAGCGCGCGAATGGGCCGCGTACGGGGGCGCGGCCGGCCGCACCAGGGAGGCCGGCCTTGTCACGCGCAGGGTTCCCGCCGTCTTCAGCGGTTCGTTTCTGCCGCGCGAAAGAACCTTCGAGGTGTTGGGCGCCGGGGCGGTGCACGGCGCCGGGGTGGCCCCTGGCGACACCGCAGGCGGCGACGTGGCGGCGGACAGCGCGGTCGCCGGCCCGCGGCCGTGATCATGAAGGCGCGCCGATGGACCCGCCGACTCGAACCGGGCGTCCGGCGATGGGGCCGTAAAACCGCGTGTCATGCCCAGGTGCTTCGGCACGCGGCGCGCGTCGGGCCAGCGGGAGGCGCACGCGCGTTTGCCTCGCGTATCGTTCGGGCCAAAACCGCCGTTGCCGAGCGCGCAAAAATAACTTTTGCGCGGACTCTGCGTTGCGCCGCCGCCGGTGGGGCGACGTGTCGGGCGTTCGTGTTGTTCGTCGCGCGACGGGCGGCGTGTGCCGATACCGATGCCTAGGCCGAAAGTACGGTCCAGGTACGCGAGGCATGACGGCCATTGGGCGCCAAATAGCCACGGCAGTGCGGCGATCCACAACAGTGTGAACACGACGATCGACGCGGGTGTGCCCAGCAGCGCAGCCAGGCCCGCGGCGCTTGCACGGCCGATCGCGTCGTACGCGGCATGCGTGGCGAGCTGCGCCTCCAGTGCGCTGCTGGCGACCAAGACGACGACGGTGCCAAGCCACAGGCGGATCGTCCCGGGCCCCTGCAGGCCGGCGCTGCCCGGCCACAGCGCACGCGCGAGCCGCCACGCGAAGACGATGAGCCAGGCTGTGGAAAATCCGAATCCGCCGAGAACCACGCTGAGCATGCTTGAATAGAATCAGTCAGAGAAAGCAGGTGCCGCACTGCCGGACGACGATCGCGGACCAAGGAGCAAGTTTAACTGCTCGATGTGAATGCCGTGGCGACCACCGGTGCTGAGCGCATATCGATGGCCGATGCAACCTGCGTGTGCGGCGAGCAGCCCCGCGAAGGGGCAGCATGTTAACATCGCCGGCCATGCCGCACTATCAGTCTTGGCTACATCAAAGGGGAATTCATGTCCGTCAGTTCGTTTCATCACCGGCGTTTCGGCACGCCATTGTCGCCGGGCGCGACCCGTGTGATGCTGCTCGGAGCCGGCGAGTTGGGCAAAGAGGTGGTCATTGCGTTGCAGCGGCTCGGCGTCGAGGTGATCGCGGTCGATCGTTATGCCGATGCCCCCGGCCACCAGGTCGCACACCGTGCATACGTGATAGATATGACCGATGGCTGCGCGCTTCGCGCACTGGTCGAGCAGGAGCGCCCGCATCTGATCGTGCCCGAAATCGAGGCGATCGCCACCGACGAGCTTGCCGCAATTGAAGCTCAGGGACTGGCCGAGGTAATCCCCACTGCACGCGCGGCGCAATTGACGATGAACCGCGAAGGCATTCGCCGCCTGGCCGCCGAGCAACTGCAATTGCCGACTTCGCACTACGCGTTTGCGGACTCGCTCGACGCGCTGCAAGCCGCGATCGACGACGGTATCGGCTACCCGTGCGTGGTCAAGCCCGTCATGTCATCCTCCGGCAAAGGCCAGTCCGTGCTCAGGAGCGCTGCAGACATTGAGCGGGCCTGGCATTGCGCGATGTCGGGCGGGCGTGTGCATCACGGCCGGGTGATCGTCGAGGGCTTTGTGCAGTTCGACTATGAGATCACGCTGCTCACCGTGCGAGCCACTGATCCAGCAAACGGTGGGATCGCGACGTATTTCTGTGAGCCGGTGGGCCACCTGCAAGTAGACGGGGACTATGTCGAATCATGGCAACCGCAGCCTATGAGCCCGCTGGCGCTCGAGCGGGCGCGTGACGTCGCTCAGCGGATGACGGCCGCACTAGGTGGGCGTGGGCTATTTGGGGTCGAGCTATTCGTCCGCGGCGATCGGGTCTGGTTTTCCGAGGTCAGCCCGCGTCCGCACGATACCGGGCTCGTGACGCTGGCCACGCAGCGCTTTTCCGAATTCGAACTGCATGCACGCGCGATCCTGGGTTTGCCGGTGGATCCCGCGTTGCGCTCGCCCGGGGCGTCGGCGGTGGTCTACGGCGGTCGCGACGAGAAAGGCATTAGCTTCGACGGTGTTGCCGATGCGCTGGCGGTGCCGGGCGCGGATCTGCGGCTATTCGGTAAGCCGCAGAGCTTCGTCAAGCGCCGCATGGGCGTGGCGTTGGCGGTGGCATCGAGCGTCGACGAAGCCCGCGAGCGCGCACGCACGGCGGCTAGCCGTATCAAACCGGTCAGTGGCGGCGTATGAGCTCGATTGCACTGCGCCGCCGGATCATGGCCCGCAAGCCGCGTGTGATGCCACGACGCAAACCCGGGTGATAGATTTTCTCGCCATCAATGGCCCCACCCTTGTAGCCACGGTCCGCACCGCATCACCTCGGCCGGGGCTCAGCCGGTCCAAAGGACTGAAACTGCACCAGCCCGTCCTTGCCGACGCGGTAGAGGTGGTACATGGAAGTCGACGGGTTGTAGAGAGTCAGGCACAGTGGCTTCAAATTCGACATGGGCTTATCCTTTTGCTGGCCACTGCTGGCGCGCATGCAGCACGCGCAGGATCTCCACGCGCTTGTCCGTCACGCGGTAGACCATCAAGTAGTTTTCCGTCACCACGGCCTCGCGCGTGCCGCGCACGCGCCCCGGTCGGTACAGCGTCGGATTCGCCGGCAAGGCCTCGGCCTTCTGCTCGATCAGCTCGTCCAGCTCAAGCGCGGCCACCGGATTGTCCTCGGCGATGTAGTCCATGATTGCGGCGCGATCCTCGCGCGCCCTCGGGTTCCAGTGCAGCGCCAAGGTCAAGCGTTACCCCCGCGCTTCGCGATCCGCTGCTGCAGCGCCGCGCGGCGCTCGGCAAACTCGGCCTTGACTTCGGCGTGGGGAAGGGAAGGGCGCGGGTCATCAAGCGCCTGCTGCACCTGGTCGCGGAACCACTTGTCATAGGCCCGTGCGG
This sequence comes from Mycetohabitans sp. B3, assembly GCF_021498065.1. Taxonomy (NCBI): domain Bacteria; kingdom Pseudomonadati; phylum Pseudomonadota; class Betaproteobacteria; order Burkholderiales; family Burkholderiaceae; genus Mycetohabitans; species Mycetohabitans sp. B3. The sequence continues at coordinate 18,457 of NZ_JAHLKN010000034.1, read as the reverse complement.
CGTGCGCTTCCTTGAGCGCGGCCGACCGGTCGGGCCGTGTGGTGCGCTCGGCCGACGCCGGATCGAAGCCGGCTGCGTCCACGTCGAAGCGGCTGATGCCCAGTTCGCGCAGGAAGGCCACCAGCGTTTCGAGCTTGCGAAACACGCGCACGTCGCCGCGCTTGGCCGCCAGGAAACGCTCGGTCAGGCCGTACTTGGCCGCGATGGTCCAGCCGTTGCCATGGCCGACGACATGCGCCGCACGCACGGCGCCGGCTTCCACGAGTTGGGTGAGGGTCTTTTGGTCAATGGTCTCGGTTGCCATGGTGAAATCTCCGTCAATGGTTCTCGTTCATCAGTTCGGGCCGCATCGTTTTCGCTCCGGTGGTGGCCAGCGCGAGCTGGCGCTGAACTTGGTTCGACTTTTATTATTGTACATGCTACCACTTTACTATATATTGGGAGATATGGAATTCCCGGAAAGCCATGCGGCCAGCTTCGCGCTGCTCGTGTACGCGAGTGCGTGGCTTAAATGCCATGCGCCGGCTGCGTTTTCTGTGCGCGCTACTCAACAGCCAACCGATGGGCTTTTATACGCCGTCACAGCTGGTGCAGGATGCGCGTCGGCATGGCGAAGGTGCTGCCAGCGGACGTGACCGTGAGCGACTGGGACAGCACGCTGCAAGGGCAAGACCTGGAGGCGCCGGTGCGGCTGGGCCTGTCGCTGATTCGCGGCTTAGCAAAGGAGGCGGCCGCGCGCATCGAATTGGCGCGTGCGGTGCGGCCCTTTTCGGATGTGACGGATCTGGCGCGGCGCGCGCAGCTCACGCGGCGCGATCTGCAAGCGTTGGCCGGCGCCAACGCACTGGTGAGCCTCGCGGGCAATCGCCGCGCGGCGCTGTGGCACGCGCTCGCCGCAGTGCCTGACAAGGATCTGCTGCGTGCGGCTGGCACCGACGACGCGACGCCGGCATTCGCGCCGCTCACGGAGGGGCAAGCGATCGCGCACGACTATCGCGCGCTCGGCCTGACGCTTGGGCGCCATCCGCTCGCGCAGCTGCGCGCGCAGCTACTTCGGCATCGCTTGCTGCCGGCGACGACGCTACAGGGCTATCGCGACGGGCAACTGGCGCGCGCGTGCGGCCTGGTGACGGTGCGTCAGCGCCCGGGCGGCGTCAACGGCATGCTGTTTGTGACGCTCGAAGATGAAACCGGCCACACAAACGTGATTATCTGGCCGTCGCTGTTAGAGCGTCAGTGCAAGGAAGTGCTCGGTGCGTCGCTACTGGCCGTGTATGGCATCTGGCAACGGCACGGGCAGGTGACCCATTTAGTCGCTCAGCGCCTCGTGGATCGGTTCGCTGACGACAACGAGTCGCAATTTTTGTTGATACAGCTCACTGGGCCAGTATACATGGCTGCGCGCGGCGGCGCAGCGGTCAACCAGCATTGAAGACACGCGACCATGCGATGTGCGGCAACAGCGCTGCGGTGATAGAGACAGCACGGTTGAGGATGGCCGTGCGCATGGGGCGCTGGGCATCGGCCCACTGAAGAAAAAGACGCGCAGTGTTACTCGTGGGCGTGTACGCCCACGTGGCGCAGCAAACTGCGCATCGTTGTGTATGGCTTCGTCTATGAACGTGCCGGAGCGCAAACGCAACCGTATAGTGAATTGTAGTCACGTGTCGGTGGGCAATCGCAAGGCCCGAAGGCGGTTCGCGTGCAGGGATGCGGATTTGGGTTAGCGAAAAATTGGCTATGTCGCCCCGAATCCAACCACGGAATTGAAAGCAAAATTTGGAGCAATCGTGAAACTACCTGGCCTCGGGAAATTTCCCAATTTACTTTCATTAAAAACAAAAAATGGCTGGAAAGAAATTCAGAAAAATAGCAGTGTTGCAGCCAAAAAAGGGCAGAACTTTATTCTTGATAATATACGACCTTTGGGTGCCAGTAAAAACGCCAAAGCGCATTGGAGTATTTCTGCCGGCCAGAAGCCAGTGAATCGGCCTATTTCGCAAAAAAATAATAATATTGATTTTAGTAAACTTGTAAGCAATGTTTGGCTAAGCAAATCCAGCAAAGTGTCGAATAAAAATGTTGTCACTCTTGAGGAAAAGGCGGCAGATTTGCACGGGCAATTAGATAATTTTAGTAACCATGCCTACACATTATACCATGAAGTGCGCAACAGAACAAGTAATTATAATTCTGACGATCGAATGAGGATACGTGCCGAGGCGAGGGAACTATATCAAGAAAAGTCCAATTTTGTTAGAAACTCCAAAAAAGAGCTGCAGAGAATAATCAGTTCTCAAGACTTGCCAAGTCAGAAAGACAAAAATCAAAGTTGGAATGCAGGGGAATCGTATTATCGCGTGGGGCGGCTGAGCGCTAGCTTGACGAGTTTTTCTAATGTCTACAATCCTGATTCAATCAGACAAGGAATAAGCTTCCATGAGAGATTCGCACAAAAATTAAAGTCATCCGGAAGTGAATATGATAATAATATGAAGAAGCTTGATAAAATTCAGTCAAAAATTCTATCCCTAAGTAAAAAAATGGAAGAAGAGCTAAATAATTTAGGTAAATAGTTATTTCTCTACAACGCCGTGGATCGTAAGTATAGAGGGCGGCTTAACAGGACTGCGTTAGCCTCGCGTGCCGTCGCCCTCTCAAAGGTGTTCGGCTATCGTTATATTATTGACGGCCCATTCGCGCCTTGATCCAATCGACAAATGACCGGTGACGCCGATTGCTACCCGCGCGATCAACGGCCTTCGGTTGATTGGAGTCCTCCCACCATGTGAGCGGGGGTGGGTCAGGGTCAAAGTTAAATAGCGGTTCAGGGGTCAACTTGGCTCGCTCATCCCGGATGCGAGCTTGTATCGGTAACAACAACTGTTCTTGCTTGTTTAATGCCTTACCTGCCAGCTTTAAATCAAACCAATCTTCAAGATCAAGTAAATGCATTTCTCGTATTGGCGGTGGAAGCTGGCTATTTAAATCGAGCACACGTTCCAGCGTTTCGGGAGAATAATAATGTGTTAAGTCGTCGTTGTTTGTAATCCCCCGGATGATATCGTTGAACATATCTTTATTCATGCCTTGACCGCTGGATATCCTGTCAAAGCCATCAAGCGCCAGCGTCAGCGCAAACTCTGAATTGTTACCTTCGGTTAGTTTACTGAATGTTTCCAGAAATGCTGCAACAATCGGCTTTTGATCTTGTGGATCCAACATGGGCAGGATTTCGTATTTCCACTGTTGCAGCCTTCGGCTTTGCTCCGCAGCACTCAAGCCAATCATCGCTTCGGGCAGGCCCGCCAACGCCTCGCCTTTATATGTCGTTAATCGGTTTGCCGCCTCCAGCATGGATTCGTAGGCGGCAAGACGTATGCGCTCAGGCAGCCAGCGGATCGCTCGACCCAGCTCATATCGGGAACTAGATTGTAAATCTTTGGGAAGCGCTTCGACGTAATTAAGCAAACGCTGATATCGCTTTAGCACATGAGTTCGATCTAGACAATGAAGCAGGAATAACCGCCTGGCTAGTTCTGTGCTTAATCTAGCCCGTCCAATATCGTCCAGTCGCGTCATTTCGTCCAACAAGCGATCAAATCGCGGCCCCAACTCAGGCAGTGGCTTATATGGCCGCCCTTCGATGGTGGCCCACTCTTCGGCCCTGTTCCAAGGATAAGTGCCTAGTAGGCGAGCAAGATCAGGCAGTATCTCGCGGCGCTTCTCTAATGGACTATTGATCGTGCGGCAGAGGATGTCATCGAATACTGCGATCATCGACTCGGTCGTGAAGTTTTGATCAGCATCAAAGCCCCACGTAATCAGTAAACGATAATCTTCTTCAAAATGGTGAATCATCTTGTCCCGAAACGCTTCACTATTCGGGATTTTTAAAGATGCAGCAAAGATATGAGTAAACGCTTCGGTTTGCTCAGTGCGAGGAAACTTATTGATCCCAGACATGGCAAGCTTGTCTAATGCTTGCAATAACGCGTACGGGTCCGCCACGTCTCTGTGCAGCCCGTCTAAAAGCTCACGCAACGGCTCTAGCCGGACCTCCCTGGCGCCATCCTCCTCACGCAACGTCTTCTTTAGAAACGCATAAACGCGATCCATAGGCGCCATGCCAGCATAACTGGCTGGTGCCTGCCGCTGAGCCGTATTAGGGTCCTCGCCGCTGAAGAAACCGCTTGAGGGCGAGTTGCCAGAACCGCTTTTGTGTGAGTCGATGGACGCATAGATGGCGGCGTTGTGAGCGTTTGGCGGTGGCGTGGTATTGAAATCCATACTGAACGTATCGAAGATGAAAGAAAGCGTAAGGTCGTAATGCCACCCGGGCAGAGGCGAATAGGCGTGTGCCGACTATATAACGCATGGGCGAACGGTTTTCCGAACCATTGCTGATCAGGTATGTACAAAGTCGTTTTCAATGGCTTTGTCGCATCAACACAATAGGATAGAATGGCAGACCGCCAAGGTCTGGTAGGCGCGACTGTGCGAAGCCAGCGTTGAAGAATTGCTCGTTGAGACGCTCGAAGCAGCTAAGCGTGCCCACGCTGTCAAAACTTCGAGCCAGCCATTGAGTGGTTGCGGCTCAAATAACTTGCGCCTCTTCGCTATGTTGAGCGCTCACGCTTATTGTCGGGTAATCCGCTTTGCTTCGCCCAGTAGGTGAAGCGTTCGCTGTCGAGCGCAACGTGTTTGCCTTGCCATTCAAAGTACGTGTCTGTCAATGGCACGGAGTGCTTGAAATGGATAGGTGGCTAGGTGTTTGGGCTCAGCTTACCAACCATACCCAATCTTTTGTCGAGCTTGATGCGGACGAGGTTACGCAAACCAGTGCGCGCTCGCTCGTGCGAGAGGGCCGGTGTGCCGATGGTTCAGCGTCGGTTTGAGCCATGTCGGCGATGTTTATGCCTCAAGAAGGCAAGCAATCGGCTAACGGGCTTAACCTCAGCCCACTCGAACGCATAAAGATTGAGAAACATTATGGTGGTAGTGCCACCCTGGCGTTTATCTCAAATCAGCACGATGAGCTCGCTCAAGTACTGAGTCGGGCTGATATCTTAAAAATTGCAAGCTATGACTGCGCAGCCCAGGCGTTGCAAGCGGTGCTCGACTGTGGGCCGATGCTTGGCAAACGCGGTTTCAGCCGAGCGGATATCGTCAAAATCGCGGGCAATGGCGGTGGGGCGCAGGCACTGCAGGCGGTGCTTGAGCTTGAGCCGACGTTTCGCGAGCGCGGCTTCAGCCGGGGTGATACCGTTAAGATCGCGAGCAATAATGGTGGGGCGCAGGCACTGCAGGCACTGCAGGCAGTGCTTGAGCTTGAGCCGACGCTTCGCGAGCACGGCTTCAGCCGAGCGGATATCGTCAGAATCGCGGGCAATGGCGGTGGGGCACAGGCGCTGTATTCGGTGCTTGACGTTGGACTAACGCTAGGCAAACGTAGTTTCAGTCGAGCGGATATCGTCAAAATGGCGCGCAATGACGGTGGGGCGCAGGCACTGCATACGGTGCTTAAACTTGAGCCGACACTCGGCGAACGCGGTTTCAGCCGGGGCGATATCGTCAAAATGGCGGGCAATATCGGCGGGGCTCAGGCGCTGAAGGCAGTGCTCGAGCATGGGCCAACACTGGATGAGCGCGGCTTTACTCTGACCGATATCGTCAAAATGGCGGGCAATATCGGCGGCGCTCAAGCATTGAAGGCAGTGCTTGAGCATGGGCCGACGCTGCGGCAACGTGACTTGAGTCTAATCGATATCGTGGAGATTGCGAGCAATGGCGGCGCCCAGGCGTTGAAAGCGGTGCTCAAATATGGGCCGGTGCTGACGCAGGCAGGACGTTCCAACGAGGAGATCGTACATGTGGCCGCGCGCCGAGGAGGAGCTGGTCGAATACGAAAGATGGTGGCCTCTTTGCTAGGCGGCAACAGAGACGACGTTACCAGCATTGAAGGCCAGTGACAAGGTGCAGGGCGTGCTGGTGGTGCCACGGTGGCCGCATGGTTGCCCGTTGCCGTGCGCGTGAGTAAGGCGCTGAACCTCAGTCGGCTGAACACAGGCGCTCGGGCCGCATTGCGTCACCCGTCAGGTTGTAGCTGCCACACTCGCCGGCATAAGTGAGGTTGCATGTGACGGATAACAATCATAAAAGTTACATGTAACAAAAAGAGATCAGTATGGTTCATGTAAACTCACGCGTTCAAAAAACACCGCGGCGCACTGCGTAAGGCAGGACTGCGCCCGATACAAATCTGGGTGCCAGATACACGTCGCCCCGACTTTGTGCAAGAATGCCGTCGCCAGTCTCAGCTTGTCGCCCAGGCGGACATGGCCGACCCGGATATGCAGCAATTTGTCGATGGAACTGTGGCGGATGTGAATGGCTGGACAGAATGAGGCGAGGAGACTTCGTGTCCATCGCCTCATTTTAGTTGAAACGATGTCCGTGAATCGCACAGGTGATACGCAATGCATGCACCCCGTCGCGCCGGATCCAGCCTTGGCTGCGTAAAGTGCTACAATTTAAAGCTATTTTTGGTATTTCATTAGGGGCAGCCGCGCACGCGGCCGCTTGAGCGAACGCCCATACATGTCAGATTCAGCCATTACCTCACGTTCCGTCCCGACTGACGCGGGGGCTTGCGGTGCTACGGCAAGCGCCGCCGCCTCCAATTCCGCGCCAGCCGCCGCTCCGTTGTCATTTGACGGGTTCGGCTTTGCTGCGCCGATCCTTCAGGCGATAGGCGAACAGGGCTACACGAAACCGACGCCGATCCAGGCGCAGGCGATTCCCATCGTGCTGGCCGGACGCGATGTTATGGGCGCGGCGCAGACCGGTACCGGCAAGACGGCCAGCTTCTCGCTACCGATCATCCAGCGCTTGTTGCCGCTCGCCAGTACCAGTGCGTCTCCTGCACGTCACCCGGTGCGGGCGTTAATTCTGACGCCTACGCGCGAACTCGCGGACCAGGTGGCGGCCAATGTGCATGCGTACGCCAAGCATACCCCGCTACGCAGCGCGGTCGTGTTCGGCGGCGTCGATATGAATCCACAGACGGCTGAATTGCGCCGCGGGGTCGAGATCCTGATCGCGACGCCCGGCCGGCTGCTCGATCATGTGCAGCAAAAGAGCACGTCACTGGCGCAGGTGCAGATGCTCGTGCTCGACGAAGCCGACCGGATGCTCGACATGGGCTTCCTGCCCGACTTGCAGCGAATCCTGAACCTGTTGCCGAACCAAAGGCAAACGTTGCTGTTTTCCGCGACGTTCTCTGCCGAAATCAAGAAGCTCGCGTCGACCTACTTGCGCAATCCGGTCACGATTGAGGTGGCTCGCAGTAATTCGACGGCATCGAACGTGCGGCAAATCGTCTTCGAGGTGGCCGAGCCGGACAAGCCGGCGGCGGTCGTGCAGTTGATTCGCCAGCGTGGATTGAAGCAGGTGATCGTTTTTTGCAACAGCAAGATCGGTGCGAGCCGGCTTGCAAGGCAACTTGAGCGCAATGGCGTGGTCGCCACCGCAATCCATGGTGACCGTTCGCAAAGCGAGCGGATGCAGGCGTTGGATGCGTTCAAACGCGGCGAGATCGAGGCCTTGGTTGCGACCGACGTGGCCGCGCGCGGCCTGGATATCGCGGAGTTGCCGGCGGTGATTAATTTCGACTTGCCGTTCAATGCGGAAGACTATGTGCACCGGATCGGGCGTACGGGTCGGGCCGGGGCATCCGGTGATGCGCTGTCGTTGTTCAGTGGCAACGAGCGTAAGCAACTGGCGGACATCGAAAAACTGATCAAGCGAGCGTTGACCATCGAGCCGCTCGAACTGGACCGGCCGGCACGTCAAGGCCGTTCGCGTTATCACGACGATCGCGATGACAGCCGTCGCGATCGTCATGCACACGTCGCTGACCGGGTGCGCGCGTCAATGCGTGACGCCCAGCCGGTTGATGATTTTTTCACGAAGCCGTATGAGCCGTCGCCTTCGGCCCGCCAGACATCGGAACGCGCGGAATCGAGCCCATCGACCGACAAGAAGGGGTCGAAGCGACCGCTGGCCGCGCTCCTGGGCGGCTTCGGCATGCCGCGCCGGAATTCGTGACCGTGTCACGCGCGCGTCGCCAGGCGCGCGCCCCAAGCGGGCACCGCCTCACGATAGAACGCCTCCAGCGTCGTGCATCGCTGGGGCGCCAACGCGAGCCCGAGATGCGACGCCGCAGCCAGTAGCGCCTTGAGCGGCCGGTCGATGTCGATCGGCGGTGCGCCGGTTTGCTTGCTCAATTTCTCGCCCTGCGCATTGATGACCACGGGCACGTGCAGATAAGCGGGCGTTGGATAGCCGAGGCAGCGCTGCAAGTAGATTTGTCGCGCGGTGGAATCGAGCAGGTCTGCGCCGCGCACGACGTCGGTAATCTGTTGCTGCGCGTCGTCGACGACCACTGCGAGCTGGTAGGCCCAAAGTCCATCCGCGCGCCTCATCACGAAGTCGCCGACCTCGGTGGCGAGATTCTGCTGTTGCGCATGCTGCCAGCGGTCATCGAAGACGATCACTGCGTTTTCCCCGTCCGGCACCCGAATGCGCCACGCACGCGCTGGCTTGCCGTGCAATCCGCTTCGGCACGTTCCTGGGTAGGCAAGTGTGGTGTGCCGAACGTGCGTGCGCCGCAGCGAATCAGCGATTTCCTTGCGTGTGCATCCGCATGGATAAATCAGGCCCGCTGTATCCAATTGCGTGAGCGCTTGCTGATACAGCGCGGTACGAGTGCTTTGCCATACCGGCGTTTCATCGCAGTGCATGCCGAGCCGGTGTAGCGTCTTCAAGATGTGTTCTGCTGCGCCGGGCACTGTGCGCGGTATATCGATGTCCTCTATCCTGACCAGCCACATGCCGTCATGCGCACGCGCGTCCAGGTAGCTCGCTAGCGCGCTGACCAGCGAGCCTTGATGCAGTGGGCCGCTCGGGGACGGCGCAAAACGACCGCGATAGCGGCGCGGCGACGCGCTCCCGGTTATCCTCTGCATCGCAAAGCGTTTTTTACGTCATGACCAGTGGGCAAGCCGCGCCTATCGCGGCCCGACAGGGCGCGCATCATGTGGCGATCTGTGCCGATGGCTCGGATGACGGGCACGCATCGTTCGCGCAGTGCGGGCACTGTTCGCCGGCGACATAAAGCGGCGATCGTTGTTCGGTCGGGGTGACGACCGCGCGGCACGCGAAGCACTGCACAGTGCCGGTCGGTTCGAGTTGCGGGTTGAGCGCCGTTCGATGATCGAACACGAAGCAGTCACCATGGTAGTGAGCGCCGCCCACCTCTTCGAAGTACTTCAGGATGCCGCCATCGAGCTGGTACACGCTGTCGATGCCGATGTTGTGCATATGGATTGCGGCTTTCTCGCAGCGGATGCCGCCGGTGCAAAACGACACGATGGTCTTGCCTGCCAGTGTGTCTCGATGCGACGCGACAGCATCCGGAAACTCGCTGAACTTTGTCAGCCGATAGTCGATCGCGTTGTCGAATGTGCCCACGTCGACTTCGAACGCATTGCGCGTGTCGAGCATCACCACGGGACGGCCGGCGTCATCGTGCCCGCGATCGAGCCATTGCTTCAGGGTGCGCGCATCGATCGCCGGCGCGCGGCCGGCTTCGGGCCGTATCGCCGGTGACTTCATCGTGATGATCTCACGCTTGAGCCTGACCAGCATGCGTCGGAACGGTTGCTTGTCCGACAGGCTTTGCTTGAATGGCAAATCCGCGAACTTACCGCCAAACATCGGGTCGGTGCGCAGGTAGTCGATGAACGCGTCAGTTGCCTCGCGGCTGCCGGCGATGAACAGGTTGATGCCCTCGGGCGCTAGCAAAATCGTGCCGCGTAGCGCCAGCGCGTCACATCGCTGTCGCAGCACCGGACGCCACGTGTCGATCGCGTCCAGCGAAATGAATTTGTAGGCGGCAAGGTTGACGATACTCATGGTGTGCTGCTCTTGGCGAAAACAGAAATCAATGTGGCCGTGCGGCGACCGTAGGCATGGCCGTGCGGCGACTGTGGGCAGAAGGGCGCTTGGTCCGCCCATCGACCGGGATGGCGCCGGCGTCATAGGGTTGTATTATCGCCGATCCGTCGCCCAGACCGCATCAGCCAGTTGGTCAGCGAGCGGTCGCGCTTATTCACATAGGCCGTCTCGCTCACATAGTTCGTCTCGCCGACTGGGCCGCCTGGCGCAGACCGGTATGCTGTCGTGAGGGCCGGCGCGGCAGCATGACGGTCGGTGTCGCTCCCCGCAAGGTAAAATACCTCTATGTCTGATCCACGCTTCGTCCATCTGCGCGTTCACTCCGAGTTTTCCATTGCCGACGGCATCGTGCGTCTTGACGACGCGGTCGAGCGTGCAGCGGAAGACGGGCAAGGTGCGCTTGCACTGACCGATCTCGCCAACGCGTTCGGCCTGGTGCGTTTTTACAAGGCGGCTCGTGCGCACGGCGTCAAGCCGATCGTCGGTGCCGACGTCTGGGTCTCGAACCCCGACGATCGCGACAAGCCGGCACGGCTGTTGTTGCTCGTCAAGGACCGGCGTGGCTATCTAAACCTGTGCGAGTTGCTCAGCCGCGCGTGGTTGACGAACCAGTACCGCGGTCGGGCCGAGGTTGACTGCCAGTGGTTCGAAACGGGCCTTGCCGAAGGCCTGCTGGCGTTATCCGGTGCGCAACACGGCGACATCGGTATCGCGCTGGCCGCGGGCAACGTGCAGGCGGCCGCACGCCATGCGCAGCGCTGGTCGGCGATCTTCCCGAATGCGTTCTACATCGAGTTGCAGCGAATGCGGCAACCGGGTGTCGAAGCTTATGTACAGCAGGCGGTGGAGCTTGCTGCGCAGTTGAGGCTGCCCGTAGTGGCGACGCATCCGGTGCAGTTTATGACGCCGGAGGACTTCACCGCGCACGAAGCGCGTGTATGTATCTCCGAAGGCGACATACTTGCCAACCCGAGACGCGCGAAGCGGTTTTCGACGGACCAGTACTTTTTCACGCAGCAGCAGATGTGCGAGCTGTTTGCCGATATCCCGTCGGCGCTGGCCAACACGGTGGAAATCGCCAAGCGCTGCAACCTGACGCTTGAACTGGGCAAGCCCAAGCTGCCGTTGTTCCCGACACCGGACGGGATGTCGCTGGACGATTACCTCGTTCAGTTGTCCAGTAGTGGACTCGAGCAGCGCCTCGAGCAGTTGTTTCCGGACGCGACGCAACGTAACGCGCAGCGCCAGACGTATCAAGAACGGCTGGCGTTCGAGTGTGACACCATCATCAAGATGGGTTTTCCAGGTTACTTCTTGATCGTCGCGGACTTCATCAACTGGGCCAAGAACAATGGGGTGCCGGTGGGGCCGGGACGGGGATCGGGCGCCGGTTCGCTGGTGGCGTTCGCGCTCGGGATCACGGATTTGGATCCATTGCGCTACAACCTGCTGTTCGAGCGGTTCCTCAATCCCGAGCGTGTCTCGATGCCGGACTTCGACATCGACTTCTGCCAGGATGGCCGCGATCGCGTGATCCAATATGTGAAGAGCAAGTATGGCGCCGATGCGGTGTCGCAGATCGCCACATTTGGCACGATGGCAGCAAAGGCTGCGGTGCGCGACATCGGCCGCGTGCTGGACTTGGGCTACAACTTCACCGATGGCGTCGCGAAGCTGATTCCGTTTAAGCCCGGCAAGCATGTGACGATTGCCGACGCGATGAAGGAGGAGCCGCAGCTGCAAGAGCGATTCGACAACGAGGACGAGGTGCGCCAGTTGCTCGAACTCGCGCAACGCGTCGAAGGGTTGACGCGCAACGTCGGCATGCACGCCGGGGGTGTGTTGATCGCGCCAGGCAAGCTGACTGATTTTTGTCCGCTGTACACGCAGGGTGACGACGGTGGTGTCGTCAGCCAGTACGATAAGGATGACGTCGAGGCCGTCGGGCTCGTCAAGTTCGACTTTCTCGGATTGACCACGCTCACGATCCTCGATTGGGCCGAGCGCTACATCCGGCGACTGGACCCGTCCAAGCAGGATTGGTCGCTCGCGCAGGTGCCGCTGGACGACCCCGCGTCGTTCACGATCCTGAAGAATGCCAATACGGTGGCGGTGTTCCAGTTGGAAAGCCGCGGCATGCAAGGCATGCTCAAGGATGCGCAGCCCGACCGCTTTGAGGACATCATCGCGCTGGTCGCGCTGTACCGGCCGGGCCCGATGGATCTGATTCCAAGCTTTTGCGCGCGCAAGCATGGGCGAGAAACGGTCGAATATCCGGATCCCCGCGTCGAGCCTATCCTGAAGGAGACCTATGGCATCATGGTCTATCAGGAGCAGGTGATGCAGATGGCGCAGATCATCGGCGGCTATTCACTCGGCGGCGCGGACTTGCTGCGTCGCGCGATGGGCAAGAAAAAGCCTGAGGAGATGGCCAAGCATCGCGAGTTGTTCCGTGAAGGAGCAGCCAAGAATGGCTTGAGCGCGGAAAAGGCTGACGAGATCTTCGACTTGATGGAGAAGTTCGCCGGCTACGGCTTTAATAAGTCGCACGCGGCGGCATATGCGCTGCTCGCGTATTACACCGCGTGGCTCAAGGTGCATCATCCGGCCGAATTCATGGCGGCCAATATGTCGCTTGCGATGGATGACACCGACAAGGTGAAGATCCTTTTCGAGGACTGCATCGCGAACCATCTGGCGGTGCTGCCGCCGGACATTAATCAGTCGGCCTACCGCTTCGAGCCGGTGGCCGATGCGCCGGGCAAGCGCTCGAAGATGATCCGCTACGGCCTGGGTGCGATCAAGGGTAGTGGGCAGAACGCGATCGAGGAGATCTTGCGGGCCCGCGAGTCGCAGCCGTTCAGCGACCTGTTTGACTTCTGCGAGCGCGTCGATCGCCGCATTGTGAATCGCCGCACGATCGAGGCGCTGATCCGGGCCGGCGCATTTGATTCGCTGCACGAGAACCGGGCGCAACTGCTCGCGTCGGTGCCGCTGGCGATGGAGGCGGCCGAGCAGGCGAGCGCCAATGCGCTGCAGGGCGGCTTGTTCGACATGCCCGATGGCTCGAGCGGCCATCAGCATGAGTTGGTCGACGAGCCGGCGTGGACGGAGAAGCGCAAGCTGCAGGAGGAGAAAGCGGCGCTTGGCTTTTATATTTCTGGGCACTTGTTCGACGCATACAAGGACGAAGTGCGACGCTTCGTGCGCCAGAAAATCGGGGAGTTGAAGGAAGGGCGCGACAAGGTGATCGCTGGCGTGATCACGGCGATGCGCACGCAGATGACGCAACGCGGCAAGATGCTGGTCGCAGTGCTCGATGACGGCACTGGCCAGTGCGAGGTCACGGTCTTCAACGAGATCTACGACGCAAATCGCGCGATCTTTAAGGAAGACGAACTGCTGGTCGTGCAGGGACAAGCGCGCAACGACAGCTTTACCGGTGGCATTCGCTTCACCGTCGACATCGTCATGGATCTGGAGCGCGCCCGCCGCCGCTATGCGGACTCGCTACTGTTGTCGATCAATGGCAATGCGGATCCGAGGCGGTTGCGTGATTTGCTCGAACCGCACCGGCTGGCGGCAACCCCGCAGTCCGAACAGATGCCGATGGTCGCCGGCACGTCGGGTCGGGCGCGTCATGCCGGTGGCCCGCTGCGCGGCCCGGCGGGCGATGGCGGCAACGGGCGTCGCAACGGCGACGCGCGTGGCGGCCCGGAGCCGGGCGGCTTGCGGGTCAGAATCCGCTACCAGGGCATTGGCGCGCAATGCGACTCGACGCTGGGCGACGCGTGGCGCGTGAGGCCCAGCGATGACCTTCTCAACCTGCTGCGCGCCGAATTCAGCGCGGGCGCTGTCGAAATCCAGTATCCGCAGCGCTGACACCATCGAAAGGATTGATTTGACTGCACCTGAGAACAGCGGGGCCAGTAGCGTGGCCAAACCCGTCGCGCACGTCGATGTACTGGCCCGCATCGGCCGGATCGTGCGGCCGTACTGGTGGGCGGTCGTGCTCGCGATCGTATCGATGGGGCTGGTGGCGGCGGCCGAGGCGGGCATTCCGGCGTTGCTCAAACCGTTGATCGACAAAGGTTTTGGCACGAAGGACCCGAGTTCGTCGGTTCACTGGTATGTTCCGGTGGCGATCATCGGGCTCGCGCTAGCTCGTGGGCTTGCACAGTACGCGTCCGGCTACTTATTGTCCTACGTGCTGAACCGTGCTTTGTTGGACCTGCGGTTGCAGATGTTCCAGACGATGCTGCGCGCACCGGCCGCTTTTTTCCAGCGTGAGACGGCCAGCACGATCATCAATGCGATCGTGTTCGAGGTGAACCAGGTGCTCAACGTGTTGACGAACGTGCTAGTCACGCTTGTGCGCGATTCGTTGACGGTGGTGTTCCTGCTCGGCTATCTGTTCTACCTCAATTGGCGGTTGACGCTAATCGTTGCGGTGATCCTGCCGGCGATCGGCTGGCTGGTCAGCAAGATTAACCGGCGTTTGCGCCGGCTCAATCGTGAGCAGCAAATGCTGACCAACCAGCTATCGTACGTCGTCGAGGAGACGGTTGGCGGCTACAAGGTCGTCAAGGTGCACAACGGCGAACCGTACGAAATGGGCCGCTTCATGCATATGAGCCGGCGCCTGCGTGGCTATGCAATGCGGGTGGCGATTTCCGGCGGCCTGGCTCAGCCGCTGACGCAGTTCCTCGCATCGATCGCTTTGGCCGTGGTGATTACGATTGCCGTGATCCAATCGGCGAACGACCAGACGACGGTCGGTGGATTCGTCGCGTTCGTCACGTCGATGTTGCTCGTGATTTCGCCGTTGAAGCACTTGATCGACGTCAACCAGCCGTTGACACGCGGCATGACGGCCGCCGAGCTGATTTTTGGCCTGATTGACGAGCCGGTGGAGGATGCCGGCGGCGAACGGAAACTTGATCGTGCGACCGGCAGTGTCGAATTCGAACAGGTGAGTTTCGACTATGGGGCAGCGCAGCGGCCGACGCTCGACGACATCTCGTTGAAGATTGCGCCGGGTGAGATGGTGGCGCTGGCCGGGCCATCCGGCAGCGGCAAGACTACGCTGGTGAACCTGTTGCCCCGCTTCTTTGATCCGACCGCCGGGCGCGTGTTGATCGACGGCGTGCCGTTGCCCGAGTATCGATTGCCGGACCTGCGCAAACAGATCGCATTCGTTAGTCAGGATGTCGTGCTGTTCAACGATACGATTGCGGCTAACGTCGCCTATGGGCAGCCTGTAGAGCGCGAGCGCGTCGATGCCGCGCTACGCGCAGCCAGTCTCACGGAGGCAGTGGCGTTGATGCCGGCGGGGATCGATACGCTGGTTGGCGACAATGGCATGCGACTGTCCGGCGGACAGCGGCAACGGCTCGCGATTGCCCGCGCAATCTACAAGGATGCGCCGATTTTGATCCTCGATGAGGCGACGTCGGCACTCGATTCGGAGTCGGAACGCCATGTGCAAGCAGCGCTCGAAGTACTGATGCGGGGGCGGACCACGCTGGTGATCGCGCACCGACTGTCGACGATTGAGCGCGCCGATCGCATCCTTGTGCTCGATGGCGGTCGGATCGTTGAGGAGGGGACGCACGCGGAGCTATTGCGCCGCGACGGTCTGTATGCAAACCTGCATCGGATTCAGTATCAGCAAGGGACGGCGTAGCGGTGTACGCTACGCCGTGAGGTTGCTCCCGAAAAACGAATCCCTTGTTGAGCATTTAAACTCAAGCAAGAAGCGTCAAGAAGACGAGCAAGACGACGCGGGCGCGCTACACGCTCGAATCCAAGCTGGAGGCGGTGCGGTTGGTTAAAGCCGGTCAGCGTATTGCGGCAGTGGCTGCGACGTTGGACGTGCCGGCATCGGGTGGCATTGACCTCGCACGAGGTTCACATAGAGGCCGCGTGCGACATGCGTAATCAGTCCGGCACGCTCGTGGCGTGCGAGCGCCTTGAGCATAGCGCGTTCGTTCTCGGGGAATAGGAGACGGAGCGTGTTTAACGAATACACCCAAATCCCTGCCTTGTCCCACCGGTCCATGGCCGCGATCAGTGCTCGAACAAGCATTCTATGATTTACAGAAACTGAACATTTATGGGCAGTATGTGTTCAGTGGCACAGGCAGGGCAAGACGGCTATGAACGGCAAAATAACAATGTTCACGCTCCGCTAATGTCGGCAACTCGGTGCTGGCTGGCCGATTCACATCGGGAAAGGGGTGCGACGAAACTTGCCGCACTGAGATTGCGATGAGGCAACCTCGGTATCGGCAGGTGGTTTCGGACAAGCCGTGACGAACTGATGGTCGAAGCGAAACCCGGGTTCGATACTACAATCGTTTCCTTGCTAACTCGAACGTCAAGGAGCGACGCCGTCGTCGGCTCGGTTCGGTTCACTGCGGTCGCTTGCCCTCTTCTTTGTAGTCGACACTAAGGCCAACGATGCGAGTTATACGCTCGTCTAGCCACGTTCTTGCGATCTGGCGACCCGCAGTTTCGCCGTGACCCCCTAGTATTGATCGATGCTGTCGGCGCAGGCCAGCACGACGTGCTCGCCATGCCAACGCCTGCACCGTCTTGCGGCGCATTGTCAGCGCCATGAGTTGCTCGTGTCCCGCTTCGCTCAACACGAGTTCCGCCTTGGGTCTTGCGCTCATCGCCGCCTCTTTGTATCCGTGGCATGCACTACACGGTACTACAGGTGGCAATTATTCAATAAATTCTTAATTCATGACACTAAGCGGTGTTTGAAATCGATGCCGCACCGGCTAAGGCTGAATTCGAGCTTTCTTCTGTCCGAAGGGCAGACCTAAGCAATAAATTTTTTGCTTATTCCTATCGTGATGCCTAAAATATCCATATCCTGTTAGCCAACAGGATTCGCTTTGAACGTCGCGCTAACATTCAGGAAGCGTTTCTCAAACTCGGCTGCTGCTTGATCTGCTGGAACATCATTTAGCGAGCGCAGTAGCCTTGATGAAACCGTCTCTAAGCGAGACTGGAAGGTTGGATTCGTGGCAGGCCGCCCGATCCAATCCTAACCTTGCTTTGGTGCCCGATGCTGAGCTACTGGCGAAACCACGTCGATGGGCACGATCTTGCCGTGCTCATACCGATAGCTCACGGTCTGCTTTTGGCCGACGACATACACCGTCGTCGCGGCGAGTTGTCGGTCGTGTAACAACAATTCCCCTGAAACGTCTTGCAGCGCGTGATGCTCGGTAACACGTACCACTATGCCGGTGTAATCCTTGCCGTGCACAGCCTCGGCGGCCCGAACAGGCCGGCTATCAGATAGCATGGCCGAGAGCAGTTTGCGCGAAGCGAGCCGCCGCATATACGGATCGGTCAGCTTCCCAGCGACCCACGGCAGGATGGTATCCTCCACTGGGAACTCCACATCTTCGTCTGCCTTCGTGGCGACGATCCGCAAGTTACCGGGCGCTTCCGAGTTATCGAGCACAATCGCTTGGTCGGCGTGCTCGAATGCGGCTGGCAGCAAATCCATCGTCGCAGCGTAGCGACGGCGAATCGCGTCCGGCTCGACGGCATGACCACCATCCGCCACGCGGTTAGCAACGCGGAGCACGTTGATTTCAGGACTTTCCGTCGTGACGAAGAATAGAGAGACGCGGTAGCCAAGCGCCTTCGCCTGCGTCATGAACGCGACTTTCTCAGGTGTGGACATGACCGTTTCGAAGGCAAAGTTGCGCCCCTCGAGCAGCGCCTGGAGACGACGCTGCTCCGCAATCCGAGCAGCCCTAAGGTTACGCTCGCGATAATCGGAGATCTGATCCTGAAGACTGCGGGCAATGTCGTCGGCGTTGATGTACTCTCCCGAGAACTGCTCCGGGTCGCCGACGACTGCCTCTGTAATGGTGGATTTCCCCGAGCCATTCGGCCCGGCGAAGATGATGACTGCTGGAATGCCTTGTTTTTCTGCGGTCGTGATGGTCATGCGACTTTAAAGGTCTTGCGCTTTACGCTGGACGCTCCAACGCTCACCTTGACGACATCGCCCGATACCTGCGTAGCCGCCTCTTTTGGATCGCGCACGACGTAAACGGGCTGGATGCCCTTTTTTTCAAGGTTATGGGCGGCCTTTTTCACCGCCGCGTTGGCGCGTGCCAAAAACACATCGCTGGCCATATAACGGCCAAGTCTGTCAGTAGGCATGATCCACTCCATTGGACACCTTCTAGTCAACATTATACTCTGTCGTACTAGGGGAAAGTCCCGCATCGGGAAGGGGCGGAGCAGAAGCTGACAATGGTGCGGGAGAGTTTCGAGCCAGGGAAATCGGTCTCGATGGTCGCGCGCCAACACGGCATGAATCCGAACCAGCTATTTCACTGGCGCAAACTGTATCAGGACGGGAGCCTGTCGGCGGTTAAGGCTGGTGAGGAGGTTATACCGG
>NZ_JAHLKN010000033.1:0-1389 GCF_021498065.1 Mycetohabitans sp. B3 | reverse complement strand
TGTGTACCGAGTCATGCGTACGCACGCATTGCTGATGCAACAAAGGCCGCAGCTATCTCGAGCGCAACGTCGCCGAGCCGGTGAGGCGATGCTGGAATAAGGCGCTAATCGAAAATATTTTCAGTTCGCTGAAAAGGTCGCATGCGTGCCGGCCGGCACCTCGCGACGCGGCGTGCCGCAATGTAAGGTTAAGAAGGCGCAGATTCGGTGCGGAACCGGCCTTTTTGCGAGCTTTGGTTGCGGGGGTAGGATTTGAACCTACGACCTTCGGGTTATGAGCCCGACGAGCTGCCAGACTGCTCCACCCCGCGTCTGGAAAGAAAAAGATTATAGCGGGGTCTAACGAGTAGGTCAAATGATTACGGTGACCAACGCGCATGCCACCATGACGACGCTTAAGCCAGTGACCGTAGCAGGACGAGCGCGTGGCCGCCTCAGGAAGCCTCTGAGCCGGTGCAGTCTTGGTTGGGGCAGATCGGGTTCACATGGTCCGCTTCGTCCGGCGCGGTGGCGTCGACCGGCATGCGTGCGAGCTTGTTCACCAAGCAGCTGGAGCACAGGCAGCCCTGCTCGGGATCCAGCGCGCGGGCAGGCAACGGCGGCAAGCTTGCGCACCAGCAGGGGCGGCTGGGATTGTCCGCCCCGCAATCAAATGCTTTGCCGCAGTACGAGCACCGTTGTCCCATTTCACACCATTCATTTCATTGACACTTGGCCTGGAGCCGTTCAAGCAGTTCGCGGGTGGAGTTGACCCCGTAGTCCCGGACACGACCTCACACTACGGTTGATGAATCCACGGTGCGTCGAAACTCGCGCGCTGAGCGATATTTCAGCGCGCTATGGGGATGCTTCTCGTTGTAATGCTCAAAGGCCATGGCGAGATTGAGCACGGTCGTCGCCGCATCCGATTTTGGCATAAAGGCTACGTAATCGCGCTTCATCGTCTTCACGAAGCTCTCAGCCATGCCGTTACTCTGTGGACTGCACACCGGCGTCGTCTGCGGCTTCAGACCGATTTCGGTTGCGAAGCGGCGCGTTTCGTCGGCCGTATAACCGGAGCCGTTATCGCTCAGCCACTCGATTTCCGAGGGTGCTTGTAGCGCATTGTCAAAGCGGTTTTCGACGGCCGCCAGCATCACATCACGCACCGCGTCGCCACTATAGCCAGCCGTCGTCGCCACCCAGCTTATCGCTTCGCGCTCGCAGCAATCCAGCGTGAACGTCACGCGCAGCGCCTCGCCATTGTCGCAACGGAACTCAAAGCCGTCCGAACACCAGCGTTGGTTGCTGCGTTCGACTGCGACCTTGCCATCGTGGCGACGTTGCACTCGAGGTGGCTGCGGCCTTCGTTGCATCAGCAATGCGTGCGTACGCATGACTCGGTACACG
>NZ_JAHLKN010000032.1:0-125799 GCF_021498065.1 Mycetohabitans sp. B3 | reverse complement strand
CCGGTACAACTTCCTCGCCAGCCTTGACCGCCGACAGGCTCCCGTCCTGATACAGTTTGCGCCAGTGAAATAGCTGGTTCGGATTCACGCCGTGTTGGCGCGCGACCATCGAGACCGATTTCCCTGGCTCGAAGCTCTCCTGCACCATTGTCAGCTTCTGCTGTGCCGACCAGCGTCGCCGCCGCTCAGGGCCCCTCAACACTTCCATCACTTCCTGCCTGGTGTTAGTCACAAACACAGTCTTATGCCTATCCGCTAGTTTAAGTGGCTAACCGTGTCCGGTGATTCACGGGGCTGCTCCAATCTATGACCAGTACAACTATTATGACGAGCGCGGTGCTTGAGTTGTGGGCCATCTACCCGCGTCTCCGGATGCACGACGAGAAATGGAATGTGACGCCGTTTAGACAGATGGCGTAATGGTTTGTCGCGTCTAGCTCGATGGGATGAAGGCCGGCGGCCTTACCCGGTTGGCGTGGTTCTCAAATAGGGCGTTGCTAAAGGGCTGGCAATGAACGCTTACAAATATTATTGCATCGCAACGTCAACTGAGTCTTATCGGTTAGTTGGTTTCGGGAACGATTTCGTCAGGCCAGGGTGGGCTCGGTCTTCGGAGCTTCGGTGGTGATGGTAACACTACTGGGAACAGTGCGGGAAACGTTGATAGAGGCAAAGGTGCGGCAGGCTCTGGCGGTGTTACGGGTGTGTCTGCATCCGCTGTTGTCGGTGGTGCCGGGGGCGTCGGTATGGCAGCCGCCCCAAGGAGCTATTGCTATCGAGATCCCATCCGATGTGTTTTGAGACGTTGAATATTCGTTTGATGGGACCTCCTTTTAAGCCCCAGCGACATGAAGTGATTTCTACGCAGAATTCTGGCGAAGGCGGTCCATCACATCTTTGATGGACCACTTGCCACGCACGAGGCGAACAGCGGCACGCATGGGCCTAGTAATCCTCCATGAAGTTGATCGCCTTACTGACTCAAGATAGTTGCGAAGATGCTCTACTTCATTGCGCAAAGTATCCGCATCAGCCGAGTAGTTTTGATTCGTGATCTGCATGGCCTGTGTCGCGAGGGATATAAGCGGCGTTGGTTCGTGCGCGTTGGTGATGTGCGACACCATTTCCGACATTGAACGATCCCAGTTACTACGATCTTCGAGTGTGATTGTCTGCCCGGATTCCCGTATCGATATACCCACGAAGAGTTTGTTGCATACGACGGGAAGATAATCCTTGCTCAACAGTGTGTAGAGGATCGTCATGTAGTCTTCGTAGTAGGTAACAGTGTGATATACCTGCGAGGGGATGCGCTCCAACGCTTCGCGCGTGAATAACACGCCGCAAAATGGTGTGTGGTTTTGACCGGATAACGAAGCAACGAAGCGCGACCCATCGAAGTATCTCCCGGGGCTGGAAGCAAAGCGTGGTACATCATCGATCGTTCCGGCAGGGAATGCGCGTTCATTAAAATGTTCGCAATCGATGAATAGGATGCTTCGTTTCGGCATCACATTGATTGTGAGCGCGAGTCGTTCAGCTTCGTTCGGCAGTACCCAATCATCGTCGTCAATAAACCAGAACAGATCTGCATCAATGTTGTCGGCGACGAACTTAACGAGCTTGTACCTTGTGTCCCCGGCATCCTCATATCGGGTGCGCACAACGGTAGAATTGCGGACGAACGATGGCACATCCCCATTTGTATCCGTTACGAGATAACTTTTAAATTCCGTCGCATCGCCGGCCGCAGCGATAAAAGAGTTAATGGTGTCCAGACACCGCTCGAGTAATGCCTGCCTTTGGAACTGCGTACGAGTAACGATCGCAACTTTCTTCGATGTGTGCCCCGAAGCAGCGTTACGCAGGCTGTCTAGTTCGACGTCGATGCCGGAAGAAAATTGGAATAGCGGACTTGACAAGCCGACTCGAATGTTGCCATTCAACGTCTTAAGTTGGCGGTTTCGAATTCGTCCTGTGAGGTATGCGTGGAATGCCTGCGCATCTTTCGCACGATCAAATTCTTGCTTGTTGCCTTTGCTACCGTGCCAACAGGTAAGTTGAGGTGCAACGAGAACGGCTAGTCCGGCGCTGATAGTCTCAATGCTCAGGATGATGTCGTAAAGCTGAAAGCCGTCGAACGATGGAACTTTGACGCCGCGCTCGCGCATCTTTTTGATGTTGAGCAACATGACATTCCCGTCGATATTCATCGCCGGAAGGATATGTCCGGTCAAATTCGGGCCACCATGCGGATCTGCAATGTAACGCACCACGTCATTGGCTGTATATCCCACTTTTGTAGGAAGCAGTCCGGCGTTGCCTGCAAGTCCCCAGTTTGGCCATTCGCTATCGAGTTGGATAACTAGGTTACGGACTTTTTGATCGAAGTCTGAGCACAGATATACGTCGTCGTGAACGACGCACACGAAGTCTTCGATGGATTCCGAGATAATGCGATTCAGAAGTTCAAAGTACGACCGTTGGCCGGTCTCGACTATAATCGCGCTCTGGAAGCTCGTATGGCTTGCGGTAAATGTGGCGCCAGCCTTTTCTGATCTGGCAACGACGTGGATCATATCGGCCTCAAGCGATGGAATTGATTCAGCCCAAGCACCTTGACGTGTTTGTGCTTTCGACCCGCGTAGGTTGGTTTAACAACGGACTGGAAGCGCGTTTCGTATTCGTGAATTGCTAGGGAGGCAAGCTCGCGATCGCCAAAGTTCTTGAGCATGCCAATGGCCCGTTTTTCTCCATCGTTGCCGAAAAACTTCTTCATCAGAATGATGAAGTTGCGAAGGCTTAGATAGTGCTCCGGCGAAATGATGTCGCCGCGATAGAACCGGCCACCCGAGAAGTGGGCCACCGTTGAAGCGGGCTCATAGAGGACAGAATATCCGTTCAGCCACGCCTGCCATGAAATGTCGACATCTTCCATGTACAAGAAGTAGGTTTCGTCCAATCCGCCGACTGACCGGTAGAAGCCCGCGTCGATAAGTGAGAATGCGCCACTTGCCCATGGCGTCTCAAGCGACAGCGGGTCGTATTCCTTGGGATGCTCGAATGGCCATTGCCGTCCTTCGACGATGCCAATCCGAGGGGCACAGGCCTTGCGCCAGATAAGCAGATCGATGCTTCCTGCATTGACTATGCAGTCTGGATTAACGATGACGAAGTGATCCTGCAAATCATTTGCACGGAATAAAGTGTTATGATTCTCCGAAAAACCAGTCTTCTCCGTTGAGTTGTTCCGGATGTCTACAACGTCTATGCCAAACCGCTTCCCTGATGCGACGCGACGCGTGCTCTGCGGATCATAATTAATCGTCATCAACTTAACATGAAGTGACGTTGACCGCGACAGAGACGGAATTAAACACTCTTCGATGTGTTCTACGTGCGCAGCACTATATACGCACTGTACGGTGACAGTTTCCACGATGCCCTTGTTCAAGCTGCCTGCTATCAAATTTTTAGAGATGGGATTCTATACGATCCGGCCTGACACGGAGGTGTCAGGAACTTTGCGTGCTGAAGTCGGTTAAAAAATCTTAGGTCATGGCGCTGGTGAACCGCTCGTCGAACACAATGGCGAACTGATTGGCGGTTTGCCGCCAAGTGATAAGTGGTATCTTCCAATTCTTTTCGATGTTGCGCAAGGCCAAATACAGTAGTTTGCTGGCGGCTTCGTCGCTTGAGAAGTGGCCGCGGTTCTTTACGGTCTTGCGCAGCTGCATGTGCATGATTTCGATGGCGTTGGTAACTGGCGTGATATGAACCGATACCCTGCGTGTTCCCACCGCGCAGTTTTAGGCGTATGGTACGACCATTCGGGACAGGAGCCTCGGGGAGCACTTCGGGTGGGCAGGCCGCTCGTATGCGATGAGCCGCGAGCTCGTGTTAGTCATTAGCCGCTCCTGCGACCCGTCCGGTTGCGCTATGAGCGCGAATCCGTAGTTGTCGTGCTGTCCCACCGGCTCCAGATGTGTTTTCCATGGAGAACGTTTATGTGCTTCATTGGTTTAGACGTGTCGCGATCGGTCGCCGGGATCGCGTATTTGGAAGACGGCGTCGTGCGTGCCGGCGGCCGTGCCGGACCGCGCCGCGATGAACGCGAGAGATTTGCTGCCCAGCTTAGAGCTGACGATCACGTTGTGCTTGAAGCGACTGGCAATACTACGGCGATCGAATCGAATACGCTGCACGCGGCAACAACGTCACGAGCGAAACAACAGCAGTACAGGCGTCGGTAAGCGAGGCTTGCGCACTATGAATCGGTTATGCACCATCATCGAAGCGGGATGGCAATACGCGCGATTGCACGCGTCACGGCATTGGATCGGCGCACGGCCCGCTACTGGATTCATGCCGGCGAGTTTCCCGAACGGACGCAGCGCCCGCCAGCGACCAGCACGCTGGTCTCTATCGAGCCTATCTTGCTCAGCCCTGGCGTGAAGGCTGTCAAAATGCGGTAAGGTTATATCCGGAGATCGCGGCTCAGGGATTCGGCGGTTGCGGCATCGTGCGCCAAGCCCTTCAGCCTTGGTGACAAGCCTGTGCGTCCACGCAGCAGCAACGCACATATGTGCCGCGAGCGGTGCTTTCCTCTCGCCGCGTAGGCTGTTGGTTACTGGGCCGAGACACGGTGTCGCTCACCGACGACGACAAGCAGCACATCGAGCGCTTTGTTCAACAACTCGGCGAGCGAAATCCCCAGATTGTAGCGGTCCGGCTGCTGTCGCTCGAGTTCACCGACATGGTTAAGCGCCGCACACATGATGCGTTGGCAAGCTGGCTGCGCCAGATGCAGGCTAGCGGTGTACCGGAAACGCGGCGATTCTCGGCAGTTATCGGCCAAGACTACGACGCAGTACATGCAGCACTGCTAACGCCCTAGAGTAACGGCATCGTCGAAGGCCATATCAATCGGCTCAAATTCCTCAAGTGCCAAATGTATGGCTGCGCCGGCTTTCCGCTGCTTCATACTCGCGTGTTGAATCGATGCTGATCCACAGTACAAACTTCACACAAAGTGTAGAAGAACCATTTTCAACGTGCTGCTGACAATACTGTGTTTGGACCGCGCAAGTCAGTACAGTACGTCAGCGCCGAGTATCAAGCGTTGCTGGCGCGTCATCGCATCGTCTGCAGCATGAGTTGCAAGGGCAACTGTTGGGACAATTCGATTATGGAACGCTTCTGGCAACGCCAGTATGCTAACCACGACGAGGCACTGCGTGACATCAGCCAGTACATCGTCAGCTTCTACAACTGCGCGCGGTGGCATTCAACATTGGACTATCTGTCACCCGCTGCCTTCGAGGCGAAATTAGCAAAGAAAGAAACTATCTGACTGTCTGAAGTTAGTTGACCACGGCAATCCGTCAGCGCAAGGGAAAAACCCGAATCGTGCTTGAACTAAGGCAACAATATCCGCTCGCTGGCTTACTCAAGGCCACGGGTCTTGCTCGCAGCACCTTCTATTATCAGCGCAAGGCGCTGCAGATGGCGGATAAATATGCGAGCTTGAAGAAGGCCAGGATTGGCTTGATTTTCGACCAGCACAAAGGTCGGTATGGGTACTCGCATCGATTACCGCCGAAGAGCTTGCCCCACTCATTGCCGAGCGCGACGCGTTGTGCGGCGAGCTGTGTGTGACGAAGGTCGAGCGCGACTTGCTCAAGGAGCAGTTAAAGGCATATGGTATATGTTCGTCGCTGAGCCGGCGAGGCGATTGCTGAGATAATGCGCAACCGAAAGTTTTTGCAGTTCGCTGAAGGTCACACGCGTACATGGCCGGCACTTCGCGACGCGGCGTGCTGCAATGAAGAAGTGACCCACTGCTCCCACTTTAACAACGCGCATCGACTACACTCGATGCGCAGTTACGTCAGTCCCATGACATCCGGGAAGAATGGGTTCGCGGCTCAGCAACGTGCAGCTGCATCACTTCTTCAGCTCTAACATTCTTTAAATAGGGTCAAGGCTATTAAAATACAGATTCGGTGCGGAACTGGGCTTTTTGCGGCTCTTGGTCGCCGAAGTAGGATTTAAAACTACGATCTTTAGATTACGAGTCCGACGAGCTGCCAAACTGCCCCACCCAGCTTCTATAAATAAAAATTACAATGGGGGCCGCCGACCAGTAAAATAGTTATAGCGATCAACGTCTCATGCTGCTGTTTTAATGTTTGTGCCCTTGGCTGTTCCTATGCAGTCCGCGCCCGGCTGGACGGGTTCGCGCGGGCGTCTATCCTGTCCAACCGGCCGTGTTGCCTCTTGATCTCTTCAGCAATGATCCAAGCTTCGCTCTTTAGAGCGTCGCCGGTATGCTTGCTCTGCGTCAGCCTGAGGAGTGGGCAGAGGTGCCGGAGCATCGGGGCGATGAGCCGTTCGAAGAATGACGCATCGTGACGTTGGACCATGCCTTTCCTGAAGGACTGGTGGAGAAAAGTTTGGGGCGTTTGGTATCCGTCTAAGACGCCCTTTTATTCGTTGAGCAACACGGCGCCGCATTGACTGTTCTATTGGGCCTAAGCCGCCAAAATATGTAGGCTGAGCCTGCGGTGATAAGCCCGAAGCAAATAAAAGTAACCTTAAAGACGGGCAATAAGCTATCGCTTTCCTGCATGGTGAACAGTGACTGAAAAAGGTCCAATAAAATACTCGCGACAGTTACACCCAGGCTCATCGCGAGCATTTGAACGGTCGCAAATAGACCATTTCCACTGCTGGCGCCTCTGCCAACTAAGTCCTTAAGTGTGGCCGCACTCATTGCGGTCGCCTGTATTGAATAAAACCCACCAAAAGCAGCCAACTGGACTACACGAAGCCAAACCGGTTGCTCTGGCGAAACCAATGAAAAACTCGCGATTATGCTGGCTATCAGCAAGCTATTAACAACCAGGATACGACGATAACCATAGTTTTTGATGAGCGGGTTAACAAACCGCTTGGCTCCCATGGCAGCCAAGGCCATAGACAGCATCATCAAGCCGGCCTCATAAGGGGCGTAACCAAGGCCTAGTTGTAACAGCAACGGAATCATATAAGGTAGCGCATCCCCGCCCATACGTGTCAGCCCGTTGCCGAGCAGACCTATGCGGTAGGTGCGTACCGTGAACAGGCTAAAAGAAAAAAGCGGATGATCCGTATGCGCCGCATGTCGACCATAGGCAATCAATGTCACCGAGCTGATTCCCAGCAATACCAAAACGACGGCAAAGGACAGATGGTGGTTCGCCAAGCCATTGAGCGCTAATGAAAGCGTCAGCACGCATGCTGCAAACAGCATATAGCCATTTAGGTCAAAGCGCTGTGCCGGTAGCTTGTTATTTGGGATGGCTATCTGAGCGGCTATGAGGACCGTCATGCCAATCGGCACATTAACCCAGAAAATCCATCGCCAGGAAGCAAGTGATACGATCCAGCCACCGAACGCTGGTCCCAGAGCTGAACCAAGAAGCCCGGGTATCGCCACAAAGCCCAATGCATGCAAGTACTGGCTTGGAGGATGCGTTCTTAGAATGGCCAGTCGTCCAGCGGGCAGCAATATGCCGCCGCCCAAGCCTTGAACGACCCGTGCCATCACCAATTCGTCCAAGGTGCGTGAGATGGCACAACCGATTGAGCCTACTGTAAAAAGGGCAACAGCTATGAGAAATATACACCGTGTACCTAGACGATCCGCCAGCCAGCCGGAAGCTGGGATGACCATAACCATCGCCAACGAGTAAGCGAGTACGACCGGTTGCATATGCAATGGATGTCTGCCAAGATTGTTCGCTATCTCCGGAAGGGCAGTATTCAGCACAGTAGAATCAAGGGTCTGCATAAAGAACCCGATTCCCACAATCCACAGTAGTACAGTCAATGCTTTTTCACTTTGCATGCGGTTTTATTGTGCAGCAAGGTTTTAAAAACATGAGGCCGCTCTATCCCTATTGTCTCTATCCTGTGGTTTATGCTGCATGGCAGGAGAAGGTATGCAGGACCGGTTGTTTATCAAGCGTACTCTCAGGGTGAACAAATAGTCTACATGATTTGCTTTTTTTGGTACATAGTAATGTTCTTGCCACGCGGATGATCTCTATAAATGCTATGGAAAATATGCATAACTCATCAAATGGAGGGCGTGCGAGGATGTTGATTAATGGTTGCTTTCGACAGTAAAATATACCTTATCAATGGGAGATAAGCAGGATGACTTATTTCCATAACGAATGGCACTGCATTGCAGCCGTGCGAGCTATGTCGTTATTATGCGCTGCTGCCGAAACTTGGCTTGCAGCAGTTCGCGTATGAAGCCGCCCTAAAGGAAAAAAGCAATCTTCAGATTGCCTAGGCAGATGTGTGCGGAGGAATCCCTGGCGCCGGCCGCGCGGCGATTCGAGGGCGGGCAAAGCGTAAGCGTGATAGCCCGCAGACTGGCCGTCTCGGAGCGAACGCTGGGCAACTGGGTAAGGGCGATCAGGTCAATGAATTGAATGGTTCCGACGCCAAGACCGTCCCGCCGGAGTAGAGGGCGCATTCGCGCTGACGGGTCACCCTACATCAACACGATGTCGTACTGTTCCTGGCTCAGATTGGATTCGACCTGCAGCGACACGGGCTTGCCGATGAAGTCGCACAGCATCGCCAGATGCTGCGATTCTTCTTCGAGGAACAGGTCGATCACCTGCTGCGCGGCAACGACGCGAAACTCGCGGGGATTGAACTGCCTGGACTCGCGCAGGATTTCCCGAAGGATGTCGTAGCATACCGTGCGCGCCGTCTTGACTTGTCCCTTGCCTTGGCATACCGGGCAGGGTTCGCACAGCAGATGCGCAAGCGATTCGCGCGTGCGCTTGCGGGTCATCTCGACCAGACCGAGCTGCGAGAAGCCGTTGACGGTGACGCGTGTGCGGTCTCGGCTGAGTGCCTTTTTCAACTCGCCAAGCACCGCATCGCGATGCTCGCCATTCTCCATGTCAATGAAGTCGATGATAATGATGCCGCCGAGATTGCGCAGCCGCAATTGCCGAGCAATTGTATGGGCGGCCTCGAGATTGGTCTTGAAGATCGTGTCGTCGAAGTTACGCGCGCCGACGTAGCCCCCCGTGTTGACGTCGATTGTCGTCATCGCTTCGGTCTGGTCGATCATCAGGTAGCCACCGGACTTCAAGTCGACGCGGCGGGACAACGCGCGCAGGATCTCGGTTTCGATGTTGTACAGATCGAATAACGGGCGCTCACCGGTATAGTGATGCAGCTTAGCGGCGACAGCCGGCGTGAATTCATTGGCGAATTCGACGAGCATCTGCGATGTCTCGCGGGAATCGACCTGGATCCGTGTCGTCTCGTCGTTGACGAAGTCGCGCAATACGCGCTGCGCTAGGTTCAGGTCCTGGTACAGCAGTGTCGTCGGCGGCATCCGCGTCGCCTGCGCTTGGATCGTGGCCCATGTCTTGCGCAGGTAAGCAACGTCGTTGGACAGCGCCTCACTGGACGCATCCTCGGCGATCGTGCGCACAATATAACCGCCTTTTTCGTCGGCCGGCAGCACCGACGTTAGCCGGGCACGGACCGCTTCGCGTTCTGCCTCGCTTTCGATCTTCTGCGAGATGCCAATATGCGGCTCCTGTGGCAAATAGACAAGCGTTCGCCCGGCAATGCTGATCTGCGTGGACAGGCGTGCGCCTTTGGTGCCGATCGGGTCCTTGACCACCTGGACCATCAACGTTTGCCCTTCGAAGACGATTTTCTCGATCGGTTGCTGCGGCGCACTGACCGCCGCATCCGACGCGAGCCGGGGGTGCCAGATGTCGGCCACGTGCAAGAACGCGGCGCGCTCGAGCCCGATGTCGATGAATGCCGATTGCATGCCGGGCAGCACGCGCACGACCTTGCCGAGATAGATATTGCCGACGCGACCGCGCGACAACGTTCTCTCGACATGAAGCTCCTGTACCGCGCCTTGCTGGACGATCGCGACGCGGGTTTCCTGAGGGGTGACGTTGATCAGGATTTCTTCGTTCATGATTTATTGGAACGCCACACGGGCCGCGCGTAGTAGCGCGGCAGTCTCGAAAAGGGGCAAGCCCATGATACCTGAATAGGACCCGTCGATCCGCTCGACGAACTCGGCCGCGCGGCCTTGGATACCGTAGGCGCCTGCCTTGCCGAAGGGCTCGCCGCTACGCGCGTAGCGCGCCAGCGATGCGTCGCCTACCGCGGCAAACCACACGCGTGACACGGACAGTGCGCTGGTGACAGTGGCATCAGCGCCGACCAGTGCGACGGCGGTCAATACCCGATGTTCGCGGCCGGCTAAGCGCTTGAGCATCTGCAACGCGTGATCGACGTCGCTCGGCTTGCCGAGGATTTCGTCATCGAGCGCCACAGTGGTGTCGGCCACGAGAATCGGCGCCGGCGTTGCATCGCGTTGTCGGGCCAGCAGTCGGTTCCGGCGTGCACCAGCGGCCGTTGCCTTGGCCAGCGTCACGCGTACAACGTAGTCCTGGGGAGATTCGCCCGGCCGTTCGGCTTCCAGTGCCTCGGCATCTTCGTGCTCTTGTGCGAGCAGCAATTCGAAGCGCACGCCGATCTGCTCCAGCAGCGCCCGACGACGGGGGCTTTGCGACGCAAGATAAATAAACGAATGGCGCGGCGTGACAGGGCAGGCACTGTTTGCGCCGGATGCCTTGTGTGTCAACGGGCTGGACGCCGCCGGATCGAGCGATGATGGAGTGGACATGGTTACCTGGACGAGAAGGGCCGTGCCGCTCGCCGGCGGCCCGGGTGGTTGGCAAGCGGACACGTCAGACGTTACCGCTACGTCCGATGATAAGGATGATTTTGCGTGATGCTCCACGCGCGGTAAAGCTGCTCCGCCAGCAGCACGCGGACCATGGCGTGGGGCAGCGTCAGGCTGGAGAGTCGCAGCAGTAGCTCGGCCTGTGCCTTGATAGCCGGATCCAACCCGTCCGCGCCGCCGATGACGAAGGCCACATCGCGGCCGTCCTGCTGCCAACGCGGCAGTTGCTGTGCCAGCTGCATCGTGGTCCAGTCAAGGCCATGTTCGTCCAACGCAATGAGTCGCGCGCCCTTGGGCAGCGCCGCCTCGATGCGCGTACGCTCGGCCGCCATCGCGCTTGCTGCGGCGCGTGCCGATGCCCGTTGTTCCGGCTTGATCTCGCGCAATTCAATGCGCAGTTCGGGCGGCATGCGCTTCGCGTATTCGTCAAAGCCGCGCGCAACCCAGTCCGGCATTCGGTGTCCGACTGCGACAATATGGAGCTTCATGCCAATGGCTTGGGCGCGGCTGCCGCCGCCATACATGTCACGTCGCCAGGCCCGGCGCGACTGGGCCGCTGTCTTGCGTGCCGGCCTGGCCGCCAAGCTTCATGCGCACCGGCTTGTCTCCCCAGATTTCCTCGAGTCGATAGTATTGACGCAGCGCGGGCTGCATAATGTGCACGACCGCGTCGCCGCAGTCGACCAGCACCCATTCGCCGGTGTCCTCGCCTTCGGTGCTGACGATGTCACCGCCGCTCGCTTTGACCTTTTCGCGCACACTGTTGGCCAACGCCTTGGTTTGCCGGTTCGAGGTGCCGCTTGCAACGACCACGCGGTCGAATAGTTCGGTCAGGTGGCTGGTGTTAAAGACGCGGATGTCCTGCGCCTTGACGTCCTCGAGTGCGTCGATGATAACGCGTTGCAATTTGCGGATATCCATGTTTATGTCTGATACAGATGATGTTGACGGATGTACTGCCAGACCGCGTCCGGCACGCTGGCGACTGCCTCAAGGTGGCCACACGCCCGTTCACGTAGCAACCGCCGCACGTTCGTGGCCGAGACGTCCAGTGACAGCGTGGTATCGAGCAGGACATGGCCGTGAGTCGTCGCACGCAGTGTGTCGGCCGACGCGCTGCGGCGCTCGATTTCGTCAAGCACCGTGGCATCCGCCTGCGATAGGTCGAATCCGGGACGCGTCGCGACACCAACATGGGCGAATTCGAATAATCGGCGCCAGTTTTTCCACGTATGCAGGCGGACCAGTTGGTCGGCCCCAATCAATAGCGTCAACGACGCCGCCGCGCCGTGGCGCGCGCGCCATGCGGCCAGCGTCTCAGTCGTGTACGTCGGGCCGGGATGATCGATTTCATCGGTCGCGACGCTCACCCGCGTGGCGGGTAGCATCAGCGACGCCGCCGCCAGGCGAGTCATCGCGAGCCGATGCCGCGCGCACGATACGTCGCTCTTTTGCCACGGTTGCCCCGCTGGCAGCAGCACAAGTTCGGTCAACCCAAGCCATTCGGCAAACCGGCGCGCGAGCGCTAGGTGGCCGACGTGGATCGGGTCGAACGTGCCGCCCAGGATGCCGATCCGTGTAGGCAGAAGGGGCGCGGCGGGCGTGTCAATGGCGTCCGGCGATGATGGGTTCGGCGAACTCAGGTCTGCGTCCTTAAGCAATGCGATCGGGTGGCGGCCGCCGCGCTTCAGATCCAGTCGCGCACGACCAGGAAATCGCGATACAGCTGGGCCTCAGGCGAGCCGGCGTCCGGATGCCAATCGTAGCGCCATTTCGCTACCGGGGGCATCGACATCATAATGGACTCGGTCCGCCCGCCACTTTGCAGGCCGAACAGCGTGCCGCGGTCGAAGACGAGATTGAACTCGACGTAGCGGCCGCGCCGGTAGGCCTGGAAATCCCGTTCGCGCTCACCATAAGGCATCACGCGCCGCCGCTCGATGATCGGCAGATAGGCGGCGAGCAGGCCGTCTCCGACGTTGCGCGTCATCTCGAAGCCGCGCGCAAAGCCTAACTCCGCTATGTCATCGTAAAAAATGCCGCCAATGCCGCGTGGCTCTCCACGGTGCTTCAAGTAGAAATACTCGTCGCACCACCGCTTGAAGCGCGGATACCACTCGTCGCCGAACGGAGCCAGCGCGTCGCGGCACGTCAAATGGAAATGCCGCGCGTCCTCCTCGAACCCGTAGTACGGTGTCAGGTCCATGCCGCCACCGTACCAGAACACCGGCGCTTCGTCCGGGTGGGTCGTGACGAACAGCCGCACATTCATGTGCACGGTCGGGCAATAGGGATTGCGCGGATGGAGCACCAGCGACACCCCCATCGCCTCGAAGCTGCGCCCGGCCAGTTGCGGGCGGGCGGCACTGGCCGACGGAGGCAATGCGGCGCCGCTTACGTGCGAGAAACCGACCACGCCGCGCTCGAAGCATTCGCCGTCCTCGATCACGCGCGAGCAGCCGTCTCCTTGGAGCTTGTCACTCGGTTCACGGCGCCACGTATGCGTGTCGAATGGCTTGCCGTCGAGTTGGCCCAACGTATCGGCGATATGGCGCTGCAGCGCGAGCAAATAGTTGCGCACCGGTGCCAGATCGCCGAGCCCGGGGGCTGTGCCGCGCGCTGGCGCGCTGGCCGAAGCCGGAACGGAGGACGGGGTGGCTGGGTCGAACGGACGGCTCATTGCGGATCAGTGCTTGCGGTTCAGGGCGCGGTGACCAATGTCGCGGCGATACTGCATGCCATCGAATTGAATATGATGGATTGTCTCATAGGCGATCGACTGTGCCTCGCGCACCGAGTCGGCCAACCCAACCACGCACAGCACGCGTCCGCCCGAGGTGACCAGCTTGCCGTCGACTAGCGCGGTGCCCGCGTGGAATGTGACGGCCGTTTCGGTCTGCGCCGGAATGCCATCGATGCGGTCCCCTTTGCGCGTCACGTCAGGATACTGGTGCGCTGCGAGCACGACGCCCAGCGCCGTGCGCCGGTCCCATTCAAGTTCGACGGTGTCCAGCATGCCGGCGAGCGCATGCTCGACGACACGGGCGAAGTCGCCCTTGAGCCGCGCCATGATCGGCTGCGTCTCCGGATCGCCCATCCGGCAATTGAACTCGAGTGTCTTCGGGTTACCCTGTGCGTCGATCATTAACCCAGCATACAGGAAACCAGTATAGCGCAGGCCCTCGTGCTCCATGCCGCGCACGGTTGGCAGGATGATCTCGCGCATCACGCGCGCATGCAATTGCGGCGTGACGATCGGCGCCGGCGAGTAGGCTCCCATGCCGCCGGTGTTCGGACCTTGGTCACCGTCGAGCAACCGCTTGTGGTCCTGGCTCGACGCCAGCGCGAGCACGTGCTTGCCGTCGACCATCACGATGAAGCTGGCTTCTTCGCCTTGCAGGTATTCTTCGATGACCACGCGCGCGCCCGCGTCGCCGAGTTTGTTGTCGGCGAGCATCATCTCGATCGCGCGGTGCGCTTCATCCAGCGTTTGCGCTACCACCACGCCTTTACCGGCCGCGAGTCCATCCGCCTTGATCACGATCGGTGCGCCCTTTGCCTCGGCGTACGCGTGCGCCGCCGCCGCGTCGGAGAACGTCTCGTATTCGGCGGTCGGAATGCCGTGGCGCTTCATGAACGCCTTAGCGAAGTCCTTCGAGCTTTCAAGCTGCGCCGCCTCGCGGGTCGGCCCGAAGATTTTCAGGCCACGCGAGCGGAACAGGTTGACAATGCCTGCCGCGAGTGGTGCCTCGGGCCCGACCACGGTGAATGCGACCTGCTCGCGCTCGGCGAAGTCGGCCAGTGCGTGCAGGTCGGTGATATCGACGTTGTGCAGGCGCTCCTGCAGCGCCGTGCCACCATTGCCCGGCGCCACGTAGACCGCGGTGACGCGCGGCGATTGGGCGAGCTTCCACCCGAGTGCGTGTTCGCGACCGCCGGAGCCGACGACCAATACCTTCATGGATATCCTCGAAAAAGCCAAAAAATCTTCTGCGCGAGCCGTGACTAGTCGGCGATGACCGCGTTCGTGTAAACCTCCTGCACATCGTCGAGGTTTTCCAGCGCATCGAGCAGCTTTTGCATCTTGACTGCATCGTCGCCCGTGAACTCCACCTCGGTTTGTGGTTTCATCGTGACCTCGGCGAGTTCTGCCTTGAAGCCTGCGGCCTCGAGCGCGGCTTTGACCTGTGCGAAATCGTTCGGCGGGCACACTACCTCGATGCTGCCGTCGTCATTGGTCGTCACGTCGTCGGCGCCGGCCTCGAGCGCCGCTTCCATCAGTTTGTCCTCTGGCGTGCCAGGCGCGAACAGGAACTGACCGACATGGTCGAACAGGAATGCGACTGAGCCGTCGGTGCCCAGATTGCCGCCGTGCTTGGAGAACGCGTGGCGCACTTCGGCGACGGTGCGCGTGCGGTTGTCGGTCATCGTATCGACGATGATCGCTGCACCGCCGATGCCGTACCCCTCGTAGCGGATTTCCTCATAATTCGCGCCTTCGACGCCACCTACGCCGCGCTGGATCGCGCGATTAACATTGTCCTTTGGCATGTTGGCGTCCGTTGCCTTGTCGATCGCCAGCCGCAGGCGCGGGTTCGATCCGGCATCGCTGCCGCCCAGCCGCGCCGCCACGGTGATTTCCTTAATCAACCGCGTCCAGACCTTGCCGCGCTTGGCATCTGCCGCGGCTTTCTTATGCTTGATGTTGGCCCATTTCGAGTGACCAGCCATGATGGTTTCTCCGACCGCGCACGCAACGCGCGCATCATTCATTCCAATATCGATGTGTCGTGGCGAAGTCCCTGGCGCGCGGCGCCATCGGGACGACAGCGTACGTCGCGCGCCCTGCTGTCCGCCGTGCGCGCGTCGCGTTCGCGCGCGAAGGGCGACGCGGCAAGGGCGTTCGACGGAAAGGCGCAATTTTAGCATGCCGGCTACGCCTACAAGCCGTGCGGCCGCAATGTGGCTTCCGACCCCATGCCATGATCTGCTTCCCCGCCTGCCCTCCGGCTCCGCTCCCCGCCCGCTCCCCGGCCCTCTCCGGCCTAGGCTGCGCGGTGCCCGTCCCTAATTCTTGGTGCCGAACAGCCGGTCGCCCGCGTCGCCTAGGCCCGGCACGATGTACGCGTGCTCGTCCAAGTGTGAGTCCAGCGCCGCGACATACAATTTCACGTCGGGGTGCACGTGCGTGAATACCTGCACTCCTTCAGGAGCCGCAACGAGGGAGAGGAACAGGATATTGGCGCCCCGCACGCCACGGCGCTTCAGCACGTCGACCGCGTACACCGCCGAATAGCCAGTCGCCACCATTGGGTCGCACAGGATGAACGTGCGCTCCTCCAGGTCGGGCAGCCGCACCAGGTATTCGACCGGACGATGATCGTCTGCTCGGTATACGCCGATATGGCCAACGCGTGCCGACGGAATCAACTCCAGCAGCCCATCGGACATGCCCACGCCGGCGCGCAGCACCGGCACGATCGCCAGCTTGCGCCCGGCGATCACCGGTGCGTCAATTTCGACCAGCGGCGTGGCGATGCGGCGCGTGGTCAGCGGCAGATCGCGGGTAATCTCATAGCCCATCAGCAGCGTGATTTCCCGCAGCAACTCGCGGAAGGTGCGCGTGGAGGTATCCCGGTCGCGCATGTGCGAGAGCTTGTGCTGGATCAGCGGGTGATTGAGGATGAAGAGGTTCGGGAATCGGCTGTCTTGTTTCATGGCGGCGGGAGGGTGGCGTGGCGCGGACGACGGCGAAGCGTCATACCAATTCAGTTTACCCAAATATTGGTGCCAATCCCAAGGTGATCGTCAATGCGGTGGTGCGTGTCAACGCGATACAGCCGATTCCAATACAATCAGCGCTTGGCATACGCTTGACGCGCCGGCCGCCGCGCAGGGCATCGACCCGCCCGCGTTCCG
The DNA here is from genome assembly GCF_021498065.1 of Mycetohabitans sp. B3. Classification (NCBI taxonomy): domain Bacteria; kingdom Pseudomonadati; phylum Pseudomonadota; class Betaproteobacteria; order Burkholderiales; family Burkholderiaceae; genus Mycetohabitans; species Mycetohabitans sp. B3. The sequence continues at coordinate 109,085 of NZ_JAHLKN010000032.1, read as the reverse complement.
GAGCCAGCGGGAGAGGGCGATGCCGGCCGGCCGCTTCGGCGACAGCGCGGAGTTCGGCGCGGCCTGCGCCTTTCTGTGCAGCGCGCACGCGTCGTATATCACGGGCCAGAACCTGCTAATCGACGGCGGCGCGTACCCTGGCACGTTCTAACGCGTACGCATCGCCGATCCCGTTCGAAGCATCCACCGGAGGACAGCGCCCATGACCACCCGTATCGCGTTGATCGCGCACGATCACAAGAAAGACGACATCGTCACGCTGTGCGGCGAATATGTGCACGTGCTCAGTCGCTGCGAGCTTGTGGCCACGGGCACGACCGGCTCACGCATCGCGCACCGGCATGGCTTGCCGGTGCAGTGCAAGCTGTCGGGCCCGCATGGGGGCGACTTGCAGATCGGCGCGGAGCTGGCCGAAGGTCGCATCGACATAGTGATTTTCCTGCGCGACCCGATGACGCCGCAGCCGCATGAGCCGGATATCAACGCGCTCGTGCGCGCATGCGACGTGCACAACGTGCCGTGCGCGACAAACATGTCCACGGCGCGGATGATCCTTGAGCGGCTCGCGCAGCGGCTGGATGCGCCGGCCTGAATCGATTTGCCACCAGGAGCCACGATGACCAAAGCCATTCGTTTTGAGCGCACCGGCGGACCGCAGGTGCTGCAGTGGGTTGACGTCGACGTGCCGGCACCCGGCGTGGGCGAGATCCGCGTGCGCCACCACGCGGTCGGCCTGAACTTCATCGATGTATATTTTCGCACCGGCCTGTACCCGCAGCCGCTGCCCGCGGGCCTGGGCATGGAGGCCGCTGGTGAAGTGGTCGACGTCGGCCCCGGCGTCACCGATTTCGCGCCGGGTGAACGTATCGCCTATGCGACGCGCCCGCCTGGCGCCTATGCGCAGGAGCGTGTGATCGCCGCCTCCAGCGTGGTCAAGCTGCCGCAGTCGATCTCGTACGAGCAAGGGGCCGCCATGATGCTGCAAGGCATGACGGCGCAGTACCTGCTTCGGCGCGTTGTGCGACGCGGCTGATGCACATCGGGATCTGGAGGGCCGGCGCACGACCGGCTCATCAATCTTGCTGCCCTAGCGCCATATCGGCATTGTCACCGGCGTCGATGAGGCGTGCGATCGCGGCGTGTGCCGCACTGCGTTCATCGGCGCGCAGGAACGCGATCTGGTCGAGCGCATGCTGGATGACATCCTCCTCTCGCTCGCTCGTGTTGAGCGGTAGCAGCATGATTGCCTTGTGCCAGGCCGCCGCTCGCGTGTCGACGTGCAACGCCGGGACGCTTTCCAGCAGCGTCTGCGCGGCGAAAGCAGAGTACTGCGACGGCCAGCGCTCGATCATCGCGTACAGGGAGTACAACTGTGCCGGCTGCAGTTCCGCCGGAAACATCGGCAATGCCCGGAGCAGCCCAAGCCACGCTTCGGCCATCGCCGGTTGCGGTAGCGACATCGCGATCTGTCGAATCTGCCCATATTCCGTGATACTTGTCTGACGGCCCAACGCAGGCAGGGCGACACACAGTGCCGCCACCGCCTTGCCCTGGTCGGACGGTGGAAGGTCCAACAGCGCTTGCCGCAACGTGCGGTACCATTGCGTGGCTCGATGTAGCGTCGCTGCATCGCGTACATTGAATCCGTACACGAATGCCGGCAACTGGACCGCGAGCGCACTGATCAGCGTCGTCCGCTCGGCCGTGTCAAGCTGCGGGATCCATGCAACGAGTTCATCGTATCGCTGGATGAACCGTTCGCGCGGCAGTACGTGCAATTGTGATGCGAGGGCGGACCCATAGTGCGACGGTCTCGGATGGCGCTGCCACACATGCGCGTGACAGAATTCGTACGCGTTGGCGCGAACGCTTGGATCGAGGTATTTCAACGTGGTAACCACGGCCCTACTGACGACCGCATAACTTGCGGTAGGCAGTCCCGCGGCAGCGGTGAATACCGATTCGAAGGCTGCTGCTTGCTCGCGCTTGGGAAACCTTTGGCGCAGCAGTTGCGCCAACAGTGTCAAAATTGGGGTGACGCGCAGCCCAGGTCGCTCGACGATATCATGCTCGAGCTGTGCCACTAGCGCTTGTACGTCAGCGGCGCTGACTACGGTTTTGGCTTGGTCGGCATGGCGCTTGGATAGGGCCTGCTCGCGCAATACGGCATGGGTGCGCCGCTCGACCATCGACAGGTGGCAAAGGTCGCGGGTGTCCAGATACCGGCCGATTTGGATGATCAACTCGTCGGGCAAGTCGCAATAGGTGGCGGCTCGCGTACCTGCTACACCCGCGCGGGGCTGCAAGCGTGCATGAATCAGTGACGCCGGCCCGGGTTCGTGCATCGGTTGATGCTGTCGTTCCTCTCGTGTCACGGATAAAGCGGCTTCAAGGGCTGCAACCGAAACGTTTGCATCGGTGTCCATTTATCTCTCCTAGTACCGGGCAGTCGCGATGGGCTCGCGGGGGGGCCGTCTATAAACGGTGAGCCTTGATTCAACCGCAACGGCCGCCGTGTGTGTCTGTGGCCGTTGATAAGCAGACAGGACTTGGCGGATGAGATGGGCATATCAATCATATGTGAGCGTACACTGACATGATTTTGCGCCGCCTGCTTCACCTTTGATGCGTTTTTGGGCACGCGTGCGTTATGCAACCACGCTTGTGCCGGGCTGGCTTCGCGTGAAAGATCGTCTCCGGTTCTCGGGCTCGGGCATACTGGAGCCCGCGCGCAGGCGCGGCCTGCTTTGGACTTTCAATACGCGAATGGAACGCCCCGACCCTGACGAATTGCTCAATAAGCTGCAACGCGAGGAGGAAAAAAAACAGCGCGGCAAGCTGAAAATTTTTTTCGGTGCATCGGCGGGCGTGGGCAAGACGTTCGCGATGCTGCAGGCGGCACGGCGATGCCGCGACGAAGGCGTCGACGTCGTGGTCGGCGTGGCGGAAACCCACGGACGCAGGGAAACCGTGGCGCTGCTCGATGGAATGCCGTCGATTCCTGCTGCCCGTTATCCGTATCGCGGCAAGGTGTTGCCGGAATTCGACCTGAACGCGGCGCTGGCACGCAGGCCGCAGTTGATCCTGGTCGATGAGCTTGCGCATTCGAACGTGCCCGGCGCACGCCACCTGAAGCGTTGGCAGGATGTGCAGGAACTGCTGGATGCTGGGATCGACGTCTACACGACGCTTAACGTCCAGCATCTCGAAAGCCTGAACGATGTGGTTGGCCAGATCACTGGCATTCGTGTATGGGAAACGATTCCGGACCGAATATTCGATCTGGCGGACGAGGTCACGCTGGTGGATCTGCCCGCGGACGAACTGCTCGCGCGCCTGCGCGATGGCAAGGTCTATCTGCCACAGCAGGCAGAGCACGCGGTACGCCATTTCTTTCGTAAGGGCAACCTGATTGCGTTGCGGGAACTGGCGTTGCGACGCACCGCGGATCGGGTGGATGCGCAGATGCGCGAGTATCGCGCGGATCAGTCGATTGAGCGTGTCTGGCACGCGCGCGAGCGGATTATCGTGTGTATCGGCCCGGGCTCAGAGAGCGCGACGCTGGTGCGCGCGGCTGCGCGGCTCGCGGCGACCTTAAAGGCGGATTGGCTGGCGGTCTATGTCGAGACGCCGAAGCTGCAACGGCTGCCGGACACCGTCCGAAAGCGCACACTCGATGCGTTGAAATTGGCCGCCGAACTCGGCGCCGAAACGGTGACACTGGATGGGTCCGACGCGGCCCGCACGCTGCTGGCTTATGCGAGGATGCGCAACGTGTCTAGGCTCGTCGCCGGCATGCCGCGCACGCGACGCTGGCTTGCTCCGTCAGTCGGTGAGCGGTTGCTGCAATCAGCGTCCGACATCGACGTGACGCTGGTGGGCGCTGGCCGCGCGCATGAGCGGCGTGGTGCACGCGGCGACGTGCGCAGCTTCGCGTCGTCGCTGGGTGACGAGCGCCGCTCGACGTTGCGTCACTACGCGTATGCGGCGGCGATCAGTGCCGGCATCACGGTGGTGGCGACCGAACTGCTGCGCCGGATCGATCTGGCGAATCTAGCGATGCTGTACCTGCTCGGTGTGATCTTTGCCGCCGCAAGGCTGGGGCGCGGTCCGGGTGTGCTGATGTCGTTTCTCAGCGTCGTGTCGTTCGACTTTTTCTTCGTGCCACCGCGTATATCGCTGTCGGTGTCCGACACGCAATACCTGTTGACGTTCGCCGTGATGCTGCTCACGTCGCTGACGATCAGCCATTTGACGTCGAGTCTGCGCCGGCAGGCGCGTATCGCGACGCTGCGCGAGCGGCGCACCAGCGCGATGTACGCGATGACGCGAGAGTTGGGTGCGGCGCTTGCCACCGGCCAGATCATCGAAATCGGCATGCGGCATGTCGCGGAAGTGTTTCAGGCGCACGTGTCAATCTTATTGCCGGACAGCAACGACAAAGTCAGGCAGAAGGTCGAGGAGCCGGATCCGGCGATTATGCTGCAGCCATCGGCACTCGATACTGATATCGCGCAATGGGTTTACGACCAGCAAAAGCCAGCTGGACACGGTACCGACACGTTGCCGGCCGCCGACGCACTCTATCTGCCGCTAAAGGCGCCGATGCGCACGCGCGGCGTGTTGGCACTGGTGGCGGCGCGCTTTGAGGACCTGGCGGTGCCCGAGCAGCGTCGTATGATCGATACATTCGCCGCGCAGATCGCCCTAGCGCTGGAGCGCGTGCACTACGTCGAGATCGCGCAGGACGCGCTGGTCAGCATGGAGTCCGAGCGGTTGCGCAACTCGCTGTTGTCGGCCATTTCGCACGACCTGCGCACGCCGCTGACGGCCATCGTCGGCTTTGCGTCGATGCTCGCCGAGCAGCAGGGCGGTGGTGCGCCGCCTCGGCCGCAGGCCGAGCGCGACCTGATCGAGGCAATCCACGAGGAAGCGCTGCGCATGACGCGTTTGGTGACCAACTTGTTGGATATGGCCCGGTTGCAGGCCGGCGCGGTCCGGCTCAACCGCCAGTGGTTGATGCTCGAGGAAATGGTGGGCGCCGCACTCGCCGCATGCCGCCGGAGCTTGGCCGCCCATCCGGTGCACGCGCGCGTGCCGGCCGAGCTGCCGCTGCTGCGGCTCGATCCGGTGCTGATAGAGCATTTGTTCGCCAACCTGTTCGAGAATGCCGCGAAGTACACGCCGGCCGGCGCGCCATTATTGATTGATGCGGGTGTGGTCGAGGACGGCGCGCGCCGCTATGTCAAAGTGGCGGTCGAGGACAGCGGCCCCGGTCTGCCGCCGGGCATGGAAGCGCGCGTGTTCGACAAGTTTACGCGTGGCGAAAAGGAATCGGCCAAGCCCGGCATCGGCCTCGGGTTGGCGATCTGCCGGGCCATCGTCGACGCTCACGGCGGTCGAATAGGCGCGGAAAACCGCGTTGATGCGCAAGGCCGCGTGCTGGGGGCGCGCTTCTGGTTCATGTTGCCGGCCGATGAGGTACCTCCGGGCGGCAGCGAAGCGCTGGAACAGGATGCCGACGCAGCGCGCAGCGGGCATGCGGTTGACGAGATCACACCGAAATCATGAGCGAACCGAACGTGACGATTGTCCTGATCGAGGACGAAAAGCAAATCCGCCGTTTCGTGGGCACCTCGCTGCAAGCGCAGGGCATGGCGGTATTCGACGCGGACACGGGTCGGCAGGGGCTGGTCGAGGCTGCCACGCGCCGGGCGGATCTGGTGATCGTGGACCTGGGCCTGCCCGATATCGACGGCCTGGACGTGATCCGCGAATTGCGCGGATGGACCGATCTGCCGATCATCGTGTTATCCGCTCGTAGTCAGGAGGAGCAGAAAGTGGCCGCGCTGGATGCGGGGGCGGACGACTACCTGACCAAGCCGTTCGGCGTGTCGGAGCTGCTGGCGCGGATCCGCGCGCAGTTGCGCCGGCGCAATCGCGGGGGCCAAGACGACACGCCGCAAGTACAGTTCGGCGGCATCGTCGTGGACCTGACCGCACGCCGCGTGACCCGGGATGGCGAGGTGGTGCATCTGACGCCGATCGAATACCGGCTCCTGGTCACGCTGGTGCGTCATGCCGGCCGCGTGTTGACGCACCGCCAATTGCTGCGCGACGTCTGGGGGCCTTCCCATGTGGAGAGCCATCATTACTTGCGCATCTACATGGGGCATTTACGACAGAAGCTGGAGCGCGATCCTGCGCAGCCCGAGCATATCGTGACCGAGACGGGTGTCGGATACCGGCTCGCCGGCGTGCAGTAGCAGCTTCACCGGGTGTGGCGCTGGGTCGCGGCACGGCCACGCTCGGCAGCGCACCCGGCACTTTGATAGAATCGATGCAACCCGTTGTGCGGGACGGCCCGCGCGCTACGGTTCGTATCGGGGACGACCCCATTTCGTCAAGGTTGTAGCCGATGGCATGGATCTTTCTGGTGATGGCGGGCCTGCTTGAAGTGGCATGGGCTGCCGGCCTGAAAAGCTCGGAAGGCTTTTCCCGGCCTGGCTGGTCGATCTTCACACTGGTGACGGCGCTGATCAGCTTCGGTTTGTTGGCACTGGCGATGAAACAGTTACCGCTGGGCACCGCGTATGCAGTGTGGACCGGCATCGGCGCGCTGGGCGCATTCGTGTTCGGCATCGTGATGATGGGCGAGGCGCTGACGCCGGCCCGGGCGGGCAGTGCAGTCCTGATCCTGGCCGGGCTGATCGGCTTGAAGCTCACGTCCGGCCATTGAGCGAGACGGCGCTCGCGCGGCGACTGTCGCTATAATGGTTTCGGGTTTATCCAACACTGACGCTTGCGGCGCGCGCTGCACTGGCCCTTGCCGGTGCGCGCGGGGGCGCGCAAGGAGGCGTTAATGCTCTACGCCCTTTCTCTGGCAACCGGGCTTGCGTGGGCAAGCGGGCTGCGCTTGTACCTGACGGTTCTGTTGACCGGCCTGCTCGCGTCGTTCGACGTCGTGCGTCTTCCCGATGCGTTGTCGCTGCTGGGTTCGCCGTGGATCATCGGTGCCGCAGCGCTGTTGGCGATTGCCGAATTCCTGGCCGACAAGGTGCCCGCCGTCGACTCGCTGTGGGACGCGCTGCACACGCTGATTCGCATCCCGGCCGGCGCGATGCTCGCCTATGGCGCGGCCGGCCATGCCGATCCGCGCGTTTTGGCGGCGGCGGCGTTGGCCGGCGCGGCGTTGGCCGGCACTGCGCACCTGGTCAAGGCTGGCGCCCGCGCGTTAATTAATCTCGCGCAGCAGCCGCCGTCGACCTGGGTCGTGTCGTTTGTGGAGGACACGATCGCCGTCCTTGGGTTGTTGCTCGCGTTGTTCATGCCGGGGCTGTTCCTGCTGGGCATGCTGGTGTTCCTGGCGCTTGCCGCGTATGCGTTGCCGCCGTTGTGGCACGGCGTGCAGCTCGGTTTTCGCGGCATGGCGACGGACATGGTGCCGGTGCGCCGTCAGCTCTCGCCGTTGGCGGCGCGCGTGCCGCGCGGCAAATGATCGGCGCCGATTTCGTCGTGCGGGCAGATCATCCCGTTGAGCCGCTATTCGCGTCGCATGCTCGCTCGCTTGGCCTCGCCACGGCCGATACCGCGACGATCCCTTCTTTGGAACCGGCATAGTCGACATACTCGTTTGGCGATCCTAACCGGCAGCCGGAGACAAGTCGATGATCGCGCCGCCGCGCTTGCCGCGATCCGTCCTCATGCGGTGAGCCGCTTCGCGCGCAGAGATCAGTGCCGAGCGCGTTGGTTTTGAACATCCGCCGCCGCCGCTCGACATCCATATCGGCCAGCGGCAACGACGGCGCCACGATGCGACTAGACCGCTTCGCGCTTCTCCGACCACTTGTCGCCGATCGGCGGCACGTAGCGTTGCAGCCCGTCAAGCAACGCGTCGACGTCCGACTCCACTTGGAGCAGTCCGACGTAGTCGTGCCGCATGAAGCCCTCATTGGCGGTGTGGCGCAGCATTGCCAGCAGCGGATCGTAATAGCCGGCGATGTTGAGCAGACCGACCGGCTTTTGGTGATAGCCGAGTTGCGCCCACGTGTAGACTTCGAACAACTCTTCGAACGTGCCGGCGCCGCCAGGCAGCGCGACGAACGCGTCGCTCAGGTCAGCCATCATTTTCTTGCGCTCGTGCATGTTTGCGACGACGTGTAACTCGGTCAAGCCGCGATGACCGACTTCCTTGTCGATCAATAGCTGCGGGATCACGCCGATCGCATGGCCTTGCGCTTGCAGCACGGCATCCGCGATCTCGCCCATCAAGCCGACGTGGCCTCCGCCATAGACCAGTGTGAGACCCGCGTGCGCGAGCGCGCGACCAAACGCCTGCGCCCCCTGCCGGTATTCGTCCCGACGGCCGACAGCGGAGCCACAATATACGCACACCGAATTAATCATCGCGCCCCCTTCGGGCGTTGCGTCTCGGCCTTGCCTGACTCGGACCGTGTCTCGCCCCTGCCGTCGCGCGGCGGCAGGTAGTCGGCGAATTCGCGCATCGGCAACCGGCCGGAAACCAGATCGTCGAACAATTGGCGCGAACGTCCGCGCAGATAAGGGGCCATCAGCGATACGATGTGTAGGCTCGCCTGATGCAATTCGGCCCGGATCGCTTCCTGCTCGTTGTACTTGCGTGGGTTCATCACGAACTGGTACGACAGCCAATAGGTCGAGATCACGCCGATGTTGGTCGAGATCACGCCGACCTCCTGGGGCGTCGCTTCCATCTCGCCGTCGGCAATCAATTGCTCGCACAACTGGCGCGCGAAATTGACTTTATGCGTGATGATCTGCTTGAAGTGCGTCTCCAGTGTGCGGTTGCGCGCCAGCAAATCGTTCAGGTCCCGATAGAGGAACCGGTACGTCCACAGAAAATCTGCCATGTAGGCCAGATAGGCCCACATCTCGTCGATTGTTGGACGATGGTCATCGGGAAAGCGCAATCGCTTGCCGATCTCTTGCTCGAACTGAGCGAAGATGCTGTTGATGATGTCGTCCTTGTTGCGGAAATGGTAGTACAGGTTTCCTGGGCTGATTTCCATTTCCTCGGCGATCGTCGTCGTTGTGACGTTCGGCTCGCCGATCTCATTGAAGAGTCGCAACGACAGTTCGAGGATTCGGTCGCGGGTGCGACGGGGCGGTTTCGATTCCATGGCGTCGGCTCTGTGCGCCGGAAACTCCGGCTGGTGGGCTCGCACGGGCGAGATCGCCGGATTATAAACTGCCGTTTTCGCACTGAGGCGCAGGCTTTGTTGTATCGGACAGACTGATCGGCTTAGCAGACCTATGTAATAGATTCAGTGGAAGCATGCAGAGGTGCGAGCGGCGGCTCGGCGTTCCATGATCGGTCCGCTTCGGTGGCGTCCGGCAGCGGCGCGCCGGGCTGGGAGCGTTTAATATCGCGCACCAGAGAGCGGTATCGATGCATGCCGGAGTCGTCATCGACGCTGGCAACAGGCGGCGCGTTCGACGCGGACGGGGGCGCGAAGAGGCCGTCGGCGTGCCGGCCGGCTGGAGGTCACGCAGGGGACCGCCGTCTGCGCCGGCTTGCTCTTTGCGCCGGTGTGCTTCAGGGGCTACGGGGGTAGGTTGGACACTTTGGTCCACGCTCGCGCAGTGTAATGGCCCGCATTGCACGATGCCGGCGTGAAACCGGCCGGCGTGAAACTGGCGCGACAGTTACAAGACGTTCTTATTACGGGGCAGCAACAATGCGGGTACCGGCCAGCCGGTCATGCAACCATTGCCGATCCGGATCCAGCCATTGCGTACTGGCCCATAGCGTTATCCACGCGGACAGCGCGAGCAGCGTGTGCGGCACCGACCCTCCGAGCACCGAATGGAGCGCCAGCGGCGGCAGGAACCATAGCCAGGCAAGCACGTAGCGCAGCATTGCGCGCCCCAACCCGACCGGTGCGAGCGCGTGGTCAACGAGCCGCAGTCGCCAAGTTTTCATCGGCAATGTTTGGCCGCCATGGGTCCAAAACCAGACGAAATACGCGCCGACGACGAGAGTGATCCAGCCAGCCAACAGATTGTGATGCGTTAATCCATCGCGTTGCTGGGTCAGCGCGCTGAATAGGTAGCCGGCAATAAAGACGACGCCGAACAAAATGATGCCTTCGTAGAGCGCGCACAGCAGGCGGCGCCACAGGGATGGGGCGCGGCCACGAGGCACGTGTTCACGCGGCAGATTCACTGCGCGTGATCGTTGAAGAACCACGGCACCGACTGCGCCGGCTTTTCCGGCTCGGTTTGTGAGCCGGCGGCCGGGGAAGATGTCAACGCAGCGGCCGACGCCGACGGTGCCGGGTGGGTGTCGGGCGGCGTGCCCGGGCCAACTGGCGCCGTACTGGCCGAGGTGCCGGCGCGTGGTGCAGCCGCGGCGGCATCGGCGCGCTCGCGTGAGCGCTCGAGCTTGCCTAGGTCCTTGATTTCAGGCTTACCGCTTGGCGGCGCGCTGACTACGGTCGGGCGTCGTGCTTTCTCGGTGGCCGCCAGCTTGCGCTTTAATTCGTCGGGCAATTGCTGATAGGCGCTCCACGCCTTTTCGCGTGCCTGTACGGAGAGTTCCTTGGACAACTGGTAGTTCTCACGCGCGACGCGCCGCTGCTGTGGCGTCATGCGGATCCATTCGGCCATTCGTTGATGCAGTCGCTGTTGCTCTTCTGTGCGCATTTTTGGATATCTGGCTGCAATTTTCAGCCATTTCCGCTTGCGCTCGGCGCTGAAATGATCCCATTGGGGGGCCAGCGGCGCTAGCGCGTCGCGCTGCGCCGCGGTAAGGCGGGCCCAGGACAGTGGGTTGGCCGCATCGGCTGCCATGTCGGCAACGGCGGCGTGGCTCGCCACTGCTGCTACCCCGCTGCCGACCGGCGCTGGCGCGGCGTCAGACGGCAACGCGCGAGACGACGATGCTGGGTGAAAGCGCGGATAGGTTGCCATGAACGCGACAAATGCAGCCATCACACCCGCATAGACCATAGCCAAACCGCGCTTGTTACTCACCGACATTGCTCCTAGTTAGCGTATCAGTGCCCGTGCGACAGGTAGGCGTGAAAGCCGTGGTCCAAGTAGGCGGACAGCGGCAGCTCGTCGCTGAGCATGGCTGCGTCGATCGCGGCGATGTCGGCTAGGCGCTGCTGGTTTTCCCAGTCGCGGATCGCGGCGAGACCGCACACCAGCGCCAGTAGCGGCCAGACTAGGGCTAGGCGGCTCCAGCGGGCGCGCTTGCGTGCGCCGCTGGTGCCCGTTGGCACGTTGCCGGCGCCGGCCAGCGCCGGCAGGTAAACCGGCCGCGTGCGAGTATCGGGTTTCTTTCTCGCAAGCGCGGCCTGTCGCGCGGCCGCCAGCCGGTCAGTCGTCGCGCGTGGCAGGCGCGCTGCGCCCTCGTCGAGCGCTCGGCGTACTTTCAGTGCAAATTCGATTTCTTTTGTCTCAAGTGTACCGCTCATAGTGTGATTCCTTTCGCCTTCAGCGCGACAGCCAGCGCATGCGTGGCCCGCGAGCAATGGGTCTTGACGCTGCCCTGCGAGCAGCCCATCGCGGCAGCGGTTTCGGCGACATCCATATCTTCCCAATAACGCATCAGAAACGCTTCACGTTGACGCGCGGGCAGTTTTTGGATCTCCTCGTCGATCAGCGCGAGCACTTGCTCCCGCTCGAGCCGGTCGGCGCTGTTCTCGACCGCGGTCGAATTGTCCGAGGATTCGTAGGTTTCCAGCACGTCGAACTCGTCGTCATCGCCGTTGCCCAGCGCCGAAAACAGGCTGACCCACGTGTTGCGCACCTTCTGGCGGCGAAAGAAATCGTGGGTCGCGTTCTGCAAAATGCGCTGGAACAGCAGCGGTAGCTCGGCCGCAGGCCGCTCGCCGTATTTCTCGGCGAGCTTGATCATCGCGTCCTGGACGACGTCCAGCGCGGCGTCGTCATCGCGCACCGCATACGCGACATGCTTAAATGCGCGCCTTTCGACGCCCGCCAGGAAATCGGCGAGTTCCTTGTCTGATGCCATCCTTGTGGAATTCGGCGCGACAGGTGACGCGTGACGCGCGGAAAGTGAATTGCCGGCTAGCCCGCGCCATCGGGGCGCGCCAACCCAACAAAAACGTGAAAACCCGCGGATGCTAGCAAAAAAAAAGGCCCTGTGGGAAGCCAGCATTTTTTGCTTGACCCTTGTTGCGCGACTCGATATGGTAATAGATTCGCAAGACGCTGTGATTGTCTCATTGAGGCGACGCTCACAAAGCTCGTACTCTCTCTAAGACGCGCCGCTTGAACCCGAGCCACAAGCCCGGTGGAGAGCCCCCGATCAATTTTTTGCCGAAAATTCGAAAGGTGAACGATGAATATGCCAAGCGCGGAATGCTCCACGTCGGATCTCTCCTCCCCTGCTGAAACCAAAACCGGCTCGATCGGCGCGACCGTGCTGATGCGCGCGCTCGCTGACGAAAACGTCGAATTCATTTGGGGATATCCGGGCGGCTCGGTACTCTACATCTACGACGAACTGTACAAGCAGGACAAGATCCAGCACGTGCTGGTGCGCCATGAGCAAGCCGCGGTGCACGCCGCGGACGCCTACGCGCGCTCCACCGGCAACGTCGGCGTGTGCCTGGTAACCTCCGGGCCCGGTGTGACGAACGCGGTGACCGGCATCGCCACCGCATACATGGACTCGATTCCGCTGGTGGTCATCAGCGGCCAGGTGCCGACGGCGGCGATTGGCCAGGACGCGTTCCAGGAATGTGACACGGTCGGGATTACGCGGCCGTGCGTGAAGCACAACTTCCTCGTGAAGGACGTGCACGAACTCGCCGCGACAGTGAAGAAGGCGTTCCACATTGCCCAGAGCGGCCGCCCCGGGCCGGTGCTGATCGACATCCCGAAGGATGTGTCGAAGGCGCCGTGCCACTACGAGCCGATCAAGCATATTGCGCTGCGCTCGTACAACCCGGTCACGAAGGGTCATTCAGGCCAGATCCGCAAGGCGGTCGCACTGCTGCTGTCTGCAAAGCGCCCGTACATCTATACCGGCGGGGGGATCATCTTGGCCGAGGCTTCGCGCGAGTTGAACCAGTTCGCGGACCTGCTCGGCTACCCGGTCACCAACACGCTGATGGGCCTGGGTGGCTATCGCGCGACGGATCGCAAGTTCCTCGGCATGCTCGGCATGCATGGCACGTACGAGGCCAACATGGCGATGCAGCACTGCGACGTGCTGATTGCGATCGGTGCCCGCTTCGACGACCGTGTCATCGGCGACCCCACGCATTTCGCGAGTACGCCGCGCAAGATCATTCATATCGACATCGACCCCTCATCGATTTCCAAGCGAGTGAAGGTCGACATCCCGATTGTGGGCGACGTGAAGGAAGTGCTCAAGGAATTGATCGAGCAGTTGCAGACCGCGCCGCACGGCCCGGACGGTGCCGCATTGGACGCGTGGTGGCAGCAGATCGAGCAGTGGCGTGCCCGCGATTGTTTGAAGTACGACCGCGACAGCGAGATCATCAAGCCGCAGTACGTCATCGAGACGCTCCACGAGCTGACCGGCGGCAACGCGTTCGTGTGCTCGGACGTCGGTCAACATCAAATGTGGGCTGCGCAATTCTACCGCTTCGACAAACCGCGCCGCTGGATCAATTCCGGGGGGCTCGGGACGATGGGCTTCGGTCTGCCGGCTGCGATGGGCGTGAAGATGGCGCATCCGGACGCCGACGTAGTGTGCATCACCGGTGAGGGCTCGATCCAGATGTGCATCCAAGAGCTGTCCACATGCAAGCAGTATGAGACGCCGGTCAAGATCGTGTCGTTGAACAACCGCTACCTGGGCATGGTCCGTCAGTGGCAACAACTCGAGTACAACAAGCGCTATTCGCATTCATACATGGACGCGCTGCCGGACTTCGTAAAGCTTGCTCAAGCGTATGGCCATGTTGGCCTGCGTATCGAGCGCAGGGCAGACGTCGAGCCGGCGTTGAAGGAGGCGTTGCGGCTCAAGGATCGTACCGTGTTTCTCGATTTCCAGACCGACCCGACCGAGAACGTCTGGCCGATGGTTCAGGCCGGTAAGGGCATCACTGAGATGCTGCTCGGCGCAGAGGACCTCTGACGAAGCGCGCGTCGGCGCGCGCGAAGGCGGCGCTGCCCGCGACACGCGGCGTGCCGCGGGTAGCGCCGGGCGCAAGAACATCGAAACGGGAAAGAGAAACAAGATGCGACACATTATTTCCGTGCTGCTGGAGAATGAACCCGGTGCGTTATCGCGCGTGGTCGGCCTGTTCTCGGCGCGTGGCTACAACATTGAGACCCTGACCGTCGCGCCGACCGAGGACCGCTCGCTGTCGCGCATGACGATCGTGACGATTGGCTCGAACGACGTGGTTGAACAGATCACGAAGCATTTGAACCGCCTGATCGAGGTGGTGAAGGTGGTCGACCTGACCGAGGGCGCCCACATCGAGCGCGAACTGATGTTGATCAAGGTGCGGGCGGTCGGCAAGGAAAGGGAGGAGATGAAGAGGATGTCGGATATTTTCCGCGGCCGCATCATCGACGTCACCGAGAAGACCTACACGATCGAGTTGACCGGGGCCAGCGGCAAGCTCGACGCATTCATCGACGGGATCGACGCCACGGCGATCCTGGAGACGGTGCGCACTGGCGGCTCGGGCATCGGTCGCGGCGAGCGGATCTTGAAGGTTTGACCTGTTCTGGTGCCGCGGCGGGCAGCGCGGCATCGGGGGCAATGAACACTGAATCGAAGTGACACTACACGAAGGAAATCACATGAAAGTTTATTACGATAAGGACGCCGATCTCTCGCTGATCAAGGACAAGCAAGTCACGATCATCGGCTACGGCTCGCAAGGCCACGCGCACGCGCTGAACTTGCGCGACAGCGGTGTGAACGTGACGGTGGGACTGCGTCGCGGCGGCGCGTCGTGGGCGAAGGCCGAGACCGCCGGCCTGAGCGTGAAGGAAGTAGCCGAAGCGGTGAAGGGTGCCGACATTGTGATGATCCTGCTGCCGGACGAGCAGATCGCCGACGTCTACAAGCGCGACGTGCATGAGCATATCAAGCAAGGCGCGGCGCTCGCGTTCGCGCATGGCTTCAATGTGCACTATGGCCAAGTGGTACCGCGTGCCGACCTGGACGTGATCATGATCGCACCCAAGGCGCCGGGCCATACGGTGCGCGGCACCTACACACAGGGTGGCGGGGTGCCGCACTTGGTCGCGGTCGCACAGGACAAGTCGGGCGCGGCGCGTGACATCGCACTGTCGTATGCGGTAGCCAACGGCGGTGGCCGTGCGGGCATCATCGAGACGAACTTCCGCGAGGAAACCGAGACCGATTTGTTCGGCGAGCAGGCCGTGCTGTGCGGCGGCACGGTCGAGCTGATCAAGGCCGGCTTCGAGACGCTGGTTGAGGCAGGCTACGCGCCTGAGATGGCGTACTTCGAATGCCTGCATGAGTTGAAGCTGATCGTCGACCTGATCTATGAAGGCGGCATTGCGAACATGAACTACTCGATCTCGAACAACGCCGAGTACGGGGAGTACGTGACCGGCCCGCGCGTGATCACCGACGAGACGAAGCAGGTGATGAAGCATGTGTTGCGTGACATCCAGACCGGCGAGTACGCGAAAAGCTTCATCCTTGAGAACCGCGCCGGCGCGCCGACGCTGCAATCGCGGCGGCGCCTGACGGCCGAACACCAGATCGAGACGGTTGGCGCGAAGCTGCGTGCGATGATGCCGTGGATCGCGAAAAACAAGCTGGTCGATCAGTCGAAGAACTGATCACGCGCTCGCACCACGCACGCGCCATCGCGCGTTCGAGCCGCCTGGGGCGTCATGCCCGGGCGGCTTTTCTTTATTCGCCCACAGGCCGCGGGCGTGACAGGCGGCCGGGGTTTGCTATCCTTCTATTTTCTTGGAACTGGCGTTGCCTATATGACTTATCCTCATCCGATCATTGCCCGCGAAGGTTGGCCTTTCATCGCTGCCGCGTTCGTCGTGACGCTGCTGATCCATGCATTCGTGGGCTTCGGCTGGGCGTGGCCTTTCTGGCTGCTGACACTATTTGTCGTGCAGTTCTTTCGCGATCCGCAGCGGCCGGTGCCGCAGCAGCCGAATGCCGTGTTGTGCCCGGCTGACGGACGGATCGTCGCGGTCGAGACTGCGCACGATCCGTACGTGAACCGCGACGCGCTGAAGATCAGCGTGTTCATGAACGTGTTCAACGTTCATTCACAACGCTCGCCGGTTGACGGTGCGGTGACCCAGGTCGAATATTTCCCCGGCGCCTACCTGAATGCAGCAATCGACAAGGCGTCGCTGGAGAACGAGCGCAACGCGATCGTGCTGCAGACCGCGGACAATCACATTGTCACCTCGGTGCAGGTGGCCGGATTGATCGCTCGGCGCATCCTGTGCTACGTGCGCACCGGCGAGCCGCTCTTCCGCGGCCAGCGCTATGGCTTCATCCGCTTTGGCTCGCGCGTGGACGTCTATCTGCCGTTGGGCAGCAAGCCGCGGGTGTCGATCGGCGAGAAGGTACAGGCGTCGGCGACGATCCTGGCCGAGCTTTGAGCGGCGCAAGGAGGGCTTGATGGCTGATTTCAAACCGCGACGCCCGCGTGCGGGCGGGCCGCGCCTGGCGCGACCGTTCCGGCGCAACCGCACGGTGCAAGAGCAGATCGCGCGGCGCAGCCTGCGGGCCGCGCGCCAACAATTGCTACGCAAACGCAGCGTCTACCTGCTGCCCAATGCGTTCACAACCGCTGCATTGTTCTGCGGTTTCTTCGCCGTGGTACAGGCGATGAACGTGCGTTTTGAGATCGCCGCGATCGCCATCTTCGTCGCGATGGTGCTGGATGGCATGGACGGCCGCGTGGCACGCATGACGCATACACAAAGTGCGTTCGGCGAGCAGTTCGACAGCCTGTCGGACATGGTGTCGTTTGGTGTTGCGCCAGCGCTGGTGATGTACGAGTGGGTGCTCAAGGATCTAGGTCGCTGGGGGTGGCTTGCCGCGTTCGTCTATTGCGCTGGCGCCGCGCTGCGCCTGGCACGCTTCAATACGAACATCGGCGTGGTCGACAAGCGCTATTTTCAGGGCCTGCCGAGTCCGGCCGCTGCCGCGCTGGTGGCCGGCTTCGTATGGCTGGCGACCGATAATCGGGTGCCGCTCAAGCTCGGCTGGCTGCCGTGGGTCGCATTTGGCCTGACGATCTATGCGGGCGTTACCATGGTCTCCAATGCGCCGTTCTACAGCGGCAAGGCGCTCGACGTCCGGCATCGGGTGCCGTTTGCGGCGATCCTGCTGGTCGTAGTCGCCTTCGTACTTGTGTCGTCTGATCCGCCGCTGATGCTGTTCGGCCTGTTTGTATTGTATGGTTTGTCCGGCTATGTGCTGTGGATGTGGCGCGCGATATCGCGCAAGCCCAATCCGGTCGCGTTGGGTGCTGTCAAGCCGGCCGCCCACGAGCCCATCACGGATAAGGCGTCGGACAGGGTACGCGCGGTGGAAAGATCTGCTACCCAGGAGCACATCGCAAACAAGGCGTTGGACAACGAGCGCCGCGCGGACAAGCGGCCATAGTCATCGACTATTGGCCAATGGCACGGTTAGGTTGCGTTGCACGTTGACCTAATTGACGCTATAGTCGTCCGAATCAATATGGCTGCACGGCTTCTACTATCTCTACCGGTCGGCGCGTTATCTCGCGCGCCGACGTCGGCGTGTCTATCGCGCTGAATCGATTCTGCCTCCGCTTCGTCTCGCCTGTTCGCACCGGCGTCACCTGCGGTGTGCCGATAGAGGAGGTTGCCGCTTACCCCACTGATTCGAGTCCGGAGACTGACATGGCAGACAAGTTGATCATATTCGACACGACGTTGCGTGATGGCGAGCAATCGCCGGGCGCGTCGATGACGAAGGAGGAGAAGATCCGCATCGCACGACAGCTCGAGCGCATGAAGGTGGATGTGATCGAGGCGGGCTTCGCGGCCAGTTCGGACGGAGATTTTGACGCGATCCAGGCGATCGCCTCGCAGGTCAAGGACAGCGTGATCTGCTCGCTGGCGCGCGCCAATGACAAGGATATTGCGCGTGCGGCCGAGGCGCTTAAGCCGGCGGGGCGGTTCAGGATCCATACATTCATCGCGACCTCGGCGCTGCATATGGAGAAGAAGCTGCGCATGACGCCGGAGCAGGTGTACGAGCAGGCGCGGCTGGCAGTGCGTTTTGCTCGGCAGTTCACGGACGACATTGAGTTTTCGCCAGAGGACGGTAGCCGCTCGGACATGGATTTCCTGTGCCGGGTGCTGGAGGCGGTGATCGCGGAGGGCGCCACCACGATCAACATTCCGGATACCGTCGGCTATGCGGTGCCGGACGGCTATGCGGCGCTGATCCGGCAGATCCGCGAACGGGTGCCGAACTCCGACAAGGCGGTATTCTCAGTGCACTGCCACAATGATTTGGGTATGGCGGTGGCTAACTCGCTGGCGGCGGTGAAGCTGGGCGGCGCGCGGCAGATTGAGTGCACGGTGAACGGGCTTGGCGAGCGGGCCGGGAATACGTCGCTGGAGGAAGTGGTGATGGCGGTGAAGACGCGCCGTGACTACTTCAGGCTAGAGGTGGGCCTCGACACGACGCAGATCGTGCCGGTCTCGAAGCTGGTGTCGCAGACGACGGGCTTTGTGGTGCAGCCGAACAAGGCGGTGGTGGGGGCCAATGCGTTTGCGCACGCGTCGGGAATTCATCAGGACGGGGTGCTCAAAGCGCGGGACACGTACGAGATCATGCGTGCGGAAGACGTGGGCTGGAGCGCGAACAAGATTGTGCTCGGCAAACTGTCGGGCCGCAGCGCGTTCAAGCAGCGGCTGCAGGAATTGGGGGTGGCGCTAGACAGCGAGGCGGAACTGAACGCCGCATTCGCGCGTTTCAAGGAACTGGCCGATCGCAAGGCGGAGATCTTCGACGAGGATATCTTGTCGATCATCAGCCAGGAGGCCAATGCCGCGCACGATCACGAAACTTATCGGTTTGTGTCGTTGTCGCAGCATTCGGAAACGGGCGAGCGGCCGCACGCGAAGGTGGTGTTCACCGTCGACGGTAGCGAGATGACCGGCCAGGCGCACGGCAACGGCCCGGTCGATGCGACGTTGCATGCGATCGAGTCACGGGTCAATAGTGGTGCGGAATTGATACTGTATTCGGTCAACGCGATCACGGCTGGCACGCAGGCGCAAGGCGAGGTGACCGTGCGGCTGTCGAAGGCGGGGCGTATCGTCAATGGCGTCGGCACCGACCTGGACATCGTCGCCGCGTCGGCAAAGGCTTATATCGCGGCGTTGAACAAGCTTGATCCGAGCGCCGAAAAGCTCAATCCACAGCGCTCGTAGCGGTGCGGCCGCACGTCGCACGCTGCCATTCGTGCCGCACGTTGCATGTCACCATCCGTGCCATGCCATGCCATGCCATGCCATGCTGTGCCGTGCCGTGCCGTGCCGTGCCGTGCCGTGCCGTGCCGTGCCGTGCCGTACGGCGCGCGCCGCCATCCGTGTCACGCGGCGCTGCTCGTCGGTTCGCCCACGCTTGGTCGTGACGGCGCTGCCCTGCCGCCGACACCGGCGTGGTCGCCGTCCGCTTTGGCGCGGCGCCGCTAAAATAGGAAGCGCCGGCGCTCTGGATCGTGCAGCGGGTCAGGCGTCTTCTGCGTGAGCCGCAACACACCGGCGTCGTCAAAATAGAAGTGGTACAACTGGTACCAGACGCCGTCATCCATGTAGCGATAACTCCACACTTCCCGCTTCATCCTTGGGAAATAGGCGGTTTCCTCCGGCTTGCCGAAGCGGATCAGCACATCGTTCTTCGTCCATTTGCCGACCTGTGCTTGATAGAATTCGCTGTTTTGCAACACCTGTCGCACGTCAACGACCTTGCCCGTGCCGTCGACATCGGCCGCCGTTGTCGTTTCGCCCATCGGCTGGGTTGGCCACATCAACCGCTTGCCCCCATTGGGCAGATCATACACTTCACGGGGTGCGCCGAGCCGCGCGATCAGCATCGACGCATCGTCACCGGGCTTGAAGCGTTGCCAGGGCTGTACGCAACCGCACAGCGCCAGCAGGGCAAGACCGGCGGCGGCTCGTGCTCGAGCGGGCGCGGCCCAGGCCGACCACGCAGGCGAATCCGATAATGACATGGTCCGAACTCCTTCTTCCATTGCAGCAATTTTGCCATGCATTGACGCAAAAGATCGCACCGGTCTTGCCGCGCGAGGGCACGCTAGCCTATGATCCGCGCTTTGATGTGAACGGCGAGGACTGGATGGGCAGCGAGCAATGCGGACAGGATCGAATGAATGGACGTGTAGGAGACTTGCCGGTGGGTGGGCCTCTGGCTGTGGCGCGCCGTGCGCATAGGCGCATCGCGCAGTCCGTGTGTGCTGGATGGCGGCGCTTGCGCGGCGTGGCCGCAGTGTTGCCGATGTCGATGGCGCTTGCCTGCGCGGCGCACGCGCAGGCAAGCGCCGCGGCCGCGACGGCTGTGCCCAGTCCGGGTTCGGCGCAGCGCGCGCTGCCCGCCGGCGCGCCGGTGCGGCTCGCGCTGATCGAAGGGATGTCCGGTGCATTTGCGAATGCGGGCGCGGCAGTCGAGCGCAACCTGCGCTTTGCGATCGAGCGGGTCAACGCCCGCGGCGGGGTGATGCTGCGAGACGGCGCGCATCCGCTGCAGTTGGTTGTGCTGGACAGCCGAGGGGCCACGGATGAAGCGCTGGTGCAGTTGCGCGCCGCCGCCGACGCGCGGATTGCTTTCGTGCTGCAAGGCAATAGCTCCGCGGTGGCCGCG
Source organism: Mycetohabitans sp. B3 (assembly GCF_021498065.1). NCBI lineage: Bacteria > Pseudomonadati > Pseudomonadota > Betaproteobacteria > Burkholderiales > Burkholderiaceae > Mycetohabitans > Mycetohabitans sp. B3. The sequence continues at coordinate 88,210 of NZ_JAHLKN010000032.1, read as the reverse complement.
GCGCTGATCGCCGCGATCAACAAGCACAATGTGCGCGAACCCAACCGTCGCATGCTGTTGCTGAACTACTCGGCCGATGATCCGGCGCTGACCGAGGACGACTGCAGCTTCTGGCATTTCCGCTTTGACGCGCACGCGGGCATGCGGATCAACGCGTTGACCGAGGTGATGCGCCGCGACTCGTCGCTCAAGAAGGTTTATTTACTTAACCAAGATTACAGCTTTGGCCGCCAGGTGAGTTCACTGGCCCGTTCGTCGCTTGCTGCGCAGCGGCCCGACGTGGCGATCGTGGGTGACGAGTTTGTGCCGGTGGGTCGGGTCAAGGACTTTGCGCCGTATCTGGCAAAGATCCGGGCGAGCGGCGCTGACGCGGTGCTGACCGGCAATTGGGGCAACGATCTGACGCTGCTGGTGCGCGCGGCGCGCGAGCAGAACCTGAAGCTGCGGTTCTACACCTTCTACGGCAACAGCCTCGGCGCGCCGGCGGCGCTCGGCGATGCCGGCGTGGGCCGTGTGATCGCGGTGGCGGACTGGCATCCGAATGTGGGCGGGGCGGCGTCCGACGCGTTCTACACGGCATTCCGGGCGCGGTATCCGGCGCCGTTGGACGATTATCCGTTGCTGAGAATCAGCGTGATGATCGACATGCTGGCTCGCGCGCTCACGCACGCCGGTTCGGACGACGCACTGGCGGTGGCAACCGCGCTGGAAGGCGCGCGCGCCGACTACGGCAGTGGCTTCCATCCGTCGTGGATGCGTGCCAACGATCACCAGCTAATCCAGCCCCTTTACGTCATGCAGATGGAGAAGGCGGGTACCGCACACGTGCGCTTTGACAATGAAGGTTCCGGCTATGGTTTTCGCACGCTGCTGACGCTCACGCCTGAGCAGACGATCCCGGCCAGCACGTGCCGGATGCGCCGTGTGCGCTGATCCTAGCTTGCCTCGGCTATGCTACAATTAAATTTAGTTGTAAACCCACGGCACGGCCTTTCTTCCGTGACCGCCTGTTGATCAATAAAGGAAATCATGTCTGTAGCGAATATCAACAAATCGGAAGTCGTCGCGCAATTCGCGCGCGGTACGAATGACACCGGTTCCCCGGAAGTGCAGGTCGCGTTGCTCACGAGCCGTATCAACGAGTTGACGGTGCACTTCAAGGCTCACATGAAGGATCACCACAGCCGTCGTGGTCTGCTGCGCATGGTGAGCCGCCGCCGCAAGCTGCTCGACTACCTGAAGGCCAAGGATGCTGACCGCTATCGTGCGTTGATCCAGAAGCTGGGTCTGCGCAAGTAAGCGGCTCGATGGCAGACTTCTGCCTGCTACATGCAAAAGATGCCTGCGTCAGCATGCTGATGCAGGCATTTTATTTTTAGCGTTTCCGGTGTGATGCGTTCCGCACGTGCGCGTGCGACCGTCCGGCAAACGAGGCGGGGTTTTGTGTCATTCCAGCGCGGCAGCGGTACTGCTGTCGCGCTGGAATGGCATAACACTTCCCTGTTTCGAGCGGCTGGCAACGGTTGAGGAACGGTCGATGGACCGGCCGCGCATAGGCGCGGCGTCTCGAAGGAGTGAAAATGTTCAATAAAATCGTCAAAGAATTTAAATGGGGTCAGCACAACGTGCGGCTCGAAACGGGCGAGATCGCTCGTCAGGCAAGCGGTGCGGTGATTGTCGATGTCGAGGACACCGTCGTGCTGGCAACGGTGGTGGCGGCCAAGGCGGCTAAGCCGGGCCAGGACTTTTTCCCGCTGACCGTCGACTACATCGAGAAGACGTATGCGGCCGGCAAGATCCCGGGCGGCTTCTTCCGTCGCGAAGGCCGTCCTTCCGAGGGCGAGACATTGATCTCGCGGCTGATCGACCGCCCACTGCGTCCGCTGTTTCCGGAAGGCTTCTACAACGAAGTGCAGGTCGTGATCCATGTGCTGTCAATCAACCCGGACATTCCGGCGGACATCCCGTCGATGATCGGTGCATCGGCAGCGTTGGCGATCTCCGGTATTCCGTTCAATGGGCCGATCGGCGCAGCGCGCGTCGCCTATATCGACAATCAATTCGTGCTCAATCCGACCCGCTCGCAGTCCAAGGCATCGAAGTTGGACCTGGTGGTCGCCGGTACCGAGCGCGCGGTGCTGATGGTCGAGTCCGAAGCAGACCAGTTGCCGGAGGAGGTGATGCTTGGCGCGGTCGTGTTCGGTCATGAGCAGATGCAGGTGGCGATCGACGCGATCCACGACCTCGTTAAGGAAGGCGGCAAGCCTGAATGGGATTGGCAGCCGGCGCCGAAGGACGAAGCGTTGATTGCGCGCGTGACAGAGTTGGCGCTCGCCGAGTTGCAGGCGGCATACCAGATCCGGCAGAAACAGCAGCGCTCGGCCAAGCTGAAGGAGGTGTATGCGGCGGTCACGGCCAAGCTGGCCGAACAAGCCGTGGCAGCCGGGACGGCCATCGTCGATGCCGCGACGGTTGGCAATATCCTGTTCGATCTCGAGGCGAAGATCGTGCGCAGTCAGATCCTGAACGGCGAGCCGCGTATCGACGGGCGCGACACGCGCACCGTGCGTCCGATCGAAATCCGAACCGGCGTGTTGCCGCGCGCGCACGGCTCGGCGCTGTTCACCCGGGGCGAGACGCAGGCGCTGGTGGTGGCCACGCTTGGCACGAAGGGCGACGAGCAGATCATTGACGCGATCGAAGGCGAATATCGCGAGCGTTTCATGCTGCACTACAACATGCCGCCGTTCGCGACCGGCGAAACGGGTCGTGTCGGCTCGCCGAAGCGCCGCGAGATCGGTCACGGCCGGCTCGCCAAGCGCTCGCTCGTCGCGTGCCTGCCGGGCGATGATGAGTTCGGCTACACGATTCGTGTGGTATCTGAGATTACCGAGTCGAACGGCTCATCGTCAATGGCGTCCGTGTGCGGCGGCTGTCTGGCGCTGATGGACGCGGGTGTGCCGATGAAGGCGCACGTGGCGGGCATCGCGATGGGGCTGATCCTGGAAGGCAACAAGTTCGCGGTGCTGACCGACATCCTAGGCGACGAGGACCACCTGGGCGACATGGACTTCAAGGTGGCGGGTACCGCGCAGGGCGTGACCGCACTGCAGATGGATATCAAAATCCAGGGCATCACGAAGGAAATCATGCAGGTTGCCCTCGCGCAAGCGAAGGAAGGCCGCTTGCACATCCTGGATAAGATGACCTCGGCCGTGCCGTCGACGAACACGCAGCTGTCGCAGTTCGCGCCGCGGATGATCACGATGAAGATCAATCCGGAAAAGATTCGCGATGTGATCGGCAAGGGGGGCTCGGTGATCCGGGCGCTGACGGAGGAAACCAGCACGACGATCGACATCTCCGACGACGGTATCGTGACCATCGCGAGCACAAGCTCCGAGGGCATGGCCGAGGCGAAGAAGCGCATCGAGAACATCACGGCGGAAGTGGAGGTCGGCCAGATCTATGAGGGCGCGATACTGAAGCTGCTGGATTTCGGCGCGATCGTGAACATCTTGCCGGGGCGCGATGGCCTGTTGCATATTTCTGAGATCGCAAACGAGCGGATCAAGGACATCAACGACTACCTGAAGGAAGGCCAGCAGGTGAAGGTCAAGGTGATCCAGACCGACGAGAAGGGTCGAGTACGGTTGTCTGCGAAGGCGCTGCTCAACGAGGTGCCGGCCACGCCGCCCATAACACCGCCTGCAACGCCAGTGATGCCGCCTGCGACGCCGCCGGCGGAGCAGGAATAACGCGCCCAGGGCGGCGGTCACCACGCGGGTCTGACAAGATCGCGCGTGGTGGCGCCGCCGCGCCGCATCCGATTCGCACGGCCGGAGTGCTTCGCGCACTGCCGGCCGTTTTTCTTTATCATCGTCGTCAACCTGACGACCACGCAAAGTTCCGCATGAAAGCGATCGAGATTACCGAATACGGCGCCCCCGACGTATTGAAACCTGGTGAGCGCCCGATGCCGGAACTCAAGCCCGGCGAAGTGCTGATCAAGGTTGCGGCAGCCGGAGTGAACCGCCCGGACGTTTTCCAGCGCACCGGCAATTATCCTGTGCCGCCGGGCGCGTCGGACATTCCCGGCCTGGAAATCGCTGGCGAAATCGTCGATGGCGAGCTCGGCGGTGCGAATAATCCGTTTGGCCTGACGCGCGGGCAACGCGTGTGCGCGCTGGTGCAAGGCGGTGGATACGCCGAGTATGCAAGCGCACCGCTCGCGCAGTGCCTGCCCGTGCCAGCGGGCTTATCGGACGTGCAGGCCGCGTCGTTGCCCGAGACGTTTTTTACCGTCTGGAGCAATGTGTTCGATCGCGCTCGGCTGGGTGCAGGCGAGCGCGGTACCGACGAGACGCTGCTGGTACAGGGCGGCTCCAGTGGTATCGGCGTGACCGCGATCCAGCTCGCGCATGCGCTGGGTCATCGGGTGTTCGCCACGGCTGGCAACGCACAGAAGTGCGCCGCGTGCGAAGCACTGGGCGCCGAGCGCGCGATCAACTACAAGACCGAGGACTTTGTCGCCGTCGTCAAGTCGCTGACCCATGACCGCGGTGTCGACGTGATCTTGGATATGGTGGGCGGCTCCTATGTAGGCCGCGAATTGAGTGCGTTGGCCGAAGGTGGCCGCATCGTGCTGATCGCATTGCTCGGTGGTGCCAACGCGCAGATCAACTTGGGCGAGGTATTGCGCCGGCGCTTGACGTTAACCGGCTCGATGCTGCGGCCGCGGCCGGTGGCGTTCAAAGCCGCCATCGCCGCACAATTGCACGAGCGGGTGTGGCCGCTAATCGAGCAGGGCGCGATCAAGCCGGTGATCTACCAGGTGTTTCCGGCCGAGCAGGCGGCCGCGGCGCACGCGATGATGGAGAGGGGGGAGCACATCGGGAAAATCGTGCTGACCTGGTGAGCCATGCCGGTTTGACCGCGACTCGTGCTGCACAGTAGAATTGCACGTTTGTGCACGGCTTTTGCTTATTGACTGACGCCTGCGCGTCACAGATCCACGAGACCCATGTCGAAGCAACAACGATCGAAGCTGGTAGTCGGAAACTGGAAGATGCACGGCCGCGTCGCCGACAACGATGCGCTGCTGCACGCGCTCGTGCAGCGCGCGGCGACACTCGGGCCGCAGGTGCGGCTCGGCGTGTGTGTGCCGCATCCGTATCTCGCGCAGGTCCAGGCGCGTCTTGCCGGCACGCCAATCGCGTATGGCGCGCAGGATGTGTCCGCGCACACGCAGGGCGCGTATACGGGTGAGGTCGCCGCTCCGATGGTCGCCGAGTTTGGCGCGACATTGTCGATCGTCGGTCACTCGGAGCGCCGCGCGTTGCATGCGGAATCGTCGGAGTGGGTAGCGGCTAAGACGCAGCGCGCACTCGAGGCCGGTATCACGCCGATCGTTTGCGTCGGCGAAACGCTGGATGAGCGGCAGGCCGGGCAGACCGACAGCGTGGTGCGTGCGCAGCTTGCAGCGGTACTCGACGTGCTGGACGAGGCCGACGTGGCGCGACTGGTTGTGGCATACGAGCCGGTTTGGGCCATTGGTACCGGTCAGAGCGCGACGGCGCAGCAGGCGCAGCAGGTCCATGCCGCGTTGCGGGCGCAGCTCATGGCCAAAGGGGGAGGGCAGGTACCGCTGCTGTATGGCGGCAGCGTGAAGCCGGGCAATGCACAGGAATTGTTTTCGCAGGCGGATATCGACGGCGGCCTGATTGGTGGCGCATCGTTGTCGGCGACCGATTTCCTTGCGATCGGCGCGGCGGCAGCCGCGGCACTTGCCGGGGATCCGGCTCATTCTAGGTGATGCAAATGTTGTTCTTGAAGACGTTGATTATCGTGGTGCAGGTGCTGTCGGCGCTCGGCGTGATCGGGCTCGTTTTACTGCAGCATGGCAAGGGCGCCGACATGGGCGCGGCATTCGGCAGCGGAGCGTCGGGCAGCCTGTTCGGCGCCAGCGGTTCGGCCAATTTCCTGTCGCGTACCACGGCGGTTCTCGCCACCGTGTTCTTCGTCAGCACGCTCGCGCTGACCGCGCTGGGTAGCTACCGTCCGAAGACCGGCGGCGGCTTGTTGGGCGGTGCGGTGCCCTTGGCGGCAAGCGCGCCGGCAGCGGCGGGTTCGGGACCGGCTTCCGGTATTGCAGCGCCGGGCAGCGCAGCGTCGTCTGCGGCTGCGTCCACGCCGGGGCAAGATGTGCCGAAATAACGCGAAAGTTGGCAAAACTATGTTTCCTGCGGTATGCAGAAAAACGTGTTTTGTGCGTTGAACAAACGACCTAACCAAGTTACAATTCAAATCTTGAAGCGATTCGCGGTAACAGTGGTAACGAAGGGTTAACGCTCCGAGTCACCTCCCGGATTGCAAATAGTGCCGACGTGGTGAAATTGGTAGACACGCTATCTTGAGGGGGTAGTGGCGCAAGCCGTATGAGTTCGAGTCTCATCGTCGGCACCAACGTTATCCAATGCCAGCCGCTTGCATTTACGCTTCGGCTGGCATTTATTTTTTAAGCGCTGTTTCCGTCACGATGTTGCGGTTTCGAAGTGACGCATCCGCGCAGTATCCTGGTCGGAGCGGTCGGGCCGGCCGACACCTTGAACCAACCGATAGAGGATAGTCTTGAACCTCGCTGCCTATTTCCCCGTCCTGCTGTTTCTTCTCGTGGGCCTTGGTTTGGGGATTGCTTTGGTCGGTATCGGCAAGCTCCTGGGTCCGAACAAGCCGGACAGCGACAAGAATTCCCCGTACGAGTGTGGTTTCGAGGCGTTCGAAGACGCGCGCATGAAGTTCGACGTGCGCTACTACCTGGTTGCCATTCTCTTCATCATTTTTGATTTGGAAACGGCCTTTCTGTTCCCTTGGGGTGTTGCGTTGCGCGACATCGGTTGGCCGGGCTTCATCGCGATGATGATCTTCCTGCTCGAGTTCCTGCTGGGCTTCGCCTATATCTGGAAACGGGGTGGCCTGAACTGGGAATGAACGCCAATCACGCTTGAATGTCGGGTGCAAGGCTTGCCGCCCGTCTGGAGTCAAAAGCAATGAGTATCGAAGGGGTCTTGAAGGAAGGCTTTGTCACCACGACGGCTGACAAGCTGATCAACTGGACGCGGACCGGTTCGCTGTGGCCGATGACGTTCGGGCTCGCCTGCTGCGCGGTTGAGATGATGCATGCCGGCGCCGCACGCTATGACCTGGACCGTTTCGGTGTTGTGTTCCGACCGAGTCCGCGTCAGTCCGATGTCATGATCGTGGCCGGTACGCTGTGCAACAAGATGGCGCCTGCGCTGCGCAAGGTCTATGATCAGATGGCCGAGCCGCGCTGGGTGATCTCGATGGGCTCATGCGCGAATGGTGGCGGCTACTATCACTACTCGTACTCAGTCGTGCGCGGATGTGACCGGATCGTGCCGGTCGACGTGTACGTGCCCGGCTGCCCGCCGACCGCCGAGGCGCTGGTCTACGGCGTGATCCAGTTGCAGGCGAAGATTCGTCGTACTAACACCATCGCCCGGTCGTAACGCGGAGTTCCCCACATGGCAAGCAAACTCGAGATCCTGAGGGCGAACCTCAATAAGGCGCTCGGCGACAAGCTGAAAAGCGCGACGGAGTCACTCGGGCAATTGACGATCGTCGTCGCCGCTAGCGATCTGATCGACGTCGCGACGCGGCTGCGCGATGACCCGGCGCTTGGCTTCGAGCAATTGAGCGACTTGTGCGGCGTCGATTATTCGACGTATGGCGATGGCGGATACGACGGTCCTCGCTTTGCCGCGGTGTCGCACCTGCTGTCGATCCGTCACAACTGGCGACTGCGTTTGCGGGTCTTCGCGCCAGACGACGATGTGCCGATTCTGCCGTCGCTGATCGACGTGTGGAATTCGGTGAACTGGTACGAGCGCGAGGCGTTTGATCTGTACGGGATCGTGTTCGAAGGTCATCCTGATTTGCGTCGGATCCTGACCGACTACGGTTTCATCGGCCACCCGTTCCGCAAGGATTTCCCGCTGTCCGGCTATGTCGAGATGCGCTACGACGCGCAAGAAAAGCGCGTTGTCTACCAACCTGTCACGATCGAGCCGCGCGAGATCACGCCGCGCGTGATTCGCGAAGAACGCTATGGCGGCCTCAAGCACTGAGCGCCAGCCTGGCCGGCTGCGGACCGTTTGCGCGAGCGCATGCGGTCCGTGCGAGTCATTGAATTTCTAGCAAGCCCGCGAACATGGCTGACATCAAGAACTACACGCTGAACTTCGGTCCCCAGCATCCGGCAGCGCACGGCGTGCTGCGCCTCGTGCTCGAGTTGGACGGCGAGGTGATCCAGCGTGCCGATCCGCACATCGGTTTGCTGCATCGCGCGACCGAAAAGCTCGCCGAGCACAAGACGTTCCTCCAGTCGGTGCCGTACATGGACCGCCTCGACTACGTGTCGATGATGGCCAACGAGCACGCGTACGTGATGGCGATCGAGAAGCTCGTCGGTATTGACGTGCCGGTCCGGGCCCAGTACATCCGCGTGATGTTTGACGAGATCACGCGGATCCTGAATCACTTGATGTGGATCGGCGCCCACGCACTGGACGTCGGCGCGATGGCGGTGTTCCTGTACGCGTTCCGCGAGCGCGAGGATTTGATGGACGTCTACGAGGCGGTGTCCGGCGCGCGCATGCACGCGGCATACTATCGGCCAGGTGGCGTCTACCGCGATCTGCCAGACGCGATGCCGCAATACAAGGCCTCGAAGATTCGCAACGAAAAGGCGCTCGCTCGGCTCAACGAGAACCGCCAGGGTTCGCTGCTCGATTTCATCGAAGACTTCACGAATCGCTTCCCTGGCTGCGTCGATGAGTACGAGACGCTACTGACCGACAATCGGATCTGGAAGCAGCGGTTGGTCGGCATCGGTGTCGTCACGCCGGAGCGTGCGCTGCAACTGGGCATGACTGGACCGATGCTGCGCGGTTCGGGTGTTGAATGGGACTTGCGCAAAAAGCAGCCGTACGAAGTGTATGACCAGCTTGATTTCGACATTCCGGTCGGCGCGGGCGGCGACTGCTATGACCGATATCTCGTGCGCATCGAGGAGATGCGCCAGTCAAACCGGATCATTAAACAGTGTATTGCATGGCTGCGTAAGAATCCGGGCCCGGTGATGGTCGACAATCACAAGGTCGCGCCGCCGTCGCGGCTAAACATGAAGTCGAACATGGAAGAGCTGATCCACCATTTCAAGCTCTTCACAGAAGGCATGCATGTTCCCGAGGGCGAAGCGTACGTCGCCGTCGAGCACCCGAAGGGCGAGTTTGGTATCTATCTGGTGTCGGACGGCGCGAACAAGCCGTACCGGCTGAAGATCCGCGCGCCCGGCTACGCGCATTTGTCCGCGCTCGACGAGATGGCGCGTGGTCACATGATCGCCGACGCGGTCACGATCATCGGGACACAGGACATCGTGTTCGGCGAGGTTGACCGATAGTGTCACCGCTTGGCGCATCGCGCGTGGCGCGATGCTGTCGTATCAAGGAGCGTCAGGTCTGCCGGTAGCGGTTCGCCGGCAGGTTTTCGTTCGGTAAGCATTGAATGAGTCGTGTCTGGAAATGATCTCAGCTGAAGGCCTCAAGGAAATCGATCGCGCGGTGGCGAAGTACCCCGCCGGTCACCAGCAGTCCGCCGTGATGGCGGCGCTTGCGATTGCGCAGCGAGAGCAGGGCTGGCTGTCGCCGGAGCTGATGCAATTCGTCGCCGACTATCTAAAGATGCCGGCCATCGCGGTGCAGGAAGTCGCGACGTTTTACACCATGTATGAGACTGCGCCAGTCGGTCAACATAAGATCACGCTGTGCACGAACCTGCCGTGCCAACTGGGCGGTGCAGAAGAGACCGCGGAATATCTGAAGCAGAAGCTGGGAATCGATTTTGGCGAGACGACGCCGGACGGCAAGTTCACGCTGAAAGAAGGCGAGTGCTTTGGCGCCTGTGGCGATGCGCCGGTGGTGTTGCTGAACAACCATCGGATGTGCAGCTTCATGAGCCGCGAGAAGATCGACCAGTTGCTCGAGGAGCTGTCCAAATGACGTCTTTGCACGATCGGCATATTAATCCGCTGATTCTCGCGGGCCTAAACGGCGAGAACTGGCATTTGCAGGACTACGTCGCGCGTGGTGGCTACCAGCAACTGCGTCGCATTCTCGAGCAGAAGATTGCGCCGGAGCAGGTGATCGCGGACGTGAAGGCGTCTGGCCTGCGCGGCCGTGGCGGCGCAGGGTTCCCGACGGGACTCAAGTGGAGCTTCATGCCACGTCAGTTCCCCGGGCAGAAGTACCTGGTGTGCAACTCCGACGAGGGCGAGCCCGGCACATTCAAGGACCGCGACATCCTGCGCTGGAATCCGCACGCATTGATCGAGGGCATGGCGATCGGCGCGTACGCGATGGGTATTACCGTCGGCTACAACTACATTCACGGCGAGATCTGGGAAGTCTATGAGCGCTTCGAGCAGGCGCTGGACGAGGCGCGTGCTGCCGGCTATCTCGGTCATAACATCCTGGGCAGTGGATTCTCGTTCGAGTTGCATGCGCACCACGGCTATGGCGCCTATATTTGCGGCGAGGAAACCGCGCTGCTCGAGTCGCTCGAGGGCAAGAAGGGACAGCCGCGCTTCAAGCCGCCGTTCCCGGCCAGCTATGGCGCGTTCGGCAAGCCGACGACAATCAACAACACCGAGACGTTCGCGGCGGTGCCGTTCTTGCTGGCGATCGGTCCGCAGCAGTACCTAGAGTTGGGTAAGCCGAACAACGGCGGCACGAAGATCTTCTCGGTGTCCGGCGACGTGAACCTGCCGGGCAATTATGAAGTGCCGCTCGGCACGCCGTTCGCAAAGTTGATGGAGCTGGCCGGCGGCGTGCGCGGCAAGATCAAGGCGGTGATCCCGGGCGGCTCATCGGCGCCGGTGGTGCCAGGCGAACAGATGATGCAGACCGACTTGGACTACGACTCGATTGCGAAGGCCGGCTCGATGCTCGGTTCCGGCGCGGTGATTGTGATGAACGATACGCGCTGCATGGTGCGCTCGCTGCTGCGTCTGTCGTACTTCTACTACGAGGAGTCGTGCGGGCAGTGCACGCCGTGCCGCGAGGGCACCGGCTGGCTGTATCGGGTCGTGCACCGGATCGAGCATGGCCAGGGGCGCCAGGAAGACCTGGACCTGCTGAACTCGGTTGCGCAGAACATCATGGGCCGCACGATCTGCGCGTTGGGCGACGCAGCGGCGATGCCGGTGCGCGGCATGTTGAAGCATTTCTGGAACGAATTCGAATATCACGTCGAGCACAAGCATTGTCTCGTTCCGACGCAAGGCGGCATACCACGCGATACAGCGCTCGCCGCGACCGCGTGAGCGGGCGCCGCAAGTCGCCACGGCCCGCCGTGAGCGGGTGCACAGGATTAGGTTAGGGACCCTTCACCATCATGGTTGAACTTGAAATAGACGGCAAGAAGGTCGAGGTGCCGGAAGGCAGCATGGTGATCCAGGCTGCGCACAAGGTCGATACGTACATTCCTCACTTCTGCTATCACAAGAAGCTGTCGATCGCGGCGAACTGCCGGATGTGCCTGGTCGAGGTTGAGAAGATGCCGAAGGCCGTGCCGGCATGCGCGACGCCGGTGTCCGCCGGCATGGTCGTGCGCACGACGTCGGACAAGGCGGTGAAGGCGCAGCAGTCCGTGATGGAGTTCCTGCTGATTAACCACCCGCTGGATTGTCCGATCTGCGACCAGGGCGGCGAATGCCAGCTGCAAGATCTGGCGGTCGGCTACGGTAAGTCCGCGTCGCGGTATTCAGAAGAGAAGCGCGTCGTGTTCCACAAGAACGTCGGGCCGCTGATCTCGATGGAAGAAATGACGCGCTGCATCCACTGCACGCGCTGCGTGCGCTTCGGCCAGGAAGTGGCCGGGATCATGGAGCTCGGCATGCTGGGCCGCGGCGAGCACTCGGAGATCACGACGTTCGTCGGCAACACGGTTGACTCCGAGTTGTCGGGCAACATGATCGACCTATGTCCGGTGGGTGCGCTGACCAGCAAGCCATTCCGTTACAGCGCGCGGACGTGGGAATTGTCGCGTCGCCGCTCGGTCAGCCCGCACGACTCGGTCGGTGCGAACCTGATCGTGCAGGTGAAGAACAATCGGGTGATGCGTGTGCTGCCGCTGGAAAACGAGGCGATCAATGAGTGCTGGATTTCGGACAAGGATCGCTTTTCATACGAGGCGCTGAATAGCGCGGAGCGGCTGACGCAGCCGATGCTAAAGCAGGACGGCAAGTGGTGCGAGGTTGACTGGGAAATCGCACTGAACTACGTCGCGAACGGCTTGAAGAACATCAAGGCCGAGCATGGCGCGAACGCAATCGCTACGCTCGCTAGCCCGCATAGCACGCTCGAAGAATTGTTTCTGCTCAAGACGCTGACGCGTGCGCTGGGTAGCGCGAATCTGGATTTCCGGCTGCGCCAAAGCGATTTTTCCGCGTCGCTGCAGGGCGCACCGTGGCTCGGCATGCCGATCGCGACGCTGTCCAGCGTCGATTCCGCGTTTGTGATCGGCTCGTTCCTGCGCCGCGATCATCCGCTGCTGGCGGCACGGCTGCGCCAGGCCGCCAGCAGTGGTGCCAAGGTGAGCTTGTTGCATGCGAGCGCCGATGATTCGCTAATCAATGTCGCGCACAAAATCGTCGCGGCACCGTCGGCTTGGGTCGACGCGCTGGCCGGCGTGGCTGCCGCAGTGGCCGAGATCCGTGGCGCAGCGTTGCCGGCCGAGCTCGGCGGTGTGCAGCCGGACGTTGCTGCGAAGGACATCGCCGCGTCGCTGTCGAACGGCGAGCAGCGCGTGATTCTGCTGGGCACGAGCGCGGTGAACCATCCCGAATTCGCGAAGCTGCATGCGATGGCACAGTGGATCGCGCAGACGAGTGGCGCGACGCTCGGCTTGCTGCCGGAGGCGGCCAACACCGTCGGCGCGCATCTGGTTGGCGCGCTGCCCGGCGAAGGCGGTGCTGACGCTGCGCAGGCATTTGCGTCGCCGTGCCGCGCGTATGTGCTGTTCAACGTCGAGCCGGAGTTCGACGTCGCGAATCCGCGGCAGGCCCGCGCGGCGCTCGCGCAGGCCGACATGGTCGTCGCGCTGTCGTCGTTCAAGACCGGCGCCGACTACGCGGACGTGCTGCTACCGATTGCACCGTTCACCGAGACGGCTGGTACGTTTGTCAACGCGCAGGGCACGGTGCAACCGTTCACGGGTGTCGTACGCCCGCTGGGTGAGTCCCGACCGGGCTGGAAGGTGTTGCGCGTGTTGGGTAACCTACTTGGGCTGCCGAATTTCGATTACACGAGTGCCGAGGAAGTGGCCACTGCGGCGTTGGAAGGCGTGGACGTGCAGGCCCGTCTATCGAACGCGACGCATGCGCCGCTGGCGCGCGGCGCCTCGACGCGCGCGGCCGGCGCATTCGAGCGGATTGCCGACGTGCCGATCTACGATGCCGACCCGCTGGTTCGCCGTGCACCGTCACTGCATCTGACCGGGGCCGCGAAGGCGGCGCTGCGCGTGTCGTTGCCCGCCGCGCTGTTTGACCAACTTGGACTGAAGGAAGGGGACGCGGTACGCGTGCGACAGGGCGAGGCATCGGTGACGCTGCCGGCGCTGCGCGATGCGAAGCTGCATGACGCGGTGGTGCGCGTGCCGGCGGCGACGTCCGCCGCCGCTGAACTTGGCAGCCTGTTTGGTGATCTGCTGGTGGAGAAGGCTTAAATGGGCGTGTTCGAAACGATCAATGCAACCGGTAGCCAACTGCTGGGCGTCGCGTGGCCGACCGTATGGGCGTTAGTGCGTATACTCGTCGTGTCAGTCGTGATCCTGCTGTGCGTCGCCTATCTGATTCTGTGGGAGCGCAAGCTGATTGGTTGGATGCACGTGCGGCTCGGACCGAACCGCGTCGGGCCGAAGGGGCTGTTGCAGCCGATCGCCGACGTGGTCAAGCTGTTGCTCAAGGAAGTGATTCAGCCGGCGCAGGCGACCAAGTGGATCTACCTCGTTGCGCCGATCATGGTCGTAGTGCCGGCGTTTGGCGTCTGGGCGGTGATTCCATTTCAGGCTGAGGCGGTGCTCGGCGACATCAACGCTGGTTTGCTGTATGCGATGGCGATTTCCTCGCTCGGCGTGTACGGCGTGATCCTCGCCGGCTGGGCATCGAATTCGAAGTACGCGTTCCTTGGCGCGATGCGCGCGGCCGCGCAGATGGTGTCGTATGAAATTGCGATGGGCTTCGCGCTGGTCGTCGTGCTGATGACGTCGGGCAGCCTGAACTTGTCCGATATCGTGCACTCGCAACAGCGCGGGTTGTTCGCCGGGCTCGGCCTGAACTTCCTGTCGTGGAACTGGCTGCCGCTGCTGCCGATGTTCGTCGTCTACTTCATCTCCGGCATCGCCGAAACCAACCGGCACCCGTTCGACGTCGTCGAAGGGGAGTCGGAAATCGTTGCTGGGCACATGATCGACTACTCGGGGATGGCGTTCGCGCTGTTCTTCCTCGCCGAGTACATCAATATGATCGTGATCTCGGCGCTCGCCGCGACGCTGTTCCTCGGTGGCTGGAGCGCGCCGTTCGAGTTCCTGTCGTTCATCCCGGGCATCGTCTGGCTGGTGCTCAAAGTGTTTTTCCTGCTGTCGGTGTTCATCTGGGCCCGTGCGACGTTCCCGCGTTACCGCTACGACCAGATCATGCGCCTGGGCTGGAAGATCTTCATTCCAGTATGTATCGTGTGGCTGGTCGTGGTCGGTTTCTGGATCATGTCGCCGCTGAACATCTGGAAATAAGGTGTTGCCATGAACGCAATTCAGAATTTTTTCAAAACATTCTTTCTGACCGAGCTGCTCAAGGGGCTCGCGCTGACTGGACGGTATGCGTTCCAGCGCAAGATCACTGTGCAGTTCCCCGAGGAAAAGACGCCGGTTTCGCCGCGCTTTCGCGGGCTGCATGCGCTGCGCCGCTATGAGAACGGCGAAGAGCGCTGCATCGCGTGTAAGCTGTGCGAGGCGGTCTGTCCGGCGTTGGCGATCACGATCGAATCGGAAGTGCGCGCCGACAACACGCGCCGCACGACGCGTTACGACATCGACCTCACCAAGTGCATCTTCTGCGGCTTCTGCGAAGAGAGCTGCCCAGTCGATTCGATCGTCGAGACGCAGATCCTCGAGTATCACGGCGAGAAGCGCGGCGACCTGTATTTCACGAAAGACATGCTGCTGGCGGTCGGCGATCGCTACGAAGCCCAGATTGCGGCAGCAAAGGCGGCCGACGCACCGTACCGGTGAGCGTCATGGGGCTGGTTGCCCCGACGCATGATACGACAACGACACGCCTAACGATGATCCGGTAAACATGGAATTCACGACCGTCCTCTTCTACCTCTTCGCGCTGCTCATGACCGTGTCAGGGCTCAAGGTGATCACCGCGCGCAACCCGGTGAGCTCGGCGCTGTTTTTGGTGCTCGCGTTCTTCAACGCCGCGGCGATTTGGATGCTGCTCGAGGCCGAGTTCCTCGCGATCCTGTTGGTGCTCGTCTACGTCGGCGCGGTGATGGTGCTGTTCCTGTTCGTCGTGATGATGCTAGACATCAACCTCGACGTGTTGCGGCGCGACTTCCGCCGCTTCGTGCCGATGGCGACGATTGTCGGCGCGATCATCGTGATCGAGACCGCGCTGATCCTCTGGCACGGTTACGGCGCGACCGTCTCGCCGGTGCATGACGCCGCGCAGACGATGCAAGCAGCTGGAGCCGGGGGCGCGCTGTCGAACACCCGCCTGATTGGCCGGATCATCTACAGCGACTACATCTTCGCGTTCGAGGTCGCGGGCCTCGTGCTGCTGGTCGCGATCGTCGCGGCGATCGCGTTGACGATCCGTGACGGCAAGGACGTGAAGCGCCAGCGCGTCAGCGAGCAGGTACGGGTGCGACGCGAGGATCGTGTGCGGCTGGTACGAATGGCTGCCGAGAAGCAGGCGCCGGACGCATCGACGCAGCCCGCGACGCCGGGCAACACCGGTGCTGGCGCGGTCGGCAGTACCCGCTGACCGGGACAAGGAGAAAAGAACTATGTTGAGCCTCGCTCATTACCTCGTGCTCGGCGCGATCCTGTTTGCGATCTCGATCGTTGGGATCTTCCTGAACCGCCGCAACGTGATCATCATCCTGATGGCGATCGAGTTGATGCTGCTCGCGGTGAACACCAATTTCGTCGCGTTCTCGCATTATCTCGGCGACGCGCACGGCCAGATCTTCGTGTTCTTCGTGCTGACCGTGGCCGCGGCCGAAGCGGCGATCGGCCTCGCGATCCTAGTCACATTGTTCCGCAGCCTCGATACGATCAACGTCGAGGATCTCGACCGGCTCAAGGGTTAAGAAAAAAGGCCCTGACTGTTATGGCAACGATACTCAATCCCAACCTGCTGCTGGCGGTCCCGCTAGCGCCCCTGGCCGGCTCGCTGATCGCCGGCCTGTTCGGCAAGACCATCGGCCGCCACAACGCGCATCGCGTGACGATCCTCGGCGTGGCGATTGCATTCGTGATCTCCGTGCTGGTGTTCCTCGACGTGCTCGATGGCGCCAGCTTCAATGGCGCGATTTACGAATGGGCGACGCTGCCAAGTCTCGTACCGGGACAGGGCAGCTTGAAGCTCGAAATTGGTTTCCTGGTCGATTCGCTGACCGCGATGATGATGTGCGTGGTCACCTTCGTGTCGCTGATGGTGCACATCTACACGATCGGCTACATGGCGGAGGACCCGGGCTATCAGCGCTTTTTCTCGTACATCTCGCTGTTCACGTTCTCGATGTTGATGCTCGTGATGAGCAACAACTTCCTGCAACTATTTTTCGGGTGGGAAGCGGTCGGGCTGGTGTCCTACCTGCTGATCGGCTTCTGGTACACGCGTCCGACGGCGATCTACGCAAACCTGAAGGCGTTCCTCGTGAACCGCGTCGGCGACTTTGGCTTTCTGCTCGGCATCGGCCTGGTGCTCGCGTATGTCGGCTCGTTGAACTATGGCGATGTCTTCGCACATCGCGACGCACTGACCAGCGCAGGCGTGCTGCCAGGCACGCAGTGGCAGCTGATCACGGTGACTTGCATCTGCTTGTTCATCGGCGCGATGGGCAAGTCCGCGCAGTTCCCGCTGCACGTGTGGCTGCCTGACTCGATGGAAGGCCCGACGCCGATCTCCGCGCTGATCCACGCCGCTACAATGGTGACCGCGGGTATCTTCATGGTCACGCGGATGTCGCCGCTGTTCGAGTTGTCCGACGCTGCGCTGTCGTTCGTGATGGTGATTGGCGCGATCACTGCGCTGTTCATGGGCTTCCTCGGTATCGTGCAGAACGATATCAAGCGGGTCGTTGCGTACTCGACGCTGTCCCAGCTCGGCTACATGACCGTGGCGCTCGGCGCCTCCGCTTACTCGGTTGCGGTATTCCACCTAATGACGCACGCGTTCTTCAAGGCGCTGCTGTTCCTGGGCGCCGGTTCGGTGATCATCGGCATGCATCACGACCAAGACATGCGCAACATGGGCGGGCTGCGCAAGTACATGCCGATCACGTGGATCACATCGCTGGTGGGCTCGCTTGCGCTGATCGGCACGCCGTTCTTCTCCGGCTTCTATTCGAAGGACTCGATCATCGAGGCGGTCAAGTTGTCGCACTTGCCGGGTTCGGGATTCGCGTATTTCGCGGTGACCGCCAGTGTGTTCGTGACCGCGTTGTACTCGTTCCGGATGGTTTTCATGGTGTTCCACGGTCCGGAGCGCTTCCGCAACGTGCATCACGATGACGATGGGCACGACCACGGTGCGCATCATGGGCATGGCGTGCACGAGCCGCACGAGACGTCATGGGTGGTTACGCTGCCGCTGGTGTTGCTTGCGATCCCGTCCGTCGTGATCGGTGCGATCGCGGTTGGCCCGATGATTTTCGGCGACTTCTTCTCGCACGGCGTCGTGTTCGACAAGGTTGTTTACGTCAGCGAGCATCACGAGGCGCTGCGTGAGATGGCCGAGGCGTTCCATGGCTGGATGGCGATGGGGTTGCATTCGGTCTCGGGCTTGCCGATTTGGCTCGCGCTGGCCGGTGTCATCGTCGCCTGGTTCCTGTACCTGAAGCGGCCTGACATCCCGGCGGCGATTCGTCAGCGTTTCTCGGGCATTTATACGCTGCTGGACAACAAGTACTACATGGACAAGATCAACGACGTTGTGTTCGCCAAGGGTGCGGTGACATTCGGCAAAGGGCTCTGGAAGGAGGGTGATGTCGTCGTGATCGACGGTCTAGTCAACGGCAGCGCGCGCGTAGTCGCGAAGTTTGCCGGCGTGGTCCGCTTTCTGCAAACCGGTTACATCTACCACTACGCGTTCGCCATGATTATCGGCATGTTGGGGTTGCTGACCCTGTTCGTTACGCTGAATAAATAACGCGAGGACAGGTATGCACGCTCATTTCCCCGTTTTGACTTTCGCGATCTGGCTGCCGATCGCGTTCGGTATCGCCGTCCTTGCGGTCGGCTCAGACAAGACACCGGGTGTCGCGCGCTGGACTGCGCTGATCGGCTCGGTGATCAGCTTCGTCGTCACACTGCCGTTGATCAGCGGCTTCGACGCAAGTACGTCAGCGCTGCAGTTTGTCGAAGTCGCGCCGTGGATCGAACGTTTCAACATCACGTACCACCTCGGCGTCGATGGGCTGTCGATGTGGTTCGTTGTGCTGACCGCATTCATCACGGTCATCGTTGTGATCGCCGGATGGGAGGTGATCACGGACCGCGTGGCGCAGTACATGGCCGCCTTCCTGATCTTGTCAGGTCTGATGGTGGGCGTGTTTTCGGCGGCCGACGGGATGCTGTTCTATGTGTTCTTCGAGGCGACGCTGATCCCAATGTATCTGATCATCGGCGTCTGGGGCGGCCCAAACCGCGTGTATGCGGCGTTCAAATTTTTCCTGTACACGCTGGCCGGCTCGTTGCTGATGCTGGTTGCATTGATCTACCTGTACACGCAGTCGCAATCGTTCGAGTTGTCAGCTTGGCATGCGCTGCCGCTCGGCATGACGCCGCAGGTGCTGTTGTTCGTCGCGTTCTTCCTCGCGTTCGCAGTGAAGGTGCCGATGTGGCCGGTGCACACGTGGTTGCCCGACGCGCACGTTGAGGCACCGACCGGTGGCTCGGTCGTGCTGGCGGCGATCATGCTGAAGCTGGGCGCATACGGCTTCCTGCGCTTCTCGCTGCCGATCGCGCCGGATGCGAGCCACTTGCTGGCGCCGGTCGTGATCACGCTGTCGCTCGTTGCCGTAATCTATATCGGCTTCGTCGCTCTGGTGCAGGCCGATATGAAGAAGCTAGTCGCGTATTCGTCGATCGCGCATATGGGCTTTGTCACGCTCGGCTTCTTCCTGTTCAGCCAGCTCGGCGTCGAAGGTGCCATCGTGCAGATGATCTCGCACGGTTTCGTGTCGGGTGCGATGTTTCTGTGCATCGGCGTGCTGTATGACCGCGTGCATTCGCGCCAGATTGCCGACTACGGCGGCGTCGTCAACACAATGCCCAAGTTCGCGGCGCTCGCGATGCTGTTCTCGATGGCTAACTGCGGGTTGCCGGGCACATCTGGGTTCGTCGGCGAATTCATGGTGATCCTGGCGGCCGTGAAGTTCAATTTCTGGATTGGATTACTCGCGGCGATCACGTTGATTCTGGGCGCCGCGTACACGCTGTGGATGTTTAAACGCGTTTATTTCGGCGCGGTCGCCAACGACCATGTCGCGAAGCTCGTCGACTTGAGTCGCCGCGAGTTCTGGATGTTGATGGTGCTAGCGTTGCTCGTGCTGTACATGGGCATCTTTCCGAAGCCGTTCACGGATGTGATGCACGAATCGGTGATTAACCTGCTCTCCCATGTCGCGCAGTCGAAGCTGCCGGCGACGCCGCAGTAAGGGAGGATTGAAAACATTATGCAAAACGCTCCTCTCAACGCCCTATTGCCCGATGCATTCCTGATGATCGTGACCGTCGTTGCATGGCTGAACGACATCATCACCGGCAAGAAGGGCCGCGGCCTGACCTATGTGATCGCGGTCGTGTCCGGCCTGATCGCCGCGCTCTGG
The DNA here is from genome assembly GCF_021498065.1 of Mycetohabitans sp. B3. Taxonomy (NCBI): domain Bacteria; kingdom Pseudomonadati; phylum Pseudomonadota; class Betaproteobacteria; order Burkholderiales; family Burkholderiaceae; genus Mycetohabitans; species Mycetohabitans sp. B3. Next base: position 68,009 of record NZ_JAHLKN010000032.1, on the reverse strand, counting down.
TATGCGGTGATCGCGACCGATCCGCATCCGCACTACTACTTCTCGAACATGTATGTGGTCGACCCGTTCGCGAGCTTGATGAAGTCGTTCCTCTCGCTCGGTTTTGCGGTGTCGCTGATCTATTCGCGTAAGTACCTCGAGGAACGCGACCTGTTCCGCGGCGACTTCTATCTGTTGGCGCTGTTCTCGCTGCTTGGACAGCTAGTGATGGTGTCGGGCAACAATTTCCTGACGCTGTACCTGGGATTGGAACTGATGTCGCTATCGTTGTACGCAATCATCGCGCTGCGTCGTGACGTGCCGCAGTCCAACGAAGCGGCGATGAAGTACTACGTGCTCGGGGCGCTGGCGTCCGGCTTCCTGCTGTACGGCATCTCGATGATGTACGGCGCGACCGGCTCGCTCGAGCTGCATGACGTGTTCACTGCGATTGCATCGGGCCGTATCAACTATGCGGTGCTGCTGTTCGGTGTAGTCTTTATCGTTGCCGGCATCGCGTTCAAGATGGGGGCCGTGCCTTTCCACATGTGGGTACCCGACGTCTATCATGGCGCGCCGACCGCGATGACGTTGCTCACTGGCGGCGGCCCGAAGGTCGCGGCCTTCGCGTGGGGGCTGCGTTTCCTGGTGATGGGACTACTGCCGTTGGCGGTCGATTGGCAGGCGATGCTGGTGATTTTGGCCGCGCTGTCGTTGATCGTGGGCAACATCACCGGTATCGTGCAACGCAACGTGAAGCGAATGCTCGCTTACTCGGCAATCTCGAACATGGGCTTCGTGCTGCTCGGCCTGCTGTCCGGTGTCGTCGACGGCAAAGCGAGTGGTGCGGCGAGCGCGTACGGATCCGCGGTGTTTTACAGCGTCACGTATCTGCTGACGACGCTGGGCTCGTTCGGTATCTTGATGCTGCTTGCGCGCCGCGATTTTGAGGCCGACACGTTGGACGACTTCAAGGGCTTGAACAAGCGCAGCCCAGTGTTCGCGTTCGTGATGTTGGTGATGATGTTTTCGTTGGCGGGTATCCCGCCGACGGTCGGCTTCTATGCGAAATTTGCGGTGCTCGAGGCCGCGGTGAATGCGAACCTGACGTGGCTGGCGGTGCTCGCGGTCGTCACGTCGCTGTTTGGGGCGTTCTACTATCTGCGCATCGTCAAGCTGATGTACTTTGACGAACCAGTTGACGCGACGCCGATTACCGCCTACGGTGGCAATCGCGCACTGCTCGCGCTCAACGGTCTCGTGGTGCTGTTGCTTGGCATCGTTCCCGGACCGCTGATGTCGAGTTGCCTGCAGGCGGTGCGCCAGACGCTGTCGCTGTAACGGCGGCTGTCACGATGTCGCCCTCTGGCTGGTTCATCGTCCTGGTCGCGCTGCTCGGCGCGAACCTGCCGTTCGTCAACCAGCGGTTGCTGGCAATATTGCCAGTACCCGGCGCCGCGCCGGGCGCACGCAAGAGCGCCTGGTGGCGGATCGCTGAATTGATTGTGCTTTACTTTGTCACGGGACTGCTCGGCTTCGCGCTCGAGGCACGGGCCGGCAATCGCTTTGAGCAAGAGTGGCAGTTTTACGCGATTACGTTCAGCCTGTTTGTCGTGCTTGCGTTTCCCGGCTTCGTTTTCCAGTATCTCGTCAAGCGGCGCGCCGCGTGAATCGGCGACCGCTCAAAAAGGGGCGACATGACACGCATTCCGACAGACGACGCTCATCTGGTCGAGACCCGTCTCGACGGCCAGACGCTATATGACGGCCATTTCCTGACGCTCAAGCGTGACATCGTGCGGTTGCCGGACGGCAAGTCGGCCACGCGTGAGTTCGTTGAGCATCCCGGTGCGGTGATGGTATTGCCGCTGTTGGATGACGGTCGCGTGCTGATGGAGCGCCAGTATCGTTATCCACTTGGCCGTGTGATGGTTGAGTTCCCGGCCGGCAAGCTCGATCCGCAGGAAGGGGTGCTCGCATGTGCTCAACGCGAACTGCGCGAGGAAACCGGCTATCGCGCGAACGAGTTCGTCTACTTGACCCGCATCCACCCGGTCATTTCGTATTCGACCGAGTTTATCGACCTGTACTTGGCGCGTGGGCTGACTGAAGGTGAGCGCGCGCTGGACGATGGTGAGTTTTTGGAAACGATTGTCGTCGAACCGGCCATATTGCACGAGTGGATTCGGCGCGGGGACGTTAGCGATGTCAAGACGATCATTGGTGCGTTTTGGCTTGAAAAAATTTTGTCTGGCGCTTGGCCGGAAAATACCGCGCAGGTAGTCTGATGCCGGCGTAGCCGATCCAAGCGCTGCGCTCGCAGCGGATCGCGCCCCATTAGATAAGGTTGAATTGAGCTGCCAGCCCGTTGAGGGCCCCGACACAGACGTCTTTACGACCGCCCAGCATTTGTGCGGGTGACACTCTCGGGTGTGGGGACGGTAGACGACAATATTTGCATCCGCGAGATCCTACAGCGCTGGACATCAAGCGCGACGCTTGCCGGCTACGCACTGATCGTCGATGAAGTGGACACGCAGCTGCACTTGCTCCCGACACCCTACCACTAGATGCGCACGGACTTGAAGCGATCTCGTGCACGGCAAATCGGTATTGTGTCAGATTCGAACCGATGATATACAGCTGTTATGGATGTATTGCTACGTCAACCTAGCGCAAAATCATTGCATTGACGAGGTGGATAATGGGAAGGAAGGCTTACAAGGTTCAGTCCGACCAACAGAGAAAGGCAGGGCGAGCGCAGGTTGTACCCGACCAAGATTCATCTGTCAGGCTGGTCAGCCGGCTGGATATCGATCCAGAGAGGCCATTCAAGGGAGTGGAAGCCATTTCGAGACGCTTGTACAATGGATCGCAAGAGATTCATACCACCAATCTTGAGATAGGCCACGATAAAAGTATTCCCAAAGACAAAAAAGAAGCCGTCTCGAAAGCCACACAGGAGCAAATGACCTATGGCTTATTGAATTTCTTGCACAAAATGCCCTATCTTAATCGCCCACCCAATTTTATCGGGCCGTCCGAGCAATCAAACAATGGCATTGAAACCATTTTAGTGCATGGCACGTTCAACGCCACCGCAGCCGAAGTAGGGTGGACCAGCCCGAATGGGAAATACGCCGATATTGTCCGGGAAAGATTTGGCGGGAAAGTGAGTGCTTTACAATGGAGTGGAAAAAATCATCGACTTGCCCGTATTGAGGCGGCGCAAACCCTTGCGAAAAAAATCGATGAAAACACACGGGCCGGTATCATCACGAATGTCATTGCCCATAGTCATGGTGGCAATGTCGCTTTTGAAGCGATTAAGCTGACACAAGGTAATATTGAACAACTGGTCACCTTAGGCACACCCATCCGAGGTGATCATTTACCGCCGACAAAGAAGCTTAGAGAAACGGTAGAACATTATATTCATATTTCAGGTGGCAAAGATACCATTGCCCCTAAAGGCGGCCTAGATTTTGTCACGCCATTTAAAGACAATTTTTCCCAAAAAATGGGATTCAATAAGGCTAAGATAAGCAATCCGTTGGCTAATACCGAACTTCATGTGGCGGACGCCACCCATAGCGAACTCCATTCGAAAGCCGTTTTAGGGCTGCTCACCGCGATAACCCAAGCGACACGGTTGTAAGGCTGGCCAATGGACAGCGCAGGACGTGGCGCCTGAACCTTCTGTGCTTCGCTGGAATTTTCATTAGTTTTGGACGGGCGGCCGATCATTGCACCGCCCACAAGACCGCTCCCACTTTAACCGCTGCTTTTCCCAATTTGGCTGCCCACATGCCACCTTCCGCGTTTATTGACCTCGCCTACTGACCGACTCGTACGCCTTTAGGTAGACCTCTTTATACTTGACGCCGCGCCGCATGCGTTCAACGAACACGTTATCACGCCAGCTTCCTTTGCCGCCCATCGACAGTCCGAGGTTTCAGCCCAACACGGCATCAGTGAACGCGTTCGCCGTGAACTGGCTTTGCGCGGCCACCTTTCATTTTATGCTCAGGCCATTTCTACTGCCAATGTAGAGGAGGTTTCACGAAATAAATCTTCTTCTTTGGGGCGAATAAGCTGTTCAACCGTTCCATCAGCAGCAGGTAAATTCGCGCCGCGGATCAGCACAACAGGCGATCCTTCATCGGCTTGTCCCATTAGGAAAGACGCTGCTGCGGCGAGTTCATCGGCCACTGCCACCTGGGTTGTTCGTAAGAGCTGCCCAAACAGATCCGGCTTTCCAATATAATTTTTAAGCGGGGAAAAGCCTGCTACACCGATTGCGCACCCTGCCGTGCCATGGCGCCATACTCTGCCAAAACTATCGTTAATGATAATGTGGACATCGACGCCGCACAAGTGATGAAACTGTTTTTTTAATTCACGGGCACTGTGATCCGGGTCTTTCGGAAGTAGAAGCACACTGTCTTCATCGCCTACATTGGAATGATCGATACCGGCATTCGCCATCACGCATCCGAGACGGTGAGCGGTGATCAGTACACCATCCTGCCTGTGCGCAACGATTTCTGCCGACTCCGATAGGATAAGTTCAACGAGCCGTGGATCCTTATCCACTTTCTGCGCCAAATCGATAGCTTGCTTGCCGGGCGTGACAGAAGATAGCGCAACCCATCGCCCTTCGGACTTTGAAACGATCTTTTGTGCAAGCACTAACACATCGCCATTTTCTAGAGCGATACCATTTTTTTGGATCGCTTCCTTAATAATCTGGCCAAGATCATCCCCTGTTTGTATAAGAGGGATGCCACCGATGGCGGATACAGTCATGCTTCTTTCTGTTCGTGTAGCGTGGCTCATCCTCTTAGCTCCTCATCTTCCCTTTAGTGGTAGAAAGATTCTCAGAAAAAATAGGCTCAGTCAATAACAAGTGACTAGACAATTTGCTTGCTACTATGCCAGCATGTCGTCGAACTATGGTAATGCAGTGCTTGTACGCAAGTTAGCGGTTCACGATGGAAGCAGACGTACCAATTTGTTGTGCAATAGGTACCTAAGCCAGGTAATTGTTTCGGTTGCTTTGAGCGCGACACAGTTGTCCTGATTTTCCGGGAAGTGAAACAATATGGGATGCAATGGGATGTCTCCTGTTTCTGTCGCCCAGCGTAATACCGGCATCTGGGCGGTCGTGCCGTTGAAAGCGCCTGAGTGTGCCAAAACCCGGTTGGCTGGCGTTTTGAGTCATGCTGCGCGCCAAGCGTTGTTTTTTTCCATGGCGAGTCATGTCATTGGCACGTTGCGCGCATCGCCTCGAATTGCTTCTCTATTGGTGGTGACGCCGTCGGAAAGTACGGCGGAGATGGCTCGGGCAGCGGGTGCTGAAATCTTGTGGGGGCCGCCGGATGAAGGCATGGCGAATGCCTGTTCACGAGCGATGGCCCACATTGCGGCGGCAGGCGGGGAGCGTGTGATGTTTGTCCCTGGTGATTTGCCGCTGCTGGATGAGGCAGCCATCGACATGTTGAGCCGTGCACCGGTCGATGCAATTGGCATGGCGCCGAACCGGGACGGTCATGGCACGAATGGATTGATTTGCCGACCTGGCGCCATTCCGTTGTTTTTCAGCGGGCCAAGCTTTTCCGCTCATCAAAACGCCGCTCGACGCGCCGGAATTGATGTTTGGGTTGTCCGTTCAAGAGAGTGGGCGCTGGATGTTGACTTGCCTGCCGACCTTGAGGAATTCGAGTCTTCCGTCAGAGACGCCAAGAGGAGGGTGCTATGCCAAAATTAGTAAGCGATCCTGTTTATAGAGTGATTCAAGAGGCCGAACGTTCTGCTAAGGGCAACCAGCCAAGGCTAGATGACAAGGCTTTGGCGTATGAGCTTGAAGCGGTGCAAGATTGGCGTGAGTTGGCCGGTCTGGCATCGGCATGGCGAGACATTGGATGGGGTAATGTCATCACCTATTCACGCAAGGTTTTTATTCCGCTCACCCATCTTTGTCGAGATGTCTGCCATTACTGTACCTTTGCCAAAGCGCCACGGGTCATTGGCCAAGCATTTCTTACCGTGGACCAAGCGCTGGACATTGCACGGGCGGGCGCTGCAGTAGGCTGTCGTGAGGCTTTGTTTACGCTCGGTGATCGGCCCGAAGCGCGTTATGCCGCTGCACGCGAAGCGCTGCAGCAACTGGGTCATGCTACGACGGCCGATTATGTCGCTGAGGTTGCGCAACGTGTACGAGCTGAAACCGGGCTGCTACCGCACTTTAATATGGGCGTGTTAAGCGCAGCAGAATATCAGATGCTACGGCCCCATGCCCCTTCCTTCGGGGTGATGCTAGAGACGGCTTCTGAACGTCTTTCCGAGCGTGGTGGGCCACATTACGGCTCTCCCGATAAGCACCCGGCAGCGCGGCTTGAAACGCTTCGCCTTGCCGGCGAAGCGCATATACCGATCACCTCAGGCATATTGATTGGTATCGGGGAGACACGCCGCGAGCGGCTTGAATCGCTCTTTGCGCTGCGGGATTTGCATGATCGCTATGGCCATCTGCAGGAAGTCATTATTCAGAACTTTCGCGCGAAACCCGGCACCAAAATGGTCAACGCGCCTGAGCCGTCAATGGACGAATTGTGTTGGACAACAGCGGTCGCCCGGTTGGTTCTGGGTTCCGCAATGAGCATTCAGGTGCCGCCTAATCTTTTCGATGGTGACCTGACCGACTTGATACGCGCGGGAATCAATGATTGGGGAGGCGTCTCACCGGTCACGCCTGATCACGTTAACCCAGAAGCGCCGTGGCCGCAAATTGACCGCTTAAGTGAGGTCACCGACAGGGGTGGGAAGACGTTGACCGAGCGGATAACCGTCTATCCTGCCTATATCGAGGAACGTGATCGTTGGATCGACCCGGGCTTGCATGCTGATGTGCTGCGCCATTCAGATTGCAGTGGTTTGGCAACAAGCGATCTATGGAAAGCAGGCTCCAAGACGATGGGGGATATTGCTCGCCTGGCAGTGACTACCACGGCTTCTCATGCTGACCGTGTTTGTTCGCAGACGATCGATATCGTGGATAAATGCGTGGCGGGCGAGCGCCTCGAAGAAGCCGAGCTTGTCCATTTATTCAACGCCCGCGGCCACGATTTTACGTACTTGACGCACACGGCGGACCGTTTGCGTAGGCAAACGAAGGGTGACACGATCACTTACGTCGTCAATCGAAACATCAACTACACAAACGTCTGCCAATACCATTGCAATTTTTGCGCTTTTTCGCGAGGGCCGATACAAGAAGAGCTGCGCGAAAAGCCCTATATCGTTGACCTCGACGAAATCCGTCGCCGCGTGAAAGAAGCGTGGGATCGTGGTGCGACGGAGGTTTGCCTGCAAGGAGGCATTCATCCCGACTATACGGGACGCACTTACGTTGATATCTGCGAAGCGGCTAAAACAGAATGTCCAGACATACATATTCACGCCTTCTCGCCCCTTGAGGTGATGCATGGCGCAACTAGCCTGGGGAAATCCATCAGCGCTTTTTTGTCTGATTTGAAAAATGCCGGGTTAAGTACTTTGCCTGGGACCGCAGCCGAGATTCTGGACGATGAAGTGCGGCGACAAATCTGTCCGGACAAGCTGAATACGCAAGAATGGCTGACAGTCGTGCGATCGGCACACGAGTTGGGATTGCGGACCACTTGCACGATCATGTTCGGCCATGTCGAATCTTATAAGCACTGGGCACGACATATCCTCAGGCTTGCGGAGCTGCAGCGCGATACAGGCGGTCTGACTGAGTTTGTTCCATTGCCCTTTGTCCATGAAGAAGCGCCGTTATTTAAAAAGAAAGGCGCGCGTCAGGGGCCGACTTTGCGAGAAGCCGTTTTGATGCATGCAGTCGGGCGTCTGGCGTTTCATGGCCTGATTGACAATATTCAAACGTCTTGGGTGAAAATGGGTGAGCAGGGCGCGCAGCTTTGCTTGCAGGCGGGGGCCAACGATTTGGGCGGTACCCTAATGAACGAGTCGATCAGCCGCGCAGCCGGTGCAGCCCACGGGCAGGAAATGCCGCCTGCTGCCATGGAAGCACTGGCCGCCAGACTCGGGCGCCGTGCAATGCAGCGTACCCCTCTTTACCGTGACGTCAGTACTGAGCGGCAGCAGGCTTCGTATGCTGCTCCTGCGCTGGCACCTGTGCGGTTCATGAAGGCCGGACGTTTGGTGCGTGGGCACGGCCATCAGGTCTTGAACGAAGCGTAACAATAATCGGGCCTGTATCAGTGGGTTCATGGTGTGGCTTGCCTGCAGACTGCCTAAATCGATGTTGTGATGGCGCTCACGCAGTGCTTCACATCATGGATTCACTAAGATGCTCAAACGTCTATATCAAAGTAGACAGACACTATTCGGCCTGACAGGATCGGAAGGGTGATCTGTTTAAGTCAAAAATGCTTGACCTTTACATAGGAAGGAAATGGCAAAGTATGTTGCGTTGTGCGGCGGGGTGGGCGGCGCTAAGTTGGCTTATGGTCTAGCGCATGTGCTTTCTGCGGACGAGTTGACGATCGTTGTCAACACGGGTGACGATTTTGAGCATCTTGGCTTGCTCGTCTGTCCCGATCTGGACACGGTTGTCTATACGCTGGCCGATGTGGCGGATGCAAAGAAAGGGTGGGGGCGGGCGAACGAGAGCTGGTCTTCGCAAGAAGCACTGGCTTGTTTGGGCGGACCGGTGTGGTTTCAGTTGGGTGACAAGGACCTTGCGCTTCATCTCTATCGGCGCAGCTTGCTTGACGGCGGTGCCAGCTTATGTGATTTAACTGCGACCATTGCTAGCGCATTCGGTGTCAAGCATTCGATCGTCCCGATGTCTGACGATCCGGTTAGAACTGTCGTTGAGACAGAAGAAGGCGATTTGCCTTTTCAGACGTATTTTGTTAAACGGCGATGTGAGCCGCGCGTGTCGGGTTTTCGCTTTGAAGGTGCTTCGTCGGCACGGTTATCGTCGCCATTTGAAGCAGCGCTGAGTGCGCCCGACCTGGCTGGCGTGATCTTATGTCCTTCTAATCCTTTCGTCAGCATTGGACCGATTCTGGCATTACCAGGCGTGCGTGACAGGCTGCGTGCCTGCAATGTGCCTGTTTTAGCTGTTGCACCGCTCGTCGGCGGCGAAGCAGTCAAAGGCCCATTGACTAAGATGATGCATGAACTGGGGATGAAGGCTTCGGTTGGCGCGATTGCTTCTCTTTATGCCGATTTCCTCGATATCTTGGTGATTGATCCGTCGGATGAACGCGATCATGACCTCTTGCGCACAGACCTTATGGCAGTCGATAAAGTCAAGACGCTCATGAAAACGCCTGATGAGCGTATCGCGCTTGCGCGACATGTGCTGACTTGCGTTGAACACTATCGAAACAATCGACAGGCGACCCATGCTGCATAGCAGCGCGCCGCATGAATCACATTGACCACGATTTCTTGCGAAGTAGATTGATTGCTATAAAGAAATAAAAAAATGATTAAGGGCATGCAGTACGGCAAACGCTTGCTGAACCAATCACGAAGAATGTACTATCCATTACGCATGCGCCGCCTTTGGGCTTTTGTTTCTCCTTTGGTATCTTTGAATCGGCGTGGTGACTGGCAGACAATCGCCGCGCTATTTCCTTATTTGATGGTTTATAAAGGGCGCGTCGCATTTGCACTCGCCTGCCTGGTTGGCGCAAAACTCGCTAATCTGGGCGTTCCAGTTGTGATGAAAGCGATTGTCGACCAGCTATCTGAAATTGACCGGTTGGCAGTGCAGGGGTCGTCGTTTTCATTGTTCCACGGCGTTGGTTTTCTTATTGTCGCTTATGCGGTCGTGCGCTTATCCAGTTCGTTTTTTGCGGAGCTGCGTGAAATTATTTTTGGAAAAGTAGCTTACAACGCGGCGCGACAAGTGGCACTCGCAGTATTCCGGCATTTGCACACGCTGTCATTGTGCTTTCACCTTGAGCGGCAAACGGGTGGCCTATCACGCGATATCGAGCGAGGAACGCGTGGCGTCAAGACGCTTGTTTCATATTCACTCTACAATATTCTACCAATATGTGTTGAAGTCGTGTTGGTACTTATTTTCTTTGCTATTCGCTACGATATCTATTATACGATTGTTACACTGTTCGTGCTTGCGGCTTACATTACGTTTACCGTGATGGTGACGGAATGGCGTACGCGCTTAAGGCAGGAGATGAATAAGCTTGATTCGCGCTCCAATACCCTAATGGTCGATTCGCTTATTAATTACGAGACAGTCAAGTGCTTTGGTAACGAGCAACACGAAATTCAGCGCTATGATGAAGGCATGATGCTTTATCATGATGCGGCGGTTCGGTCTCAAAGATCGCTTTCGTTTATGAATTTGGGTCAGCAGTCGATTATTGCGATCTGCATGATCGCCGTTTTATGGAGGGCGACGCAACAGGTTGTGGATAAGCAGTTGACATTGGGCGACTTTGTGTTAATTAATACGTTTATGCTGCAGATATATATTCCACTGAGTTTTTTGGGGAATATGTATCGAACTTTGAAGCAAAGTCTGACCGATATGGATCAGATGTTTTCGCTGCTAAATCTCAGGCGTGAAGTTGACGACATTCAAGGTGCGTTTCCGCTTGCTGTCCGGAGCGCTGAAGTATGCTTCGAGCATGTTAGCTTTTCATATGAGCCGCAACGGCAAATTTTACGAGATATAACGTTTACGATTGCGGCGGGCACGACGACTGCAATTGTCGGACATAGCGGCTCAGGTAAGTCAACACTCGCACGACTGTTGCTCCGCTTTTATGATGTGGACCATGGCGCTGGGCGTATTCTGATCGGTGGCCAAGATATTCGAGCTGTGACGCAAGATTCGCTGCGCGCGGCCATTGGCATTGTGCCGCAAGATACGGTGCTTTTCCGTGACACAATTTATTACAATATTGCGTATGGTCGGTTGTCTGCTTCGCCAGAAGAGGTGATTGCGGCTGCGCGCGCCGCCCATATTCATGCTTTTATTGAAAGCTTGCCTGCTGGCTATGCCACCATCGTGGGTGAGCGTGGTTTGAAATTATCTGGCGGCGAAAAGCAGCGCATCGCAATCGCCCGCACATTGCTGAAAAAGCCGCCTATTCTAATTTTTGATGAAGCGACTTCAGCACTCGATTCACGTGCTGAGCGTGCGATTCAGCGCGAGTTGAAACAGCTTGCGCGTCATCGTACAACGCTGATCATTGCGCATCGTCTATCAACAATTACGCATGCACAACAGATCCTTGTTATGGATCAAGGCCGTATCGTTGAACGCGGCACCCATAGAACATTGCTGAATGCAGGCGGCCTATATGCGCAAATGTGGGCATTGCAGCATAAGCAGCCTGAATAAAAGCATGTAAATAAAAACGATTGCTTTGATTAGCGCTCACCACGTAAAGCAGTGGATATATTGTAGTGAGCGCCGAGTTAAATATAATGACAACGGCTATAATGACAACGGGCACTGAAGTTCATTCTCGTCGAAATAATGCCCGAAACGATTACGCTTGGTCCAGATATAACGCTCATTTTCCTCGCGTAATGCAACCGCGAGGTCAACGCGCTCACATACCGGAATGCCATGGCGCTGCAGCGCCTCAAATTTATCCGGGTTGTTGCTCATCAGCCGTACCGACAGGATGCCAAGTTGGCGCACGATGCTCGCCGCGCAGTCATACTCGCGCGCGTCGTCTGGCAAACCCAGGTCGCGATTGGCATCGACAGTGTCACGTCCTTGTTCCTGGAGTCCGTATGCAAGAATTTTGTTGCACAAGCCAATGCCGCGTCCTTCATGGCCTCGCAGATACAATAGCGCGCCAACGCCCTCGGATGCGATATGGCGTAGTGCAGCGTCCAATTGTTCGCCACAATCGCAACGCAGTGATCCTAGTACATCACCCGTAAGGCACTCAGAGTGAAGTCGTGTCAGTACTGATTCACGCTGGCAAACATCGCCCATTACTAGCGCGAGATACTCATTGTCATCGCTTTTCGAACGAAATGCGTGGGCAACAAAATTTCCGTAACGAGTTGGTAGTGCCGCTTTGCCAACATGCGTCACGTATTCGCTGCTTCTATCATGGCATTGTAGTAGCATCGGATCACCCCGGGAGGCTGAAGTGGTACTGCTGCAATACACAAAATTTTCTGTATCAGACAAAACTTAATCTTTATTCAGCATTGCTCACTGAGCAAGCACACCCAACATGCCAAATGGACCTATGTGCTTAACGATCGCTATGTAATGTTGAATACCCTAACAGCGCAGTGTGCAATGATGTTTTTAAGCTATGTCGTCGAGCAGGATTGCATACTTGTATGGAAATGGCAATAGAAAAATTGCATGTGGTATAGCCCTTTGCGGGAACGTGCGCTATACGGGCGGCAAGTGATGCGTGCGTGAATTTCGTTGTAGATAATAAAGCATTATTTGATGGCAGATTGCCGTAATTGTTGCTCTGTTGTTTCATCCGGCACGGTAGCACGTCAGCAGGTTCGACCGGTTGTTGCAACAACTTCGAATTAGCGGTGTTATAGGAGACGACCACGGGGTTGGGCCTCGAGGCAAACGGGACGGCCAATGATGTCATCGCCTGGCAGACCAAGCGTCAATCAGTTGGAGACGAAGCAAGCGTTCTGGAGATGCGTTGCCGAAGGAGCGGGGGAGGTTGCGCCACGCGCAAACGCGCTAGAATGGTCGGCCACGGTCTGATAATTTAGAACGATCATGCACAAATCGCGCGGATTGCGCTACACTGGATCGTACATTTCATGGGTATGAAAGTTCTTGATTTAACCTGCGAGCACGCGCACCGGTTCGAAGGCTGGTTTCAGTCGGCTGAGGACTTCAAGTCGCAACTGGAGAGGCACTTCGTTGAGTGTCCGATATGTGGTTCGAAGACGGTGCAGCGCGTGCCGTCGGCGCCCCGGTTGAACCTGTCAGGTGCGACCGCGCCGGCGCAATGCGATGGCGCGCCGGGCGTCGGCGGGCAGTCGCTGAATGCGGGCGAATTGCAGGCGCGTTGGCTGCAGATGATGCGGCAGGTGATCGAGCACACCGAAGACGTAGGCGAGCAGTTCGTTGAGGAAGCGCGGCGGATCCACTATGACGAGGCGCCGGCCCGCAGCATCCGCGGGGTCACGACGCTTGACGACGCGCGGGCTCTGTTGGACGAAGGCATCGACGTGATGCCGTTGCCGTTGCCAGCGTTGCTGAAAGAGCCGCTCCAATGATCTGGGCGGCGCTTCAGCTGCGCGTAACAGCGTGCGGCAAGAAAACGAGCGCATGGATTTCAGTACCCGTCCTGCCGACTCGGTTTCTTTAGCGTTGCGCGTACTGCGTGGCGCCGAACAGGACTTCGCGCGCCTTGTCGTCGGTCAGCGCCTTGCGCGCGGATACCAGCACTTCGACGCCCCGCTGCACCGCGGGCCGCGCATTAATGCGTTGCTGCCATGCGCTCACGTTTGGGAAGTTGTCGAGATCGATTCCCTGATTCTTCCACGAGCGCGTCCACGGGAATGCCGCGATGTCCGCGATCGTGTAGTCATCACCGGCCAGATAGGGATGCTTACCGAGCTGTTTCTCCATCACGCCATACAGCCGTCGCGCTTCGTTCGTGTAGCGATTGACCGCATATTCGATCTGCTCCGGCGCATAGATCCGGAAGTGGTGCGCCTGTCCGAGCATCGGGCCAAGTCCACCCATCTGAAACATCAGCCACTGCAATGTCGCATAACGTTGGGCCGGATCGGCTGGCAGAAATTTTCCGGTCTTCTCCGCGAGGTAGATCAGGATCGCGCCCGATTCGAACAGCGCGATCGGCTGGCCACCGGGACCCTCGTGATCGACGATCGCCGGGATCTTGTTGTTTGGGCTGATCGCCAGAAACTCGGGCTTGAACTGGTCGCCTGCGCCGATGTCGACCGCATGGACGGTGTAGGGCAGCGCTAGCTCTTCAAGCATGATATGGACCTTGTGGCCGTTCGGCGTGGCCCAGCTGTAAATATCGATCATATCCGCTTATCGAGGCGCGTCCCCGGTGCGCGGATCCGGCCCGCGCGCGCTTTCGGCGCCCCATCCTGTAGAAAGTTGAATGTTCACACGATGCCTGCAGCGCATCGAGCGCCGTCGGCTGCGAGGTGCATGCTATTTAAGCATAGAACCGGCTGGATCGCAGCGTCACGGGCCAGGCTTACACGCGGGACGCCGTTTTTGTCTTTCAGATACGATGCCAGCTCCAGTCGGGCGATTGCTGCGATGGACTTCATTCGGTCCGTCGGCCTGTCGCAGCGTACGCGCCGACGTGTACGCGTAGGCCCGCGGTCATTTATAGCGCGCTTCGCGATTTTCCAGGAACGCGCTGATCCCTTCGAGACCATCGCGATGATGCAGCGACGCGACGAAATGGTCCCGTTCGGCGACCAGCTGCTCGGCCAGCGGTTGCCTGGGGGCATCGTCGACGAGCGCCTTAATCCGGGCCACCGCGTTTGGCGACAGCCGCGCCAGCTCGTCAGCCCATGCGAGTGCGCTCTCCAACGCTGCGCCTGCTGCGCTGAGCCGGTTGACTACGCCCAGCGCCGCCAGGCGCGGCGCCGGCACCGGCTTGCCTTCCAGGATGATTTCGGTGGCTAGCGCGCGCGGCAGTGCCCGGGACAGGAACCATGAGCCGCCGCCATCGGGCGTGAGTCCGACACGCGCATACGACATCACGAATTTTGCGTTGTCCGCTGCCACCAGCAGGTCGCAGGCGAGCGCGAGCGAGAAACCTGCGCCGGCCGCTGCCCCTTCGACCGCGGCGATCACCGGTTTGCGTGAGGCGCGGATCGCGCTGATCCACGCGCCGAGCAGGTCGATGCTGTCGGCCTGCACCGATGGGCCCTTCGCCCGATTCTCCAGCAGCCGGTGCAGGTTGCCGCCCGCGCAGAAGAAATCGTCGGCGCCGGTCAGCACGATGACCCGGATCTCCGGGTCGCGCTCGGATGAATCGAGCGCCTCGATGCCGGCGGCGTACATGTCAGGATGCAACGCGTTGCGTGCGCCCGGGTTGGACAGCGTGAGCACGAGCGTCGCATCCCGGCGGGTGGCGAGCAATTCGGCGGTCATCGGTGGATTCCTTCATGTTGGGGGGCGTCGCTCTCGACAGGCAGCAGCGACAGGCCCAGTTGTGCGCGGCGCGCCAGCCATGGCGACGGCCGGTAGTGCGGATCGTTCAGTGTGGCGCAGATGGGCGCGCGCCACACGCTACAGCGCGGCAAGGCGCTCGAGCGCGCTTGCCAGCGTTGTTTCGCGTTTGGCAAAGCAAAAGCGCACGACGCCGGCGTCGTGCGCCCGATGATAGAACGCGGACACGGGAATCGCCGCAACACCGATCTCGACGGTTAACCACCTGGCAAACTCCGCCTCTGGCAGTGCCGAGATTGCCGAATAATCGACGCACTGAAAATACGTACCTTCACATGGCAATAGCTTAAAACGCGTGCGTTCCAGGCCGGCACGAAAGAAGTCGCGCTTGGCCTGGTAGAACGCCGGCAACGTCAGGTAGGGCGCTGGGTCGGCCATGTACGCGGCGACGCCTGCCTGGGTGGCCGAATTCACCGTGAACACGTTGAACTGGTGGACCTTGCGGAACTCGGCGCTCAATTCGCGCGGCGCGGCGACGTAGCCGAGCTTCCAGCCGGT
This sequence comes from Mycetohabitans sp. B3, assembly GCF_021498065.1. Classification (NCBI taxonomy): domain Bacteria; kingdom Pseudomonadati; phylum Pseudomonadota; class Betaproteobacteria; order Burkholderiales; family Burkholderiaceae; genus Mycetohabitans; species Mycetohabitans sp. B3. The sequence goes on along the minus strand of NZ_JAHLKN010000032.1, from coordinate 52,306 downwards.
CACGTGATAGGTTTTGCCGAAGCTTGATACGATGAAACTATGCGCCGCGAGGTCCGGATAGCGCGCAACACTCTCGTGGCGGGCGCCGTCAAACACCATATGCTCATAGACCTCGTCAGACAGCACTAGGATGTCCGTGCCGCGCACGATGTCCTGCAGCGCCCGCATGTCGCTGTCGCGCCAGATCGTGCCGGTTGGGTTGTGCGGCGTGTTCACGATGATCAGCCGGGTCTTCGGCGTGATCGCCGCGGCGAGTTGGTCGAACGCAATCCGATAATCGGGTGCGTCCAGCGTCACGAACACGGGTTTGCCACCCGCCAGCTCAATTGCCGGCAAGTAGCTGTCGTAGTAAGGCTCGATCACGATGACCTCGTCGCCCGGCTGCACACAGCACAGCACGGCAGTGAGCAACGCTTGCGTTGCGCCCGCGGTGATGGTGATTTCGCTGGCCGCATCGTAACGATGGCCGTACAGCTGCTCGATCTTTGCGGCAATCGCATTGCGCAGCGACGCAAGACCGGCCATCGGCGGGTACTGGTTGAAGCCGTCACGCATCGCCTGCGCGACCGCATCGATAATTGTCGGGTCGCAGTCGAAATCTGGAAACCCCTGACCCAGGTTGACGGCGTTGGCCTCGGACGCGAGCGCGCTCATCACCGTAAAGATCGTCGTGCCGACTTGCGGCAACCGCGATGGGAAGGAGGGCACGCGGGGCGACGTATCGGGCGGGCGATGCGAGGCGTTCATGGCATAAGCGTTGTGTCGATAGGGGGAGCCGTGCGACCGGATGATCGATGCCAGCAGGCCTATTGTACGGTAGGCTCGTGCATTGCGTCGCCCGCCGCCGACTGGGCAAGGCCTGCGGCGGCGACGAACTGGGCCGGCTGCACAATGCGCAAGTCGAACTCGCGCGCCATCCGGCGCGCCATCTTTAACAGCGCCCTGTCCTTGGTGACCAACCACTGTGCGGCTGCGTCATACGCTAATTCGAGGAACTTTTGGTCGTCGCGGTCTCGGCACAGCGGTAGTGCGCGCGGTGCGGCGCCGGCTGCGCGCGCACTTGCGCTCGCATTCGCGCCTGCCTCCGGTACAGACATTGCAGTGCCGCCCTTCGTGCGCAGCGCCGGTGCTACGCGCACACACAGCCGGGCGAGCCGCGCGAGTGCCGCCGGCTTATCGATTGCGTAGCGTACGAACTGCGGGTAGTCGAGCACGCGCTGCAGCTCGTTGAGGCAGCGGTCGTTCTGCACCGCGTCGAGGCTGCCGTCCTGCAGCGCTATTGCAATCAGGCGGGTCGCGGGATCGTCGAATACTAGGATGTCGATCCACACGTTCGTGTCGAGTACCACCCGTGGACGGACGAAGGCAGCCGCAGGGGCGCTCGATGGTGCGACAGGGTCGGCCGGCAGCGGCGGGGCGGAACGGGAGGGCGTCATTGTCGATACAATGGCAACGCTTGCGGCCAATCACGCCGCGCGATGCCTTTTTTCAGTCAGCCTTCCATGATAATCGTTTTGTCGCCCGCCAAGTCACTGGACTATGACACACCGCCCCATGTACGCAAGCATACGCTACCGGCGTTCCTTGACGACTCGGCCGAGTTGATTACGCAGTTGCGCACGTTCTCGCCGCAGCAAATCGGCACATTGATGCGTCTTTCCGATCCGCTCGCGCGCTTGAACTATACGCGGTACGGCGACTGGTCTGCCGCGCGGTTCGCGCCACCGCATGCCAAGCAGGCGATGCTCGCGTTCAATGGCGATGTCTACGATGGGTTCGACGCGCGGTCCTTGTCTGCCGCCGATCTGGATTATGCGCAACGCCATATACGCGTGCTCTCCGGCTTATATGGGGTGCTGCGTCCGCTTGATCTAATGCTGCCGTACCGGCTCGAAATGGGTACGCGGCTTGCCAACCCGCGCGGCAAGGATCTGTACGCATTCTGGGGCGACAAGATTACCGCTGCGCTGAGCGCACAGCTCAAGCGCGCAGGTGGCGCGCGGGTATTGATCAATTGCGCGTCGGACGAGTATTTCCGTTCGGTCAGGCCGCGCCAGCTTGACGCACCGGTGATCACCCCAGTGTTCGAGGACTGGAAAAACGGTCAATACAAAATCATCAGCTTCTACGCCAAGCGTGCGCGTGGCGCGTTCGCCCGCTTTGCAGTCGTGAACCGGATCGACGAGCCGGCTAGGCTCATCGCGTTCGACGCCGACGGCTACCGGTTCGATGCGAAGGCGTCGAACGATTCGACCTATGTATTTCGTCGCAAGCAGGCCACTTGACTCCATTCGTTGCGGATCCGACCCATGAGCATTCACATCAGTAGTCAATTCGATTCAGGGGCAATTGATGTCGTATCGTGCGAGCGCGCGGACGACATTCGATTGCGGTTGCGCGCCGACACCCAAGCGGCGTTTGCGCAGTGGTTCTATTTCTCGCTGAGCGGTGCGAAAGACGTGGGCTGCACGATCACGTTCGAGAACGCGTCGCACAGTGCTTTTCCGGATGGATGGCACGGTTATCAGGCTGCCGCGAGTTATGATGGCATCGACTGGTTCCGGGTGCCCACCACGTATGACGGTCAGGTGCTGCGCATCTGTCATCGGCCGGCGCACGACCGGATCTATTACGCGTATTTCGAACCGTATCCGTATGCGCGACATGCACAGTTGGTCGACACGCTGGTCCAGCAGCCTGGCGTGCGCTTGACCGAACTGACCCGTACCGTGCAGGCGCGTGCGCTGGATCTGCTGACCGTTGGCGAACCGGCGCCGCACAAGCGCAACATCTGGATCATCGCAAGGCAGCATCCGGGCGAGACGATGGCGCAGTGGTTCGTCGAGGGTCTGCTCAGGCGCTTGTGCGGCCTTGGCGATTGGCGGGGCGACCCGCTGGGCCGCATCGTGCTCGAACGTGCGGTCTTTCACGTGGTACCGAACATGAACCCGGATGGCAGCGCGCTGGGTAACTTGCGCACCAATGCCGCTGGCGCGAACCTGAACCGGGAATGGTTGCAGCCGGACCCGCATCGCAGCCCCGAAGTGCTGGCCGTACGCGACGCTATCCATGCGAGCGGTTGCGACATGTTCTTCGATATCCATGGCGATGAAACGCTGCCATACGTCTTCGTCGCCGGCTCGGAAATGCTGCCCGATTTCTCTCACGCGCAACGTCGTGTGCAAGACGAATTCATCCGCCATTTCAAGCGCGCCAGCGCGCACTTCCAGGATGAGCACGGATACGAGTCCGGGCGTTACCAGCAGGATGCGCTCCAGCTCGCCTCCAAGTATATCGGCCACACCTTTAAGTGCCTGTCGCTCACGCTTGAAATGCCATTTAAGGACGATGCGAACTTGCCTGACCCGCACGTCGGCTGGAACGGCGCGCGCAGTGCGTCGCTGGGTGCGGCGATGCTGCAGGCCATCGGTTGGCAACTCGACGCGATGTGACGCACTGCGGCATTGTGTGCGCAGCGTTTGTCACACGCAGGCGCGTGCATGGTGGGCTCAGCGCCGCCGGCCTTTCTTGCCGGTGCCTTTGCCTGCCGCCTTCGCTGGACTTTTGCGGCCCGAGCCGCGCAACGCCTTTTTGGCCTTGCCGGCCTGGCGACTCGGCGCAGCGCGCTTAAACGGCGCGACCGGATCATTCCAACTAAAGGCGAGCATTTTCGCGTCGACGTAGCCGCAGCGGAATTTCAGCGCGTCGGGCTTCGTTGAACCATCCTTGCGCATGCCGACCCCTTGGACGGTGACGATCGAATCGACCTTGATCCGTTGCTTGCCCTGGTCGAACGAGCCTTTCCATGGCTTGACTTCGGCGTGCGCGGGATCGAACGAGCTGTGTGGAAATTCGACGTGGTCAAACGCGCTCGATGTGCCGACGATAAAGTCGGCGTGCGCCGCGCAGTCCGCGACTAGCGGATTGGCTCTCATTTGCGTGATGAATTGGTAGACTAGCTCGTTGTGGTGTTCGACTTGGTCGGCGCAGGCCATCGTGGGAATGGCGATTGCCATGGCCACGAGCGCGCATGAGGCCATGGCGCCGATCAGTCGTTGCATCGGGCGCGACGTAGAATGACGATCCATCTAATCCTGTTGCTAGGTGCCGTGAAAAAAAGCCGCGGTCGAAGTGAGAGGATGTGCGCAAGTGGATTCGCACGCGATGTCGAGTCCGGACTTGGATACACTCAGAGGCCCGCGGTTGAGCTAGCGTTCTATCTTAACGCAAAACAGAGGAGGTACTGCGGCCGGCCGGCGTAGCGCGCGGCAACTGTTGCACACGACATAGTGGACCGCCAGGCTGCTGAGTCAGGCGCGCGGGCCCCGGTCCATGTGGCGGCGATCGAACCGGTAGCGGCGTACATCGTACGTGGTGACCCACGCCGGGCGATAGACGGCGAACAGCGCGGTTAGCATGCCACAGAACCACGCTTCGCCGGAGGCGAGCATGCCGACGGCCATCCCGTAGCCGGGCGGGATCACGGCCGTATCACCGTGGGCCAGCACCAGGTATAGGCCTAGTGCACCGGCACAGGCGGCAACCAGCGCTAGCGCGGCGGTCACGAAGCCGTGGCCGAAGATGAACATCAACAAGTTTCGCGGTAACCATGCGGCAATAACCCGCTGTAGCAGCGTCGAGACAAAGACCGGCACTGCCCCAAATATGACAAAGGTCAGACCCACGCCATCCCACGGTACGCTGAAAATCGCGGCCACCAGCGCGCATATGGCTGCCATCGACACCAACGCGAGCGACCAGCCGAACAGCGTGACCATCAATGTCGCGCCAAGCAGATGCATCACCGGGCCATCGTTCAGCCATGCGTTGGTGGCCCACATGACCGCGATCGCCACGGTCATGCCAAGCCACAGGTGCTGCAGCGTATCGTCGCGCAACCGCGCGAAGGGCTTCTTCCATGCCGCGAGCACAAGCAAAGCCACGGCGGCAAGGTTGCCACCTATCGCCAACCACCATGGTAACGACGTGTAGAGGAATCCCATATCACACATATTACTCGCTGCGCGGCTCCCGGTGGTGGAAGCAAATCGCATGCCCGCGCACGGCGTTGCGATTCAACGACGCTTGCGTGGAACGACCTTGTATGGCACGCCGTCTGGCTCCGCGGCTTGCAGTATCGCTTGGTCGCGCCCATTGGCTGCGTCGCGCCGCCGGTGCTCGCGGGTGGCCGCACGCAGCGGCGTCGGCCCAGCCTCACCATAGACCGGTTGCCGTGCCTGCTGGGTCGCATCGCGTAGCACTTCCAGTGCGCCAGTCTGCCAACCATTGTAGATCGCCACCGCGGCCGCGCGATTGGTGGCGCCAAGCTTCTCGAAGATCGCGCCGAGATGGATCTTGACCGTTCCTTCACTGATGCCCAGCGCGCGTGCGATGCTTTTGTTGGTCGCACCCATGTGCACAAGCCGCAGGATTTGCTCTTGGCGCGGCGACAGTAGGCCAGACGACGCACTTTGGCGCCGGCAGGCTGCTCGGTTCAGCGAACTGTCCCCGTACGCGTTGATTGGCACGACGGTGGGCGTGTGCAGATTCAGTCCACTGGGCGGCACGTAGTGCCCGCCGAGCAGCACGATCTCGAACGCGCGAACGATAAGACGCGGATTGAGGTGCCGCGGCACAACGCCGAGCACGCCGGCGTCGACCAGCGACTTGACCCGCGTTGGGCTGGCATCATCGACCAACGCCGCAATCGGCAGGTTGGGATAATGGCGCCGGAGATCGAAGATATCCTGCACACTCATCCCATCCTGCCAGTCGATGACGAGCATGTCTGGGCAGGCATGTTGCAGGACGCGCTGCGCTTGTCGCCAGTCACGCGCATCGTAGAATGATGCATGTCGATTAATCTGGCGCAGCAATGTTTTTAGCCCTTCGCGCCTCTCGGCTTGCTCATTCAGCAAGCAGACTTTCATGACCACTTCTCCCTGACTGAGTCCACACAACCGCGCCGCCGCGTTGGCCAGCGCGGCGGACATCAGAGATCAATGATGGCAAGAACAAGCAGTGGGCCGGCATTAGCCGAAAGGCCAGTCGGAACGCGTCTTGACGGCTCTTCGGCCGATGACGCGACGCACGTGGCGGGTGGGAAAAGCGCGGGTCTTAGTGGAAGTGAGGTTGCGCTGGTTCGGCATCCTCAGGCATTTCGGCATGCACGATCTCACCGAGTGGGTCAGCATACAGTGGCACGCCACAGTCGTCGCAGTACTCCGGTTCGAATCGTGCCGCGTGACGACGGATATCAGTGACACCAATTTCCTTGAGCAGTCCGATGACATCGTCGAGCATGCCACCGGCCGGATCTTCGTCGGGCGGCACGTCGTCATCTGGGCCGAGATCGCCGTTCTCGCGGCCGTACAGCGGCCATACCACGCCGTAGATCACGTCGTTGCTGCCGCGCCGGGTGAAGGCGATCCGATATTCATCTACGCGCCGTTCGCCGAAACCGGCGACAACCGCACGTAGTCCATCCGGTTTGGCACCGATCGTGTCGCCCAGATACCTGACTGCAGTGCGCACGGTATGCGGGCGGATTTGCTCATCCGCGTCGCGGCAGGCCGAGTAATACGCGTCCGGCAGCAGGCAGTCGAATTCGCAGCCGGGCAGCACACCCGACAAGTTCGCGCCGCCCTGCGCACGCCATTGTTCCAGGCACTGTCCGCGCTCAACGCGTGCGCCGTTCTCCTCCTCCTGCCAGCGAAACAGCGGCTCGCCGGCCGGCACGGCGACCACAGACAGCAGAAAGCGTGGATCGGCGAGGATTGGTGATGTTTCAGGAAGATCGCCGAAATTTAGCTTGATCGTGCCGCCGACCAGCGCCGCTTGGCCAAGTTGCTGCGCGAGCCGGAACGTCTCGACGTGATGGCGTGGTAACTGGTCGATGCTGTACAGATACGGCGCTAACGCGACGCGCGCCCGTGCCGCGAAGATGTGCGCTTGCAACTGCGCACGCAGCGCATCGACGACGTCGCCTTTCAGCGGGCCGGACGGGATCATGTAACGCGTCCATGCGAGCACTGGTGCCGCGATCAGCAGTACATCGTACGGTTGACCCTCGTGCTCGATGCGGAACGATTCGCTATGGGTCTCGGCCATGTCGGCGAGGGCACCATAGGCGTCCGTATGTTTTTGCTGCAAATGGTCTAAAGCGGCATCCAGTGTCGTCTGGTTGCCATTGCGGATCACTTTTTCGATGAGCGCATCGAGCTTTGCTTCCCAGAAGCGGTCTTCGATGCGGCTGCCGGACGCGAAAAGCGCGAGCGACAGACCGACCAGCTTGTCGGCGTCGGGTGGGAGACGTTTAGCGATACGCGAGCGCATGGTGTGCCAATTCAGGTGCAAAGAACCTTACATTTTAGTCCGGATCGAGGCTGACGGTACATTTTCCGTCGTCCATGGAGGCGGGCTTTCGTGCAATGGCGCGTTTGCTGCCGCAGCAGGACTGCGTCGTGTCGAAGTTGCGATGCACTTGCGTGATACACGCGTCTCACGGGTATGCTGCCGCGGGCTTTGGCCGCCAGGAAGGCCAAACAAGCACGGAAAGACAGCAGAGACGACGGTCTCACGTGCGCTGTGACGCCGCGTCTCGGCGCAGGTCACCGGCGACCAGTCCGCGTTCGGCCGGGTTGCGTTGTGCAGTGCAGCGCTACAGCCCTCGCGAATTCAGGAGCGCATCGATGTAGTGGATTTTACGAGCCTGTTGCGCTGCCACATCGTGCCGCCCGTGAACGAACCTGCCGCAGGTCCGCCGGCTGGCACCGTTCCTGCATGGGCATACCAGCGCGCAAGTAACGACGGTCGCGTAAGTAACGGCCGCCGTGCAAAACGGCTCCCGTGCAAGCATGCAGGTATAGCGGACGCGGCGAGCCAAGCCCCCGGTACGCAGGCATAAAGCATATAGCACACGGACACACAGGCATACAGGCACGCAAGCCGCAGGTACGCGTGGTGCCCGGCTGGCCCATTCGTTGATTTGGCATCGAACAACTAGGATGGAGGCACAATCGTGAACGACACAACTCCCTTACAGCAACCCAGCATGAAAGCCGCCGTTTGGCGCGGCCGCAAGGACATTCGCGTCGAGCAGGTGCGGGTTCCCGATGCCCCTCCGCCAGGATGGGTCAAGATCCGGGTGCACTGGTGCGGTATCTGCGGCTCTGACCTGCATGAATATGTGGCGGGACCAGTGTTCATCCCGGTCGAGCGTCCTCACCCGCTTACTGGGCTGAAAGGCCAGTGCATCCTCGGGCATGAATTCAGTGGTGAGATCGCCGACATCGGCGCTGGCGTAAGCGGTTTTTGCGTCGGCGAGCGGATCACAGCGGATGCATGCCAGCACTGCGGCACGTGCTATTACTGCAAGCATGGCCTGTATAACATTTGTGAAAACCTAGCGTTCACCGGCCTGATGAACAATGGGGCGTTCGCCGAGTACGTGAATGTGCCGGCGGAGCTACTTTACAAACTGCCGGATGATTTTCCGACCGAGGCTGGTGCGCTAATTGAGCCGCTCGCCGTTGGGCTACACGCGGTGAAGAAGGCGGGTAGCATCGTCGGGCAGACCGTGGTGGTGGTAGGTGCCGGTACCATCGGGTTGTGCACGATCATGTCCGCCAAGGCCGCTGGCGCTGGCCGTATCATCGCGCTCGAAATGTCCGCCGCGCGTAAGAAGAAGGCGCTGGAGGTCGGCGCTACGACGGTGATCGACCCGACCCAGGGTGACGCGATTGAACAGGTGCGCGCGTTGACCGGTGGCTATGGCGCGGACGTGTCGTTCGAGTGCATCGGCCATCGCACCACGGCCAAGCTGGCGATCGACTTGATCCGCAAGGCCGGCAAGTGCGTGATGGTCGGTATCTTTGAAGAGTCGAGCGAGTTCAATTTCTTTGAGCTCGTCTCGACCGAGAAGGAAGTCATCGGCTCGCTAGCCTACAATGGTGAATTCGCCGATGTGATCCGCTATGTTGCGGATGGGCGCATCGACGTGCAGCCGCTGATTACCGGTCGCATCGCGCTGTCTGACATCGTGAGCAAAGGATTCGAGGAGTTGGTCAACAATAAGGACGCGAACGTCAAAATCATCGTGTCGCCGGTCGCCGCCTGACGTGCGCGAAGTCAAGCCTGACGCGCGCGAAGTCAAAAAAGCCCGACGCCGTTGAACTGCACCCAAAAGTTGGACGCCGATCCGACCTTTGGGGTGCAGTGGCGTAGGGCTTTTCCATTGCTGCACCGGTACAGCAGATCCGGTGCGGTGTCTGCAACGGCGTGCGTTATGCGGTCAGCAACTGGCGCAGTACGAACGGCAGAATCCCGCCGTGCTTGTAGTAGTCGACCTCGATCGGCGTGTCGATGCGCAGCAGCACCGGCACCTTCTTCACGCCGTTTTTGCCGCGGACGACCAGCGTGACTTCCTGTTGCGGCTTGAACTCATCCGTCAGGCCCTCAATGTCGTAGGTCTCCTCGCCGGTGATGCCGAGCGACTGCACGCTGTCCTCATTGATGAACTGCAGCGGTAGCACGCCCATGCCCACCAGGTTCGAGCGGTGGATGCGCTCGAAGCTGCGCGCCACGACCGCCTTCACGCCGAGCAGGTACGTGCCCTTGGCCGCCCAGTCACGCGATGAGCCGGTGCCGTACTCTTCGCCGGCGAATACGATGGTTGGCGTGCCTTCGGCGATGTACTGCATCGCGGCGTCATAAATCGACGTCTGTTCGCCGCTCGGCTGGTGAATGGTCAGGCCGCCTTCCACCCGCGAGCCGTCCGGCTTGGCGGGAATCATCAGGTTCTTGATCCGCACGTTGGCGAACGTGCCGCGCATCATCACGTCGTGGTTGCCGCGCCGCGAGCCGTAGCTGTTAAAGTCGGCCTTCTGCACGCCGTTCTCCTTCAACCAGCGGCCGGCCGGCGAGTCTTCCTTGATTGATCCGGCCGGGCTAATGTGGTCGGTCGTCACCGAGTCGCCGAAGATGCCCAGTGCCCGGGCGTTCTTGACCGGCGTGATCGACTGGGCCGACTGCATCGAGAAATGCTCGCCGAAGAACGGTGGCTCGGCGATATAGGTCGACTTCGGCCAGTCATAGACCTGACCCTCGGCGCCCTCGATCTGACTCCACAAGTCGCCTTGCTTGGTCAACTGCGAGTAGTTCTCCTTGAACTTTTTCGCGTCCAACGCGTACTTGAGTAGCTGGTTGACTTCATCACTGGACGGCCAGATGTCGCCCAGGTAGATGTCGCGGCCGCCCTTGCCTTTGCCGACCGGCTCGGTCATCAGGTCGCGTGTGATCGTGCCAGCGATCGCGTACGCGACCACCAGCGGCGGCGACGCGAGGAAGTTCGCGCGGATGTTCGGGTGGATCCGCGCCTCGAAGTTACGGTTGCCTGATAGCACCGCGGCGGCGACTACGTCATGCTTGACGATTGCATCATTGAGCGGCGGAGTTAGGTCACCGGCGTTGCCGATACAGGTCGTGCAGCCGTACGCTGCGACCGTGAAGCCGAGCTTCTCCAGGTACGGCAGCAGGCCGGTGGCGCTCAGGTACGCTGTGACGATCCGCGACCCCGGCGCGAGCGACGTCTTGATGTGCGGGGCCACCGTGAGGCCCGCGTCAACGGCCTTCTTCGCGAGTAGGCCGGCGGCGATCAGCACGCTCGGGTTCGATGTGTTCGTGCACGAAGTGATCGCGGCGATCAGCACGTCGCCGTTTTTCAACTCGACGCCATCGGTGGTCTTATATACCTTGCCCAGGTCGTCGGCTTTCTTTGCGAAGCCGTTTTGCGCGACCGGCAGCGAGAACAAGTCAGCGAACGTGCTTTTCACGTTGCCGATCTCAATCCGGTCCTGTGGGCGCTTCGGACCGGCAAGCGACGGCGCGACCGTGCTCAAGTCTAGCGTCAGCGTCTTCGTGTAGTCGATCTGGCCGGCGCCTGGGATGCCATACAGGCCCTGCGCTTTGAAGTAGTTCTCGAACGCGGCGATTTCCTCCTTCGTGCGGCCCGTGCCCTTGAAGTAGTCGATCGTCTTGTCGTCAACCGGGAAAAAGCCCATCGTTGCGCCATATTCTGGCGCCATGTTGCCGATTGTGGCACGGTCCGGCAGCGTCAGCGATGCGGTACCTTCACCAAAGAATTCGACGAACTTGCCGACCACCTTCTCCTTACGCAGCATCTCAGTGATCGTCAGCACCAGGTCCGTCGCGGTCACGCCTTCGCGCAGCCGGCCCTTGAGTTCGACGCCGATCACGTCAGGCGTCAGGAAATACACCGGCTGGCCGAGCATGCCCGCCTCCGCCTCGATGCCACCCACGCCCCAGCCGACCACGCCAATGCCGTTGATCATCGTCGTATGGCTGTCGGTGCCCACCAACGTGTCGGGATAGTAGATCATGCCGCCGTCCACGCTCTTTTTGTGCACGCCACGCGCCAAGTATTCCAGGTTCACCTGGTGCACGATGCCTACGCCCGGTGGCACGACCTTGAACGTGTCGAATGCCTGCATGCCCCATTTCATGAACTGGTAGCGCTCCTTATTGCGCTCGAACTCCAACTTCATGTTCAGGTCCAGTGCATCCTTCTGCCGGAAGTAGTCAATCTGCACCGAGTGGTCCACGACTAGGTCGACCGGCACTAACGGCTCAATGCGCTTCGGATTCTTGCCGGCGCGCTGCGCGACGCCGCGCATTGCCGCGATGTCGGCCAGTAGCGGCACGCCAGTGAAGTCTTGCAACACAACGCGCGACACAACAAACGGGATCTCGTCGGTGCGCGCGGCGTTGGGCTGCCACTTCGCCAACTGCTCGACGTGCTCCTCGCTGATCTTCTTGCCATCGTAATTGCGCAGCACGGATTCGAGCACGATACGAATCGACACGGGCAGGCGGTCGATCTGAATGCCGAGGGCTTTGCCGAGCTGCGGCAACGAGTAGTATTTACCCTTGCCTGAGCCGCTGTCGAATTCCTTAAGCGTTTTGTGGAGATTGTGGGCCATGGTGTTTCCCTTGGGTTGATACGCGTGGGTTCAGTCAAATCACGTACAAATCGACATACTCGTTGACGGGCATCGCCCCTCGAGGCGGGCCGGCTCCAGCGAGACGTCAACAATGGCGTTGCGCTGCTTGTCGGCGAAGCGACGCGCAAGATTCGCGCGGAACTTATCAACCAGCAACGAGATGCCGTCGGCGCGGTGGCGCGGGTGCCCGATCGGGTACTCAACCACCACCTCGTCGAATTTCGTGCCGTCGTCCAATTCGACGGTTAGCGCGTCGATGCGCGCGTCGCGTGCGACTTCGTCCTCATAGTCAGCCGCCTCAAGCCGGCCGAGCAGCTTCGTGCAGGCCGGGTAGGACAGCGCCTGTAGCCCACAACCAAGCGTGTCGAGCAGACAGTAGCACACCGTCTCTAGCGCGAGCGCACTGTCGACGCGGCAGTGCTGCACGTAGTCGATGCTGGCGACCAGCATGGAATCCGGTTCGGGGCGCACGTTCGAGGTCGGTGCAGACATGGCGGGGGCCCTGGTATACGGCCGGGTGTCGCTCAGTTACCTTGCAACAGACCCGGACGCTGCTTGAGCGCCTCGGTCTGGATCGGCGCCGGCGCACCGGCGACCATTGCGGGCGTCTTACATTCGTCGGCCAGTCGAGAGCTATTCTTGTCGGAGAACAGCATCGCCTTGGTCGGAATCACGATCAGATCCAGTCCTGTCGCTGCGTCGTGGAAGCGATCGGCGCCGGTGGTCGTCTGCTCGCGCGGCAGCTTGTAATTCTTGCCTGCCCAATGCACGGTGACAATCTGGTCGCGCTTCATGTCGCCACTCACGAAAAACTCGCTGTTTTCCGCGCAGCCCCATTTTGTCGCGCCTTCCGGCACCGGATCGGCGATCGTTTTTGCGGCGGCCTTCTTGGCGACGCGCTTCTTGAACAATCGATGGCTTGGCTCGGGTTTCTTTGTGCCGGATTTGACGGACGCGGAACTGGCGCCGGTTACGGCGGCCGTGGCGGCGCACGCGTCGGCAGTGACGAACAGCGTGGCGCAGAGCACGCCGATGGCGGTGGCGATAGCGAGTGTCTTCATCTGTATCCATACCTCGAAAAATGGGCGTCAACCGGGCGTGCGGGCGGCGCGCGCTGTTGGCCGGACGTTATTCTCGCCTACTTAACAAGGGGGCAGATATTGGGTTTGCCGTTGCGGCGCGATTCGCCGCGGCGGCATCCGACACGGTGTCCCCAGCAGGCGTGAACCAGGCTGCAACGTCGCTCGCAAGCGGCCGACCGGACGCTTGCGCACGGCGCAGCACGCACCAGTAGTAGCGGTAGCTCGCGCGGTCGTGCAGCGTGTCGCGGTGGCGAATGGGTCCCCATTGCGCCTGCTGTGCGGCACGCAGGATGTCGGTGGCAAGCGCCAATTCGTCGTCGCGCGGCGCGAAGGCGGCGACGATCGGCTCGATTTGCGCCGGATGGATGCTCCACATCCGCGTGTAACCGAATTCGTCGCGGGCTCGCGTGGCATCCTGCGCGACGCGTTGCGCGTCGCGAACATCGGTCGTCACGTTGTGTGACGGCACCTTGCCGTGCGCATGGCAGGCCGCGGCAATCTCGAGCTTGGCGCGGCGCACCAGCGGATGGTCGAATTGCCCCGGCGAGCGCATCGCGGCGTCAGGAACTGCGCCGTGATGCGCGGAGACGAAATCCATCAGGCCGAACGACAGCGATTGCACGGCTGGCAGCGCGGCCAGTGAAAATACCGCGTCGAGCGCGGCATGCGTCTCGATGAGCAAATGAACCGGGATGGGGGCGGGCAGACCCGTCTCGCGGCGCACCGCGTCGATGAATGCGCACTGCTCGGCCGCCTCGTGTAGCCCACGCACCTTCGGCAACATGATGTACGCGGGCGAGCGCCGTGGTGCATGTAGCACGATGCGCACGTCGTCGCGCCAATGCGGATGATCGTACGCGTGGATGCGCACGCCGACGCGGCCAAAGTGATTGGCCTCGCCGTGCAATAGCGAGGCGACCAGCGCCGCGTGCTCGGCCTCACGTCCGACCTGCGCGCCGTCTTCGCAATCGAGCGTGATGTCGAACACCGGTCCGAGCCGCTGCTGCAGCTCGAGCGACTTGCGCATCAGCTTCTCACTGCCCGCGTAATGATCGCACGCGGGCAGCAGCGCGGGCGGCACTTCGCCATCGAACAGGACATCGGCAGGCGTCAAGGCGCGCATTGTCGGCGTGAAGCGCGTGCCGGCTCAGCCGAGCAGGTGTTGCACGCCGTCACGCTCCTCGAGCAGCTCGCTGAGCGTGGCGTCCATCTTCTCGCGCGAGAACGCATCGATCTCCAGACCCTCGACGCGCTTGTACTCGCCGTTCTCGGTGATCACTGGCACGCCATAGACGATGTCTTCCGGGATGCCGTACGAGCCGTCGGACGGCACGCCCATCGTGACCCACTTGCCGTTGGAGCCGAGCACCCAGTCGCGCACATGGTCGATTGCCGCATTGGCTGCGGACGCGGCCGACGACAGTCCACGGGCCTCGATGATCGCCGCGCCGCGCTTGCCCACCGTCGGGATGAACACGTTGCGGTTCCATTCGTCGTCGTTGATCAGTTGGGTTAGTGACTGGCCCTCAACCGTTGCGAAGCGGAAATCCGGGTACATCGTCGGCGAGTGGTTACCCCATACCACGAGCTTCTCGATTGAGGCGACCGGCTTGCCCGCCTTAGCGGCCAATTGCGACAGCGCGCGGTTGTGGTCCAGGCGCAGCATCGCGGTAAAGTTCTTCTTGGGTAGGTCCGGTGCCGACTTCATCGCAATATAGGCGTTGGTGTTGGCCGGGTTGCCCACCACCAGCACCTTCACATCGCGGCTAGCGACCTCATTGAGCGCGCGACCCTGCACCGTAAAGATCTCGGCGTTGGCCGACAGCAAGTCCTTGCGTTCCATGCCCTTGGAACGGGGGCGGGCGCCGACCAGCAGCGCAACGTCGGCATCCTTGAATGCAACTTTCGGATCGTCGGTGACGACCACGTCGGACAGCAGCGGGAAGGCGCAGTCCTCGAGCTCCATCACCACGCCCTTGACGGCGGCTTGCGCCTGCGGCAAATCGAGCAGTTGCAGAATGACGGGTTGGTCTTTGCCAAGTAGGTCGCCATTAGCGATGCGAAATAGCAGCGAGTAACCAATTTGACCTGCGGCGCCAGTGACGGCAACGCGCTGAGCGGGCTTAGCCATTGATAAATCTCCAGGAGGACGAGACGTTGAACGCAACAAAGAACGCCATTTTAAGCGCGCCGCGTGGCTCTTTGCAGCATGCCCGGGCTGACGTTCGTCGCGCGTTGGTGAAGCGCGGTCTCGTTTGCCGCATGGGCGAACCACCTGCTGGGATGCGGTGCTCGCGCACGCGGCTAAACGGGGCGTGCCGGTAAATTTCGGTCTTTCCGTATTGCGCGGTGTATCGCGCACCGATCCGGCACGATACGCCGTAAAGCATTGCATAGCAACGAAGTTTAGGAGCCAAAGGGGGTAAAGTCAACCGTATCTTATATCTTATATAAGACAGATGAATAGGGCGAAAAAAGATGGACGGTGTGGCGACCTTCATGATGAAATAGCGCCATGAATTCGATCCACGCGAGCCCGGGCAACATGACGGACGGCACCGAGCGCGGCCTGGCCGCGGGCGCGCCGTCGCCCACATTCAGCCCGCTTTATCAACAGATCAAGGCGCTGATCACGCAAAGCCTGGAGTCGGGCGAGTGGAAGCCGGGCGAGATGATCCCGAGCGAGGTGGAATTAGCTGCACGCTACAAAGTCAGCCAGGGCACTGTGCGCAAGGCGATCGACGAGTTGGCCGCCGGCAATCTGCTTGTGCGCCGCCAGGGTAAGGGTACGTTCGTGGCGACCCACCACGAGGACCGCGTGCAGTTCCGTTTCCTGCGGCTGTTGCCCGACCAGGGCGAGTTGCAGCCGCACGAGAGCCGCCTGTTGGAGGTACGGCGCTTGCGTGCACCGGCGGAGATCGCACGGCAGCTGGAACTCAAGCCCGCGGACCCCGCGGTGCTGGTCAAGCGCGTGCTTGAGTTCGAGGCCAAGCCGACGGTGCTCGACGAAATCTGGCTGCCCGGTGCGATGTTTCGCGGGCTCACGCTGGAGCGGCTGTCCGAGTATAAGGGGCCGCTGTATGCGATGTTCGAGACGGAGTTCGGTACGCGAATGATCCGCGCGTCCGAGAAGATCCGCGCGGTGGCCGCCGACGCGGCGGTGGCCGCGCTGTTGGGTGTCGCACCCGGTTATCCGCTGCTGTCGGTCGATCGCGTATCGTACACGTACGGTGATCGACCGGTCGAAGTGCGGCGCGGCTGGTACGTGACGGCCGGATACCATTACCAAAACGATTTGAGCTGATAGAAAAAGACGATGGCACCGACGCGCGGCAGTCCAGTCTGGCGCGCGCCGCGCGCGTTGTGCAACCCCTATTGTTGCGTATAAGGCAAAGCAATCTTGCAACACTGGCGCCCGAAAGAACGCCGGCGCAACATTGTTGCGATGCATTGCGAAAAGAAAAGGCGTTAAAATTACGGGTTGGTGTCTCAACTTGGGGTCTAGCAATGGCTGAAGCCGTAAAAAAACCAAGACCGGAGTACCGGAACATCAGTATCGGCCAGATACTGACATACCGACTACCGCTCGCGGGCCGTGTGTCCATCCTGCATCGCGTCAGCGGTGCGCTGCTGTTCCTGCTGCTGCCTTTCTCGCTGTACCTGCTTGAGCAGAGCCTGACTTCGGAGCTCAGCTTTGCGTCCCTGAAAGCTTTCTTTTCCTATCCCTTAGTCAAACTCATCGTGCTCGTGCTGTCGTGGGCGTACCTGTTCCACTTCTGCGCCGGACTGCGCCACTTGCTGCTAGACACGCACCGTGCGGTCACGAAGCAGGGCGGCAAGCAAACGTCGATCGTCGTATTCGTGGTGTCGTCGGTGCTTACGATCGCCGTCGCGCTCAAACTGTTCGGAGTCTTTTAAATGGCAGCGAATCACCGCATTGGTCCGAAGCGTCTGGTCGTCGGCGCTCACTATGGGCTGCGCGACTGGATTGCGCAGCGCGCGACCGCGGCGATCATGGCAATCTACACGGTCATCCTGCTCGTCTGGTTCTTCTCGGCCGGTAACTTTTCGTATGACGGCTGGGCGGCGATCTTTTCGATCCAATGGATGAAGCTCGCGACGTTCGTCACGCTGCTCGCGCTTTTCTACCACGCCTGGGTCGGCGTGCGCGACATCTGGATGGATTACGTGAAGCCGGTCGGCGTGCGGCTCGTGCTGCAGGTGCTGACGATTGTCTGGCTCATCGCGTGCGCGGGCTACGCCGCACAGATTCTCTGGAGAGTTTAAAGCATGGTTGCAATTAAGAATTCGCTGCCGCGTCGCAAGTTCGACGTGGTGATCGTCGGCGCGGGCGGCTCTGGGATGCGCGCGTCGCTGCAACTGGCGAAGGCTGGCTTGTCGGTCGCCGTGCTCTCCAAGGTGTTCCCGACCCGCTCGCACACGGTGGCTGCGCAAGGCGGCATCGGCGCATCGCTCGGCAACATGAGCGAGGATAACTGGCACTACCACTTTTATGACACGATCAAGGGCTCAGACTGGCTTGGCGACCAGGACGCGATCGAGTTCATGTGCCGCGAGGCGACGAACGCGGTCTACGAGCTTGAGCACTTCGGCATGCCGTTCGACCGCAATCCAGACGGCACGATCTATCAGCGCCCGTTCGGCGGCCATACCGCGAACTATGGCGAGAAGCCGGTGCAGCGCGCTTGCGCGGCCGCGGACCGCACCGGCCACGCGCTGCTGCATACGTTGTACCAGCAGAATGTGCAGGCCAAAACGCATTTCTTCGTCGAATGGATGGCGCTGGACCTGATCCGTGACGCCGAAGGCGACGTGCTCGGTGTAACCGCGCTCGAGATGGAAACCGGTGACGTCTACATTCTCGAGGGCAAGTGCACGCTGTTCGCGACCGGCGGGGCCGGGCGCATCTTCAATGCGTCGACGAACGCGTTCATCAATACCGGCGACGGTCTCGGGATGGCCGCGCGCGCTGGCATCGCGTTGCAGGACATGGAATTCTGGCAGTTCCACCCGACCGGTGTTGCGGGCGCGGGCGTGCTGATTACCGAAGGGGTGCGCGGCGAGGGCGGCATTCTGCGTAACGCGAACGGAGAGCGCTTCATGGAGCGCTACGCGCCGACGCTGAAGGACTTGGCGCCCCGCGATTTTGTGTCGCGCTCGATGGATCAGGAAATCAAGGAAGGGCGCGGCTGTGGTCCGAACAAGGACTACGTGCTGCTGGACCTGTCGCACATCGGCGCGGAAACGATCATGAAGCGCTTGCCGTCGATTCGCGAGATCGCGCTGAAGTTTGCGAACGTCGATGCGATCAAGGAGCCGATTCCGGTGGTGCCGACGATCCATTACCAAATGGGCGGCATCCCAACGAATATCCATGGCCAGGTCGTCGGCACGCCGAAGGGCCATGAGGAGCCGGTCAACGGCTTCTACGCGGTCGGCGAATGCTCGTGCGTATCGGTCCACGGCGCGAACCGTCTTGGCACGAACTCGTTGCTGGACCTTGTGGTGTTCGGCCGCGCGGCCGGCAATCACATCATCAAGCACGTGAAGGACGTGAAGGAGCACAAGCCGTTGCCGGCCGATGCGGCCGATTTTGCGTTGGCGCGGCTGGCCAAACTCGATGCGTCCACGTCGGGCGAGTACACGCAGGCGGTGGCGGCGGACATCCGCAAGACGATGCAGGCGCATGCGGGCGTGTTCCGCACGTCGAAGCTGCTTGCCGAAGGTGTCGTGAAGATCCGCGAAGTGTGCGCGCGCGCTGGCGACGTGCATCTGAAGGACAAGTCGAAAGTGTTCAATACTGCGCGCGTCGAGGCGCTCGAGCTAGCCAACCTGACCGAAGTCGCTCGTGCGACGATGGTGTCGGCCGAGGCGCGCAAGGAGAGTCGGGGGGCGCACGCGCAGAGCGACTATGAGCACCGCGACGATGAAAACTGGCTGCGCCATACGCTGTGGTTCAGCGAAGGCGACCGTCTGGACTACAAGCCAGTCCACATGAAGCCGTTGACGGTCGATTCGGTCCCGCCGAAGCCGCGGACCTTCTGAGCGACGCGCAGCAAGTCAAAGGAAACGAACATGGCAAAACGTATTTTTGAAATTTACCGCTACGATCCGGACAAGGACGCCGCGCCGCGCATGCAGACGTACGAGATCGAGCTCGACTCGCATGACCGGATGCTGCTCGACGCGCTGGTCAAGCTCAAGTCAATCGATGAGACGATCTCGTTCCGCCGCTCGTGCCGCGAAGGCGTGTGCGGTTCGGATGCGATGAACATCAACGGCAAGAACGGGCTGGCGTGCCTGACGAACCTGAACGAGCTGCCGCACAAAATCGTGCTGCGTCCGTTGCCGGGACTGCCGGTCGTGCGCGACCTGATTTGCGACTTCACGCAGTTCTTCAACCAGTATCACTCGATCAAGCCGTACCTGATCAACGACACGCCGCCACCGGAGAAGGAGCGGTTGCAGTCGCCCGAGGAGCGCGACGAACTCGACGGCCTGTATGAGTGCATCCTGTGCGCGAGCTGCTCGACGTCGTGCCCCAGCTTTTGGTGGAACCCGGACAAGTTCGTCGGCCCGGCGGGTTTGTTGCAAGCGTACCGATTCATCGCCGACAGTCGCGACCAGGCAACCGGCGAGCGGCTGGACAACCTGGAAGACCCGTATCGTCTGTTCCGTTGCCACACGATCATGAACTGCGTCGACGTGTGCCCGAAGGGGCTCAATCCGACAAAGGCGATCGGCAAGATCAAGGAACTGATGGTGCGCCGGGCGGTTTGAGGCTGACGTGTCTTCGTCTCATCAGTCCGACCCTACGCGTCGCGCGCGGCTTCGCTGGCGCGCGCGACGCGGCCTGCTGGAAAACGATCTGATTTTTGAGCGTTTTTTCAGCCGATATGAACATGCACTCAGCGACGCGGACGTTGGTGCGCTCACGCAATTGCTGGAGCTGTCCGACAACGAGCTGATGGACCTGCTGCTGTCGCGCAGCGAACCCGATGGCGCGCTCGCGACGCTCGACGTGGCGCGCGTACTCGGCTGGCTGCGTACGGTGTGATTCATGCGTCATATCGCAAACTGTTTCCCATACCACGATTGAGGATCTGCCATGACCCCGTCAGACGTTAAAGCCACGCTATCGTTCAGCGACAATTCGCCGAGTGTCGAACTGCCGATCTACAAGGGCACGATGGGCCCCGATGCGATCGACATCCGCAAGCTGTACGGCCAGACCGGCAAATTCACGTATGACCCGGGGTTCATGTCCACCGCGTCGTGCAACTCCTCGATCACTTATATCGATGGCGACAAGGGCGAGCTGCTGTACCGCGGTTACCCGATCGACGAGCTGGCGCAGAATGCGGACTTTCTCGAGACGTGTTATGCGCTGCTCAAGGGCGATCTGCCGAATCAACAGCAGAAGAAGGAATTCGTCGATACCGTGGCCAAGCATACGATGGTCCACGAGCAGATGCAGTTCTTCTTCCGGGGCTTTCGCCGCGATGCGCATCCGATGGCGATCCTGACGGCGGCGGTGGGTGCGCTGTCGGCGTTCTACCACGATTCGCTGAACATCAACGATCCGCGTCATCGTGAGGTATCGGCGATCCGGATGATTGCGAAGCTGCCGACGCTCGTCGCGATGGCCTACAAATACAGCATTGGCCAGCCGTTCGTCTATCCGCGTAACGACCTATCGTACAGCGCAAACTTCATGCGCATGATGTTCGCGAACCCGTGCGAGGAATATGTGATCAACGACGTGCTGGTGCGCGCGCTCGATCGTATCTTGATTCTGCACGCGGATCACGAGCAAAACGCATCGACGTCGACCGTACGGCTGGCCGGCTCGTCCGGCGCGAATCCGTTTGCGTGTATCGCCGCGGGGATCGCGTGTCTGTGGGGGCCGGCGCATGGCGGTGCCAACGAGGCGGCGCTGAATATGCTCGAGGAAATCGGCTCGCCGGACAAGATTCCCGAGTTCATCAAGCAGGTCAAGGACAAGAACTCCGGTGTCAAGCTGATGGGTTTTGGCCACCGCGTGTACAAGAACTACGATCCGCGCGCGAAGTTGATGCGCGAGACGTGCCACGAAGTGCTCAACGAGCTTGGCTTGCACGATGATCCGCTGTTCAAATTGGCGATGGAGCTGGAGAAGATCGCGCTCGAGGACGAGTACTTCGTGTCGCGCAAGCTGTATCCGAACGTGGACTTCTATTCCGGCATCGTGCAGCGCGCGCTCGGTATTCCGACGTCGATGTTCACGTGTATTTTCGCGATGGCTCGTACGGTAGGCTGGATCGCGCAGTGGAGCGAGATGATTTCGGAGCCGGAGCAAAAGATCGGTCGTCCGCGTCAATTGTTCATCGGCCATACGTCGCGCGAGGTGAAGCCGATCGACAAGCGGTAAGAGCGGACCGGCGTGTTGCGGCTGTCGGTATTCGGCGGCTCGTAACCGGTAGCCTGTGTGAACGGGCAGTCTGCGTGAACCGGCCGTCAAGGTTGATTAGGCCGAGGACAGAGCGGGCCAGAGGTGCTGGACAGGCGCCTCTGGCCCGTGCGCTTTTCCCGCGCCGGGATGGTTGTAGGCTGGGCCGCCGTCTGCAGCCGTCTTTGATGCGTATGCGTTGGGATTGCCGGTAATGACTGGCAGGTCGAGACCGGCAGCAGTCGAACGCCGTAGGGCTGCAGCGTGCCCTGCGTCGCAAACGCGAGATCCACACTTGGCTCGATCTGACAAGGGAGCCTCGTGACGGGGCAAACGAGCTGTGCGGCGGATCCGCATGCGGGGCGGCGGGCACATCGGCGCTGCGCCGGGACATCGCTGTCCAGCGTGCATCAGTCAAGCTGGCAGTATTTATCCAGGTATTGCGAATACCACCATAACTTTTTGTTTTTATTGGGTTTTTTTATCAAAGGGCTAGCGAATCGGCCAGTGCTGCTGGCATAATCGGTGCGTGGACCCACGCAGCATCGACCTACGCTGTCCCTTCAATACCCCGGTCCAGCACTGACCCGAGACTGAACGCCATGCCCCAGACCCTGTATGACAAATTGTGGGATTCGCACGTCGTCCATACCGAGGAAGACGGCACCACGCTGCTCTATATCGACCGGCACCTGTTGCACGAGGTGACTTCGCCACAGGCATTTGAAGGCCTGAAGCTCGCGCAGCGACCGGTGTGGCGCATCAGCGCGAACCTGGCAGTGTCGGACCACAACGTGCCGACTACCGACCGCAGCCACGGCATTGCCGATCCGGTGTCCAAGCTGCAGGTCGATACGCTGGACGCCAACTGTGACGCTTATGGCATCACGCAATTCAAGATGAACGACCAGCGGCAGGGCATCGTTCACATCATTGGGCCGGAGCAGGGCGCGACGTTGCCCGGCATGACAATCGTGTGCGGCGATTCCCACACGTCGACGCACGGCGCGTTCGGCGCGCTCGCGCACGGCATCGGCACGTCCGAGGTCGAACACGTGCTCGCCACGCAAACGTTGCTGCAGAAAAAAAGCAAGAACATGCTGATCAAAGTTGATGGCGTGTTGCCGCGTGGATGCACGGCCAAGGACATCGTGCTCGCGATCATCGGGCGCATCGGCACGGCGGGCGGCACCGGCTACGCGATTGAATTCGGTGGCTCGACGATCCGTGCGCTGTCGATGGAAGGTCGCATGACCGTGTGCAACATGGCCATCGAGGCCGGCGCGCGCGCCGGGATGGTGGCGGTCGATGACACGACAATCGACTATTTGCGCGAGCGGCCGTTCTCGCCGAAGGGCGCCGAGTTTGAGCAGGCCGCGCAGTATTGGCGCACGTTCCGCTCCGATGAAGGCGCGTACTTTGATCGCGTCGTCGAGCTGGATGCCGCGCAGATTGTGCCGCAAGTGACGTGGGGCACGTCACCGGAGATGGTCACCTCGATCGACGCACGGGTGCCGGACCCGGAGCGCGAGAACGATCCGGTCAAGCGCGATGCGATGGAGCGCGCGCTCCAGTACATGGCGTTGGAGCCCGATACACTGATCGAGGCGATTAAGCCCGACAAGATCTTCATTGGCTCTTGCACGAATGCGCGGATCGAGGATCTGCGCGCGGCCGCGCACGTGGTGCGCAAGCTCGGGCGGCGCATTGCACCGAGCATCCGGCAGGCGCTGGTCGTGCCGGGCTCCGGGCTCGTGAAGGCGCAGGCCGAGCGCGAGGGGCTCGACAAAGTATTTAAGGACGCCGGGTTCGAATGGCGCGAGCCGGGTTGCTCGATGTGCCTGGCGATGAACGCGGACCGGCTCGAGCCGGGCGAGCGCTGCGCATCGACGTCGAATCGCAATTTCGAGGGGCGCCAGGGCAACGGCGGACGCACGCACCTGGTCAGCCCGGCGATGGCAGCCGCGGCGGCCATCGAAGGTCATTTTGTCGACGTGCGTCAGCTGGCCTGACGCGACGGGGAGAGCACCAGAATGAAGCGCGTATTCATCGGGTGGTTCGCAGTGGCCGCGGCGGTGCTGGGCTGTGCCGCGATCGCCGGATGCAACACCGTGTCGGGTTTCGGGCAGGACATGCGCGAGGCCGGCGCGGCGATCAAGAAGGCCGCGGAGTAATGCGGGTCGCGCCGCAGGTCACGGGTCACGCGCAGGGCCCGCGACGGCGGGCCTGACCTGGTCCGATCAGGACTCGATCACGTTCGAGGAAGTCATGGAAAAATTTGTCGTTCACACTGGTATCGTCGCACCGCTCGATCGCGAGAATGTCGACACCGATGCCATCATTCCGAAGCAGTTCCTGAAGTCGATCAAGCGTACGGGCTTTGGTCCCAATCTGTTTGACGAGTGGCGCTACCTGGACCATGGAGAGCCGGGCCAGGATTGCTCGAAGCGGCCGCTGAACCCGGATTTCGTGTTGAATCAGCCGCGCTACCGGGGCGCCTCGATCCTGCTTGCACGCCAGAACTTCGGCTGCGGCAGCTCACGCGAGCATGCGCCGTGGGCATTGCAGCAGTATGGCTTTCGGGCGATCATCGCGCCCAGCTTTGCAGACATCTTCTTCAACAACTGCTTCAAGAACGGCTTGCTGCCGATCGTGTTGCGCGGCTCCGATGTACACCGGCTGTTCAACGATACGGCCGCACTCAACGGCTTCCAGCTGACGATCGACCTGGAACAGCAGCAGGTGCGCACCGTGGACGGTGCCCACGTGTTCGAGTTCGATATCGCACCGTTTCGCAAGTACTGTTTGCTCAACGGGTTCGACGACATCGGTCTTACGCTGCGTCATGCTGACCGGATTCGTCAGTTCGAGGCCGAGCGGCTGGCCCGTCAACCGTGGCTGAACAATCGTCTCGTTGGTTGAGGCGGCACGCGTCGCCGCACATCGCGCCTTTCGATTCAATGTCTTTGGAATGGAACGTATGAAGATTGCCGTGTTGCCGGGCGATGGGATTGGCCCGGAAATCGTTACCGAGGCGGTAAAAGTCCTGAACGCACTCGACGAGCGATTTGAGCTAGAGCAGGCACCGGTCGGCGGCGCTGGCTACGAGGCAAGCGGGCACCCGTTGCCGGACGCCACGTTGGCGCTGGCCAGGCACGCGGACGCGATCCTGTTCGGCGCGGTCGGCGATTGGAAATACGACCAGCTCGAGCGTGCGTTGCGCCCGGAGCAGGCAATTCTTGGCTTGCGCAAGCACTTGCAGTTGTTCGCAAACTTTCGTCCGGCGATTTGCTATCCGGAGCTGACCGGTGCGTCATCGCTGAAGCCGGAGATCGTGTCTGGACTGGACATCCTGATCGTGCGCGAACTGAACGGCGATATCTACTTCGGCCAGCCGCGCGGCCTGCGCGACGCGCCGGACGGCCCGTTCCACGGTAGCCGCGAGGGTTTCGACACGATGCGCTATGCGGAGCCGGAGGTGCGACGGATTGCGCACGTGGCCTTCCAGGCCGCGCAAAAGCGCGCGAAGCGGTTGACCTCGGTCGACAAAGCCAACGTGCTGGAGACATCGCAACTGTGGAAGGACGTCATAATCGACGTGGCGCGCGACTATCCGGATGTCGAACTCTCGCATATGTATGTCGACAACGCGGCGATGCAACTGGTGAAGGCGCCCAAGGCGTTCGATGTGGTTGTGACGGGCAACATGTTTGGCGATATCCTGTCCGACGAAGCCGCGATGTTGACCGGCTCGATCGGGATGCTGCCCTCCGCGTCGCTTGACGCGAACAACAAGGGCCTATATGAGCCGTCGCACGGATCGGCGCCGGATATCGTGGGCAAGGGCGTGGCCAATCCGCTCGCAACGATCCTGTCGGCTGCGATGATGTTGCGCTACTCGCTGGGGCGCGCCGAACAGGCCGGCCGGATCGAGGACGCGGTTAAGCGTGTGCTCGCGCAAGGTTATCGCACGGCGGACATCGTCACGCCGGGTTGCAAGCAAGTCGGCACGCGCGAAATGGGCGATGCGGTCATCGCGGCGCTGGCGCGCTGATACACCGCCCAGGCGATTTGTCCGAGGCGGTGCAAATCACTGAATCGGCTCGCTTTTTGAACGGGTTTGGCGCCATCGCGTCACGATTTCGTGTACACTGCGCACCATGATGCCAGCATCGTGCTCCACGAACCTAGTTGCCGCGATCATCGGTGACGAACGCGGTGTGCGTTCGCGCGAGCGGAAATTAGCGGCCGTGCGTGTTCGCGCGGCGCATCGCACGCTTATTGGCACGACGATTATTCGTACCCGCAAAACGATCAAAGCTTGATCGTGTCCAGTCGTGTCCGCCCCATCTTCCCCGCGCGGCCACACTGGGGACAGATGCGGGGAAGAATCGATCCCAAAGGTAAGTCATGAACGTAGGTTTCGTTGGTTGGCGCGGCATGGTCGGCAGTGTCCTGATGCAGCGTATGCAACAGGAGCGTGATTTCGACCTGATAGAGCCGGTCTTCTTCAGTACCAGCAATGCGGGCGGTGCGGCGCCGGCATTCGCGAACACGAACACGAAGCTCAAGGACGCGTCCGATATCGACGAACTAAAGCGCTGCGACGCGATCATCACGTGCCAGGGTGGTGACTATACGAACGACATTTATCCGAAGCTGCGCGCAGCCGGCTGGAAGGGCTACTGGATCGACGCGGCATCCGCGCTGCGGATGAAGGACGATGCGGTGATCATCCTGGATCCGGTTAATCTCGACGTGATCCGTGATTCGCTGGTGCGTGGCGGACGCGATTTTATTGGTGGGAATTGCACCGTAAGCTTGATGCTGATGGCGCTGGGCGGATTGTTCCAGCACGACCTGGTCGACTGGCTGACCGCGATGACGTATCAGGCCGCGTCCGGGGCCGGCGCACAAAACATGCGCGAGCTTTTGGCGCAGATGGGGACGCTGCATGGCGCGGTGGGGCCGCAACTGGCCGATCCCGCGTCGGCCATCCTGGACATCGACCGCCGCGTGTCGTCCGCGATGAACAGTGATGCGATGCCGACGCAGCATTTCGGCGTGCCGCTGGCCGGTTCGCTGATTCCATGGATCGACAAGGACCTGGGCAATGGCATGTCAAAGGAAGAATGGAAGGGCGGCGCCGAGACGAACAAGATCCTCGGCCGTCCAGCCGTCGGCGAGCCGGGGTCGATCCCGGTCGACGGATTGTGCGTACGCATCGGTGCGATGCGTTGCCACTCGCAGGCATTGACGATCAAGCTGAAGAAGGACGTGCCGCTTGACGAGATTGATCAGATGCTGGCGACGGCGAACGATTGGGTGAAGGTCGTGCCGAACGAGCGCGACGCGTCGATGCACGGGCTGTCGCCGGCCAACGTGACCGGCACGTTGTCGGTGCCGGTCGGCCGGTTGCGCAAGCTTGCGATGGGCGGCGAATACTTATCGGCATTCACGGTCGGCGACCAGTTGCTGTGGGGCGCTGCCGAACCGCTGCGCCGGATGTTGCGCATTTTGCTCGAGCGTTGATTCGCCAGCGAACAACGCGCGTGCCCGTGCGCGCGAAAGACAAGGGCGTTACGCGCTGCGTGGCGCCTTTTTCGTTTTAAGATTCTGCTTTTGTGATCAAAAGCCGACTGGGATCGGCGTCGGCGTGTGGCACAGGCCAACGGCGGCTCAGGTTAGCACGCATTGTGGCGCTGCAGGAGTATCAATGACTGTTCGAGCAGGAGGCGCGCGCGCGTGCGCTGTGGTGGTGGCGGCAATGGTTGCGGTGTTGCCGCCGGGCGCGGCGGCAGCCGGAACGAATACCAGCGCGGACGGCACGGGCGGCGCGTCGGTTGCCGAGAGCGCAGGCCCCAATCGTTTTGTCGTCAAGCCCGGCCAATCGCTGAACGACATAGCCAGTGCTGTGGTCCAGTCCAACGACCGGGCGATGCGTGACAGGATGGTGGCACTGCTGTTCGAGGCCAATCCCAGCGCGTTCATGGGGCGCGATCCGAACCGCTTGAAGATCGGCGCGGTGATCCGCGTACCAGACGACGCGGCGGCGACGGTGACGACCGGGGCGTCGGCGATGGCCGCGTCGGGCGCCGGCAATGCACTGCCGCCCGCGGCGTCGGGCACGGCCGCGCCGGGTGGCGCCGCGTCCTCATCTGCGGCGCGGGCGGTTTCGACACCTACCGTGGCGGCGAGCCAGGGTACGGACCACGCGTCGGCCCGCACGGGTGCCTCACTACGTCTGTCGTCGGCGATCGCGGCGGGTGCTGCTGTGCTGGCGGTCCTGTTGGTGGGGTTGCTGAGTGCACTGGTGCGACGACGGCGGCGCACGGCAGCTAACGGCGACATGGGCGGTGCACAAGGCGTTGGCCCACGCGAAGAGACTCGAGCGGGTGCGGCGCGTGCGCCGGATGATGGCTTGCCGCATCGCGTCTTGGCGATGCGGACCGGATCTGAGCCGTCTGACGGCGCGGCAGCCCATGCCGCTGACACGGCGTGCGAAAGCCCGACCAGTGACGCTGGTCAGGCCGGCCTGCTGCCTAGGGCCGTTTCCGCCGCCGGAGCGCACGACGCGTTGTCGCGCGGTGACACGGTCGAGCACGGTCCGAACGCTGCGCCGCCGTCATCGAGTGTTGTTTTAGCCGCCTCAGCAGCCGAATCGCTGACTGTCACAGCAACGCACGCTGGGGAGCGGCAAACGCCGCTAGCGCCCGACTTTCCGGCACACGCCGCTGCCGCGCTGGCATCGCTGGAGCTGTCGCTGCCGCCGCTGTCGTCCACGCCGTCGAGCGCGAACGATGCGGCAATTGCTGCCGTTGAGCGCGACGCACCGATGGCCTCGCCACCCTCCGTTGCGTCGCCGCCCGGCGTCGGTGCCGCCCCTTTCGGCGCACTGAACCTCGATTTTGATCTCAATTTGCCGCCGCTGGCCGAACAACCGTGCGTCGTGTCGACGCCGGACGAACTCGCCGCGATCGCCCGTAACAAGCTCGACCTGGCCGTCGAATACATGGAGTTGGGCGATGCGGCGGGCGCGCGCGCATTGGTCAGTGAAGTCATCGCGTCGAACGAGTCGACGACGCTGGACGAGGCGCGGAAGCTGCACGCCGTGCTTACGCCGCTTTGAGTGGGGTGGCGATGCGCATCGCGCTGGGACTTCAGTATGACGGCGCCGCATTTTGCGGCTGGCAGGCGCAGCCGCACGGCAATACGGTGCAGAACGTGCTCGAGTGTGCACTGGAGCAATTCGCGCAAGTGCCGCTGCCCACGGTTGTCGCCGGCCGTACCGACACGGGTGTGCATGCGCTCGGTCAAGTCGTGCATTTTGATACACAGCTCGACCGAGCAGAATTTTCGTGGGTTCGTGGAGTCAATGCGTTCTTGCCGCCCAGTGTCTCGGTGCAGTGGGCCAAGCCGATGCCGCCGACTTTTCATGCGCGCTTTGCGGCATTCGAGCGCACGTATTTCTATGTGCTGTATGTGCATCCCGTGCGCTCGCCGATGCTCGCGGGGCGCGCCGGGTGGGTTCATACGGCGCTGGATGTCGAGATGATGCGCGAGGCCGCCAGTTATTTGATTGGTGAGCACGATTTTTCGTCGTTTCGCTCGTCCGATTGCCAGGCGAAGACGCCCGTCAAGCACCTGTATGCGATTGATATCGTCGAGCATGGGCCGTTCGTGCATTTGCGCTTTCGCGCGAATGCGTTTCTGCACCACATGGTGCGCAACATTATGGGCTGCCTGGTGTCGGTGGGACGGCGCAGGCATCCGGCCCATTGGATGGCCGAAGTGCTAGCCGCTCGCGAGCGCAAGCACGCGGCGCCGACGTTCATGCCGGATGGCCTGTATCTGACGCAGGTGGGGTATCCTGACGACTTCGGCGTGCCGCCGCCCAATCTTGCCAGTTTGCCGTTCAGCGAGGTATGGCATCGTGACTGAGCCCGCCACCACCAGGGCCGCCGCGCCGGCCTGCCGTGCGCGGCGCACGCGCGTGAAGCTGTGTGGCCTGTCCACCGCGCAAGACGTCGATTGCGCGGTCGCACTGGGTGCCGATGCGATTGGACTGGTCTTCTATCCGCCCAGCCCGCGTTGTGTGAGCATCGAGATTGCCGCCGCGCTGGCGCGCCGAGTCCCGGCATTCATGACCGTGGTGGGGCTGTTCGTTAATGCCGACGACGCGCTGTTCGAACAGGTGCTCGACGCGGTGCCGCTTGGCATGGTGCAATTTCACGGCGACGAGACGCCGCAGCGTTGCGCTGCATTGGCGGGGCGCGCGGGCCTGCGCTGGCTGCGCGCCCTACGTGTCGGACCGGCTACCCAGCCGGCTGATTTGGTAGAATTATCGGTCAACTATGCTTGCGCGACGGGCTTGCTGCTCGATACGCTGGTCGCCGGCTATGGCGGAGGCGGAAAGGTTTTCGATTGGTCACTTATTCCAGCAGATATCGCGCGTCAGGCCGTTTTGAGTGGTGGGTTGAACGCGCAAAACGTAACTGACGCCATCCACCGGGTGCGCCCGTATGCCGTGGATGTGTCCAGTGGCATCGAAGTGCCGGGTGCAAAGGGCGTGAAGGATCATGCCCGAATGGCGGCGTTCGTCGATGCCGTGCGGGCCGCAGATGTGGCAGCGGCGGCGATGGGCGCCTGGTGAACAGTGGGCTCGCGTGATGCGCGGGCCCTGTCTGACGAGAGTGACGCAATGCACAACTTGCCTGATGAACGTGGCCACTTTGGCCCATATGGTGGCGTGTTCGTCGCCGAAACCTTGGTTCATGCGCTCGCTGAACTGCGCGACGCGTACGACCAATACCGGCAGGATCCCGAGTTCGTCAACGAATATGCGCGCGAGTTGAAGCATTTCGTCGGCCGTCCGTCGCCGATCTATCACGCACAGCGTTGGAGCGAGCTGCTCGGCGGTGCGCAGATTTACTTGAAGCGCGAGGACTTGAATCACACTGGCGCGCATAAGGTCAACAACGTGATCGGCCAGGCGTTGCTGGCGCGCCGTATGGGCAAACCGCGCGTCATCGCGGAGACGGGCGCCGGCCAGCACGGCGTGGCCACGGCGACGATCGCCGCGCGCCTTGGCATGGAATGCGTGGTGTACATGGGCGTCGAGGATGTGCGCCGGCAGGCGGCGAACGTTTACCGGATGAAGCTGCTTGGCGCGACCGTCGTGCCGGTTGACTCGGGCTCGCGCACGCTGAAGGACGCGCTGAACGAGGCGATGCGCGACTGGGTCACGAATGTCGAGAATACGTTTTACATCATCGGCACCGTGGCCGGCCCCCATCCGTATCCGATGATGGTGCGTGACTTTCAGCGCGTAATCGGCGACGAGTGCCGCGTGCAGATGCCCGAGCTGGTCGGTCGTCAGCCGGACGCGGTGATCGCGTGTGTGGGGGGCGGCTCGAATGCGATGGGCATTTTCTATCCCTACATCGACGACACGGCGGTGCAATTGATCGGCGTAGAGGCGGCCGGCGATGGACTGGGCAGCGGCCGGCACGCGGCGTCGCTGATCGGCGGCACGCCCGGCGTGCTGCATGGCAACCGCACCTATCTGTTGCAGGACGAAAACGGGCAGATCATCGATACGCATTCGGTCTCCGCGGGGCTGGACTATCCGGGTGTCGGGCCGGAACATGCGTGGCTGCACGATACCGGCCGTGCACAGTACGTCGGGATCACCGATGATGAGGCGCTGCAGGCGTTTCACGACTGCTGCCGCATCGAGGGCATCATTCCCGCGCTCGAGTCCAGCCACGCGCTTGCGTATGCAGCGAAGCTTGCACCGAGCTTGGCGCGCGACAAGCTGCTGCTGGTGAACCTGTCGGGACGTGGCGACAAGGATATGCATACGGTGGCTGAGCGCGCCGGCATTGCGGTTTGAGCGTGCCGCGCGATACGACACCGATCACGATGCACGGCGACAAACTGAGCGAACGAGCCGGACCGGACGACGATCACGGCGAGCCGGCCGACGGCGGGTGTGACTTCGCGCTGGCGCTCGATGCACTGCATCCGCGCGCCATCCCGCCGGGGATTGCGTTACGCAATCGCGATTTCGTTGCCGACGTGGGCAGCCTAGCTGACCAGTCGATCGACCTGATTCTGGCCGACCCGCCATACGGGCTGGGCAAGGACTATGGCAACGATTCGGACAAACGCAACGGCCAGGATTTCATCGCGTGGACCTGCCGCTGGCTCGAGCTGGCCATTCCGAAGCTTAAGCCGAGCGGCTCACTGTATGTATTCTGCACGTGGCAATACGCGCCGGAAATCTTCTGCTTCTTGAAGCGCCGGCTCACGATGATCAACGAGATTATCTGGGACCGGCGCGTGCCGAGCATGGGCGGCACGACGCGCCGGTTCACGTCGGTGCACGACAACATCGGCTTTTTCGCGGCGTCGAAGGACTATTACTTCGACCTAGACTCGGTGCGTATCCCGTACGATCCTGTCACGAAGAAGGCCCGCTCGCGGCGCCTTTTCGAAGGTAGCAAATGGCTCGAACTCGGCTATAACCCGAAGGACGTCTGGTCAGTGTCGCGCCTGCATCGCCAGCATGGCGAGCGCGTCGCGCATCCGACGCAAAAGCCGCTGGAGATTATCGAGCGAATGGTGCTGTCCAGCTGCCCGCCGGGCGGTTTGGTGCTCGATCCGTTCATGGGCAGTGGCACCACCGCGGTGGCTTGCGCGCGGCACCAGCGCCGCTTTGTCGGCTACGAGATCAATCCTGAATACTGCGCGCTTGCTCGCCGGCGATTGGCTGCGCTGGAGGCAGACCGCGCGATCTTAGACGAGACTTCATCCCATGTCCCGAATTGAAACGAAGTTTGCGGCGTTGACCCGCGCTCGACGCAAGGGTCTGATTCCATTCATGACCGCGGGCGATCCGGATCCGGCGCGCACCGTCGAGTTCATGCACGCGCTGGCTGCTGGTGGCGCCGACGTGATCGAGCTTGGTGTGCCGTTCTCGGACCCGATGGCCGACGGCCCCGTGATCCAGCGCTCGTCCGAGCGGGCGCTGGCGCGCGGTATCACGCTGCGGCGCGTGCTCGACGACGTGCGCGTGTTTCGCGAGCGCGACCGTGATACACCCGTGGTGCTGATGGGATACGCGAATCCGATTGAGCGGATGGGGCGCGAGGCGTTCGGCGCCGCGGCGCGTGAGGCCGGCGTCGATGGCGTGCTGGTGGTCGACTATCCGCCCGAGGAAACTGCCGAATTCGCCGACGCGATGCGTGGCTACGGCATCGATCCGATCTTCCTGCTCGCGCCGACGTCCACTGAAGAGCGCATTGCCGCGGTGGGGCGCGTGGCGAGCGGCTATGTCTATTATGTGTCGCTCAAGGGCGTGACCGGTGCGGCAAATCTCGACGTTTCCAGCATCGCAGGTAAAATGCCGACCATCAAGGCGCGGGTGCCTTTGCCGATCGGAGTCGGTTTCGGCATTCGCGATGCCGCCATGGCCCGTGCGGTCGCCGAGGTTAGCGACGCGGTCGTGATCGGTAGCCGCATTGTCCAACTGCTCGAGCAGACACCCGGGCAGGACGCTGCGCACGTACTCAAGGCGTTTGTCGCCGAGGTGCGGCACGCGCTGGACCACGCAGCCTGAACCCGGCGGTATGCCGCGACGAAACTACGCATCGAGGAGCTTTCATGAGTTGGCTGGATAAACTGCTGCCGCCGAAGATCAAGCAAACGGATCCGCGCAGCCGCAAGAGCATCCCGGAAGGACTGTGGGTCAAGTGCCCGAACTGCGAAGCGGTGCTTTACCGCAATGATGTGCAGGCCAACCTGCACGTGTGTCCGAAGTGCGATCACCACATGCGGATGGGGGCACGCGAGCGGTTGGACGTGTTGCTCGATCCGGAGGGTCGCTATGAGATCGGCCAGGAGATCGTGCCGGTCGACGCGCTGAAGTTCAAGGACAGCCGTAAATATCCGGATCGGCTCAAGGACGCGATGGACGAGACCGGCGAGACCGACGCGATGGTCGTGATGGGCGGTGCGATCCACACGTTGCCGGTAGTGGTCGCCTGCTTTGAGTTTGCGTTTATGGGCGGCTCGATGGGCTCGGTCGTTGGCGAGCGCTTCGTGCGCGGGGCGAAGAACGCGCTCGAGCAGCAGGTCCCGTTTATTTGCTTTGCCGCATCGGGCGGCGCGCGGATGCAGGAAAGCGTGCTATCGCTGATGCAGATGGCCAAGACCACAGCGATGCTCACCAAGCTCTCCGAGGCCAAGCTGCCGTTCATCTCGGTGCTGACCGACCCAACGATGGGCGGCGTGTCGGCTAGCTTCGCGTTCCTGGGCGATGTCGTGATTGCCGAGCCCCGCGCGCTGATCGGCTTCGCCGGCCCGCGTGTGATCGAGCAGACGGTGCGTGAGAAACTGCCAGAGGGCTTTCAGCGTTCGGAATTTCTGCTGCAAAAAGGTGCGATTGACATGATCGTGGATCGGCGCAAGATGCGCGAGGAAATTGCCCGGCTGATCGCGCTGTTGACGCACCAGCCGGCGGACGCGGTCGCGTGAAACGGCGGCGTTTAGCAATGGGGCTGTCATGACTGTTTTCGCCACGCTTCAGGATTGGCTCACGCATTTGGAAACCGCCCATCCGGTCGGTATCGACATGGGGCTGGCACGCATTGGGTGCGTCAAAGCGGCGCTTGGCCTGCAGTTCGACTGTCCGGTGATCACCGTGGGCGGCACCAACGGCAAGGGATCGACGTGCGCGATTCTGGAAGCGATTCTGCTGCGTGCCGGCTATCATGTCGGGTGCCACACGTCGCCCCACTTGCTCGAGTTCAACGAACGCGCGCGTGTGGATGGCCGCAATGCGACTGATGACGAACTACTGCCGCATTTTGAAGCGATCGAGGCTGCACGGTTGTCGTTGCCCGAGCCGGTGTCGTTGACTTACTTCGAGTTCACGACGCTGGCGATTATGCGCTTGTTCGCATCCCGCCAGCTCGATGCGGTGATTTTAGAGGTCGGCCTGGGCGGCCGGCTCGACGCGGTGAATATCATCGATGCCGATTGTGCGGTCATCACCAGCGTCGATCTGGACCACCAGCATTACCTTGGCGACACGCGGGAACAGATCGGCCGCGAGAAGGCGGGGATCTTCCGTCCCGGCAAGCCGGCGATCGTTGGCGATCCGCTGCCGCCGTCCAGCGTGGTCGAGCATGCCGAGTCGATCGGCGCCGACCTGTGGTTGTTCAACCGCGATTTCCACTACGAGGGTCATGCCGGCAGCGAGCGGCAGCAATGGAGCTACCGCGGCCGTACGCTCAAACGCGCGGCGCTGGCCTATCCGGCGCTGCGCGGCGCAAACCAGTTACTCAATACCGCGGCGGCGCTCGCCGCGCTCGAGGCGCTGCGCGAGCGTCTGCCAGTCAGCGCGCAGGATATTCGGCTCGGGCTGGCCAATGTCGAGCTGCCCGGGCGCTTCCAGGTGCTGCCCGGCAAACCGGCGATCGTGCTGGATGTTGCGCACAACCCTCACGCGGCCGCGGTGTTGGCACAGAATCTGGGCAACATGGGCTATTTCCCCTACACCTATGCAGTGTTCGGCGCGATGGCCGACAAGGATATCGCCGGTGTGCTCGCACGCTTGAAAGGCGAGGTCGACCATTGGTGTGTAACCGAGTTGCCCACGTCGCGTGCGGCCAGTGCGGTCGACATCGAACAGACATTGGTGGCGCTGGGTGTGTCGCGCGGCGATCCCGACGCATCCTCGGACGCGTCGATTCGGCGGTTCGCGAATCCACAGCTTGCCTATCAGGATGCACTCAGCCGGGCGGGCGAAAATGATAGAATCGTGGTCTTTGGTAGTTTCTATACGGTAGCCGGCGTGATGGCCTATCGTAAGATGCAGCATCATTGATCCGCGCGGCGCGCGAGCCGGGCAAACCGGCCTGCCGGCGCCGCCACGAGCCATATATGGGATTGTTCTCCTTCGGCAGCAAAGACAACGCGGGCCCGTCTCGGACCACCGCGGGGAGCCGTGCCGGCCGCACGAGCCGCCGCGAGCAGCGTGCCGAGCGCCGCCCCGATCCGGACGCGATGCTGCTCGATCCGACGCTGCCTGAGAAACAGCGCGCGCGTCGGCGCCTGGTCGGTGCGATCGCGCTGGTCGTGGCGGCCGTGGTCGCGCTGCCGATGATTCTCGACTCCCAACCAAAGCCCTTTACCGACGACATCGCCATCCACATTCCGGCGCGGCTCGAATCGGCGCCGGCATCGTCGCATGCGCATGGCGATGAGGTGATGCCGGCCACCGCGCCGCCGCCGCGCGGCAAGACTGCGATGGAAACCGGGCGCGCTCGAGCACAAAGCGGTGCGAATGCGTCATTTGACGCGTCGAGCCCCGGCGGTACGCCGAATGCACCAGCCGGCAATCGCTACGTGGTGCAACTGGGCGCGCTGAACAGCGATGCCGCCGCGCGGGATTGGGTGGGCCGGTTGAAGGCGCTTGGCGTGCCGGCTTATGTCGAGCGCCGGCGCCAGTCCGACGGCAGCGAGCGCATCCTATTGCGCGCCGGACCTTTCGCCGATCGTTCGGCGGCCGCTGCCGCGGTGGCGAAGGTGCGCGAGGCCGGCCTGACCTCGGGCGGCGACAGCAAGCGCACACAGTAGAGAACGGCTGACGAAGTGACAGACGCGACGTTGACCGCTTTCGACTACGCCGTGATCGTGGTCATCGGCCTGTCGGCGCTACGCGGGATGTGGCGGGGGCTGCTGGCGGAGGTATTCGGCCTGATTGGGTGGGTCGTCGCGTTGATTGTCGCCGCGGTCTATGCGCCAGCGCTGGTACGCTATGTACCGGCGAACTGGCCCGGCGGTGTGCTGACGCAGTACCTAGTCGCATTTTTCGGCTTGGCGGCAACTGTACTGGTTGTCTCTGGCGTGGTCGGTGCGCTGATCACGCGGCTTGCCGAAGCCGGCGGGCTGCGCGGTGTCGATCGCACGTTGGGCATACTATTTGGGCTGATACGAGGCGTCCTGCTGGTACTCGTATTGGTGGCGGTCGCCGGGTTGACCGAGCTGCCGCGACAGAATTTTTGGCGCAACGCGATGTTCAGGCCTTATGCCGAATACGGCGTGCGCGAACTGAAACCGTTCCTGCCGGCCGCGATTGCAGCGTACGTGCATTTCTGAGCGGCACCCGGATTCAATTTCTTTGAAGGACATGCCATGTGCGGCATCGTAGGCGTAATTTCCCAGTCTCCCATCAATCAGCTGATCTATGACAGCTTGCTACTGCTGCAGCATCGCGGCCAGGACGCGGCCGGTATTGCAACGGTCAACGGCAGTACGTTCCACATGTACAAGGCAAACGGCATGGTGCGTGACGTGTTCCGCACGCGCAACATGCGTTCGCTGCCCGGCAACTGCGGGATCGGCCAGGTCCGCTACCCGACCGCCGGCTCGGCCAGTAGTGCAGAGGAGGCTCAACCATTCTACGTGAATGCACCGTTCGGTATCATCCTCGCGCACAACGGCAACGTGACGAACTGGGAACAGCTTAAGGACGAAATGTTCCGCATCGACCGTCGGCACATCAACACGAGTTCCGATTCCGAGGTGTTGCTCAACGTGTTCGCACACGAGCTGCAGTTGGCCACGACCGGGTTCTCGCTGGAGCCTGATGCGATCTTCAAGGCGGTGTCCGGGGTGCACCGGCGTGTGAAGGGCTCTTATGCGATCGTCGCGTTGATTGCCGGATACGGGTTGCTGGCGTTTCGCGATCCGCATGGTATCCGGCCGCTGGCCATCGGCAAGCACGACACTGCGCAGGGCACCGAATGGATGATCGCATCCGAATCGGTCGCGCTCGAGGGCATCGGTTTCGAGTTCGTACGAGACGTGGCGCCGGGCGAAGCCGTGTTCATCGGCATGGACGGCGCGCTACACGCAAAGCAATGCGCGCAGCATCCTAGCCTGAACCCGTGTATCTTCGAGCTGGTCTACCTGGCGCGGCCCGACTCGGTACTCGATGGCGTGCCCGTCTATGACGCGCGGCTGCGCATGGGTGACTACTTGGCCGAGAAGATTAAGCGCACGCTGCCCGGCATGCAGATCGATGTCGTGATGCCGATTCCTGATTCGTCGCGGCCGGCGGCGATGCAGGTGGCCAAGAAGCTCAATATCGAGTATCGCGAAGGGTTCTTCAAAAACCGCTATGTTGGCCGCACCTTCATCATGCCTGGTCAGGCAGTGCGTAAGAAGTCGGTGCGCCAGAAGCTCAACGCGATGGCAGTCGAATTCAAGGGCCGCAACGTGCTGATCGTCGACGACTCGATCGTGCGCGGCACTACGTCACAAGAGATCGTGCAGATGGCGCGCGACGCCGGCGCGAACAAGGTGATCTTTGCGTCGGCGGCACCGCCAGTACGGTTCCCGAATGTGTATGGCATCGATATGCCGATCCGCGGTGAATTGGTGGCGCACGGCCGGACCGACCAAGAAGTGGCGCAGATCATCGGCGCCGATGCGCTCGTCTACCAGGACGTCGAGGACATGAAGCAGGCGGTGCGTGACACGAACCCGCAGCTGCAGAATTTCGAGGCATCGTGCTTCGATGGCCACTACATCACCGGCGACGTGACGGCCGAGTATCTAAGCA
Organism: Mycetohabitans sp. B3; assembly: GCF_021498065.1. Taxonomy (NCBI): domain Bacteria; kingdom Pseudomonadati; phylum Pseudomonadota; class Betaproteobacteria; order Burkholderiales; family Burkholderiaceae; genus Mycetohabitans; species Mycetohabitans sp. B3. The sequence goes on along the minus strand of NZ_JAHLKN010000032.1, from coordinate 14,119 downwards.
AGCTTGAACGGGTGCGGCTCGATCGGGCGTCACAGTCGGACCGTGATGTGGCCGGCGAAGGCAACGATCGCTCACAACTGCACTTGCATTTGGCGGTTGAATAAGCAAGCAATCCATCGGCGAATGTCATCCCATGAACGATTTTCTCCACCCGCACGATGGGGACCTGCCAGGATTGTCCAGCGATACGCTGGCGGTGCGTGCCGGTACGCGGCGCACGCTGTTCAACGAGCACTCCGAAGCGCTGCTGCTGACTTCGAGCTTCTGTTTCGACAGCGCGGCGCAGGCCGCCGAGCGCTTTGCCGACGCCGAAAACAGCTTCACTTATTCGCGCTTCACGAATCCGACGGTATCGATGTTCCAGGACCGTCTGGCGGCGCTCGAGGGCGGCGAGGCTTGTATCGCGACTGCTTCCGGCATGAGCGCTATCCTGTCGATCGTATTGTCGGTACTGCAGGCTGGTGAACACATTGTCAGTTCCCGAAGCCTGTTCGGCTCGACGCTCGGCATGTTCGCGCAAATGCTGCCGCGGCTGGGCATCACGACAACGTTCGTCGATCCGTCCGACCTGCATGCCTGGCGTCGCGCGGTGACGCCCACCACCCGGATGTTCTTTCTGGAGACGCCGTCGAATCCGCTCACCGAGGTGTCGGACATCGAAGCGGTGAGCCAGATCGCGAAGCAGGCAGGGGCGTTGTTCGTCGTCGACAACTGCTTCTGTAGCCCGGCGTTGCAGCAGCCGCTGAAGCTTGGGGCAGACGTGGTGATGCATTCGGCCACCAAGTATCTGGACGGCCAAGGTCGCGTGCTCGGCGGCGCGCTGGTGGGGGAGCGGCAGTTGTTGATGGAGAAGGTGTTCCCGTTCGTGCGCAGCGCTGGCCCGACGCTGTCCGCGTTCAACGCATGGGTGCTGCTTAAGGGTATGGAGACCCTGCACGTGCGGCTCGAGCGGCAGTCAGCCAACGCGCTTGAGCTGGCGCGTTGGCTTGACGAGCATTCGGCGGTGAACCGGGTTTTCTATCCGGGGCTCCAGTCGCATCCGCAGTACACGCTCGCCCAGCGCCAGCAGCGTGCCGGCGGCGCGATCGTATCGTTCGAGCTCAACGGCGACTCGCCCGAGCAGATGCGCGCCAACGCGTGGCGCGTGATCGACGGCACGAGAATCTGCTCGATCACGGGCAACCTTGGCGACACGCGCACCACGCTGACCCATCCGGCGACTACCACACATGCGCGGATCACGGAGCAGGCCCGAGCGGCTGCCGGTATCACCGAAGGCTTAATCCGGATGTCGGTTGGTCTTGAAGGGGTCGATGACCTGAAGCGCGACCTGGCGCGCGGCCTGAACGGCTGACCGTCGCCACGATAGGCTCGCGTTGCCGCGCCCGCGTTGCCCGCTGCTTGTCCACCAACGCCGCCACTGACTCGGCTCGCTGCACCGCGTGCGTGCGCAGCACGTCCAGCACCAACTGACATCTTGGACGCAAAGTGCTGATACATCGTCATTTTGGGGATGCCGGATTCGGCAATGATCCGATCGATACCAACCGCATGAAAACCGTATTGCGCGAACAGACGCGCCGCCGTATCGAGCAGGATTTGCCGCTTTTCGCGCATTGGATCGCCATCCCGATTAAGTGCTTGTCAGAGTCGATGCATGCATCGAACTGCGCGGTGCGCCATTCGACTATTCGTAGTGGCCCGATATCTTCGGATGTGTGATGCTTGCCACACCGCGCTATGGGTGTGATAACGCACATACATCGGTAAACGAACGTTCCGTCTAGATGGGCGTGTATGGCGGCGTGCGCGAGTGGATCGGCCGTCCTGTCGGTGTCCTGGTACTCGCGACACGCCGGACGGTGCCCCCGCGTAATCCATTTGTCGCTCTGTTTGGCTGCTCAGCGCGACGCGGTCAACGTGCGCAGCACTGCATCGCCTTCGGGAGTCAACTCGACGTGCGATCCGCTCTCCGACGAATCGACGATACGTACTAGGCCGACCTCCGCTAGCGCGGCGACATCCGGCTTGGCCGCGAGGGCGCCGGCTGGCGCGTGCAGCAACAGTAGCAGCGTGGCTATTTCATGGTGGCTCAACAGGCGGCGCAACAACGGCTTGCGCGGTGACGGCGTATTGACGATATCGGCGTTCATGCGCTGGGTATCTGCAAGGTTTTTACAATGCTGGCCGCCGGCAAGGGGGATGCCGCCGGGCGGCGATGTCGAATGACCGGGGTTGGACCACGGGTACCGCGTGCTGTTCCGTGATGATTGTTTCCGTTCATTGCGGCATCGCGCCGCGTCGGACGATAGGTGTGCGGCGCGCGACGCCGAGTTCGCGCACGAGTTTACGGTTATGGGTAAGCGATGTCGGGCTGCTCGAAATCGGCGGTGGGAGGGCTCGTGCCAGGTCCTTGCGCTGCTCGTCCCTCGAACCGGAATCCAGGCGCAAGTGCACACGAAACCCAGTGTATTGTCGCCGCGCGCCTGGGCATGCGTTGAACCGGGGCGTTACGCAGCCCGGCTGACGCCGGCGTTGGTCGATGCCTGCTGTACGGCATCGAAGAACGTGCGTTGCCTTGTGGCGTCACAGCGCGCATACGCCCGGTTCACGCCATTCACGACCGCGCGGATCGACGCAGTCGTCAAATTCGCATCAATGCCGACGCCGAACGCGCTGCCGCATACGGCGGGGCCGGCCAGTTCAGCGATGGCGATGGCCTGCGCGTCGGCGCCCTGGGCCAACGCGCGCTCCTCGTAGTGCTGGATGCGCAGCGGCGTGTGCAGCGCGTGCATCAGCGCATCGAGGGGACCGTTGCCCGTGCCGGTCAGAACCTGCTGGCGGCCATGGATCTGAACGGTGACCGCGATGGATTCGCTACCCTCGTGCTTGGACAAGTCGTGGCCGATGTAGCGCAGCGGTGCATCGTTGCGCGCATATTCCTGTTGGAACAACGCCCAGATTTGTGCGGCGCTGACCTCCTGGCCGCTGTCGTCAGTGTGTCGCTGTACCGCGGCGCTGAAATCGACCTGCAGCCGCCGTGGCAGCGCGATGCCATAGCCCTGTTCGAGCAGGTATGCGATACCGCCCTTGCCGGATTGACTGTTGACGCGGATGATTGAGTCATAGGTACGGCCCAGGTCGCTCGGATCGATTGGCAGGTAAGGGACCTCCCAGAAGGCATTGACCTGCTGCGTGGCGAAGCCTTTCTTGATGGCATCTTGGTGAGAGCCCGAGAACGCGGTGAACACCAGGTCACCGGCGTACGGGTGGCGCGGATGTACAGGCAGTTGGGTACATGCTTCGGCGGTGCGCGCGATCTCGTTGATCTGCGAGAAGTCCAGGCCTGGGTCGACGCCCTGTGTGTACAGATTCAGCGCGAGTGTCACGAGATCGACGTTACCCGTGCGCTCGCCGTTGCCGAACAGGCATCCTTCAATCCGGTCCGCGCCAGCCATGACCGCGAGCTCTGCTGCGGCGACGGCCGTGCCGCGGTCGTTATGCGGATGCACGGACAGGATCAGCGAGTCCCGCCGCGCCAGGTGACGGTGCATCCATTCGATCTGGTCCGCGTAGAAATTCGGTATCCCAATCTCGACAGTAGCGGGCAGGTTGACGATGGCTTTGTGCTCGGGGCTTGGCTGCCAGATGTCGAACACCGCATCGCAGACTTCCTTGGCGAAGTCTAACTCGGTCGCGGTAAAAGTCTCCGGACTGTATTGCAGCGTGAACCGCGTTTGGGGCGCCGCGTCCGCGAGTTGCTTGATCAAGCGGGCGGCCCGCTCCGTCAGTTGTCGTACGCCATTGCGGTCAGTGCCGAATACGATACGGCGAAATGCCGGCGCGGTGGCATTGTACAAGTGGACGATCGCACGCTGGGCACCGTGTAGCGACGCGAACGTACGCTCGATCAAGTCTTCGCGCGCCTGTGTGAGCACTTCGATTGTCACGTCGTCGGGGATGTGGCCGCCTTCAATCAACTCCCGCACGAAGTTGAAATCCGTTTCGGAGGCGGAGGGGAATGCGACTTCGATCTCTTTAAAACCAATGGCGACCAGCGTCTTGAACAGACGCATCTTACGCTTGGCGTCCATCGGCTCGAACAGCGCCTGGTTGCCGTCGCGCAAATCGGTGCTCATCCAGATCGGCGCGCGGGTGATCGTGCGCGCGGGCCACACACGATCCGGCAGCTCGATCGGCGTAAAAGGACGGTATTTGATCGAAGGGTCTTTCAGCATGGTTCGTCTCGCCAAGGGTTGAAAAACATCGGGCCGGCATTTGCGACCGGAAGGCATGGACGAACAAGACCGCCGGTCGGTTACCGGGGCCAGGTAGTCAGATTAGGGGATTCAGGGGTGCTTCGTTAATGAAGCTGCCATGAAGCGCGCGCAAACAGACCTAGCCCGAACAAGCAGGCTAGTAGTCGTAGCGATAGACGGATCGGTGCGCGGTTCATATGAGCAATAGAATCACAGTATCGTGGCGATGTCAATGAGGGCTAGCCTAGCGTCAGACTGACGTTGCAGCCGGCCAAGTTGTGCGTGCCGAAGCTGCTGTTAAGGCAACTCACTTTTGAGCCATGGCATACTGTTCCCGATTTGTGTCAGCGCCGCCTCAGAAAATTGATTGATTTGTATAAAGCGGATAATCTCAGCCTTAACCAATGGCCATTGGTGAAAGTGCGGAGCTATTGGACCGTTCTCCCGAAGCTTGCAAAGAAAGCGCGAGAACGTTGCCGCATCCACGCCATTGAGCAGACTTAACGCCTGCTGCCACACCCGCTGCGCCAGCGCATTATCCAGATTATGGAGATGAATATCGAAAAGCAATCCAAGCGCCACCTGCTCACGCTGTGCCGCGGGTACGCGCGCCAGCTGGGGCTCAATTAGCGCGAACTCCTGCGCACGTAGTTCGGGCGGCAACCTATAGAGTCCTTTTAGAAAACACTGCGGGGGTCCCCACTCCTCACCTGGCAGCGATAGGGCGGCTCCCCACTGATCGTCGGGCAACGATAAGGCCCAATCGCGCAGCTCTGCGTAGATCGTGAATTGCTCCGCTGGCGGCAATCTCCAAACTTTACTCGCTAACGCGCCGACTGATGCGCCCTGATGAGACGGTGGCAGCTGCCGGGCCCGTTCGCGTAAGGCCGCATGCAGTTCAGGAATGTTCACGCGCCATTCTCTAGGTTTAAAATAAAATAATGCTTTGCACAATACCGGAATCAATGCCGCTTGCTCAGGCATGCTTAACGATGGCAACCGAGATAAAAGCGCCTGATAATACCCAAGAAACGCATCGAACGGGCAAGTCCAGCTAGTTGCTAATGCGTATGCCAGTTCCGGCCAGACATTTTCTTGTTCGGGCCCGCGCTGCGCTGCCATTGCGTGAACAAAGTCGAACACCTCCTGAAACTCCTGCCCAGACAATGCACGGTTATCGAAAAGATGACGTAACGTGAACAGCATTACCCTTTGTATCCGCACGCCGTATTCTGGAAGGCGGTCCGCAGCCGAGAACACTCGCTTAAACGCGTCGAGGCGCTCGGCCTGCGGCAGCGTGTGCAGACGCCGGCGCAGCGACTCAATGGGCTCGACCCGCTGCGTTGGCTGGTGGAGCGTGCGCTCCATCTCATCGAGCAGCTGGTTGACTGACGCCAAGTTCGTGGCTTGGTTAGCACGTTGCCAATAGTGCCAGACAAGCCGCCGGTCATGCATTGAACGATACGTATGGCGATCGATTGCCGAGAAATGTCCGATGTCTCGAATGGGCACGTAGTCACCGATCCGCTGAATCACTTCGGGCGGTAGGTCCTGATAGGTGGTGGGCCCGGTGGCCGACCTGCCTGTCAGGGCACCGCTTGACGGCGTCAATGGCGGCGGCGTCGAGCCGGCGGGTGCCGGGCAGGCTGCCAACGCGCACAGATAGGTCTGCTGGTTGTTTAAAGCGGCGCTTAGATCAAAGTCCATTGGCAAGCTCGGTAAGAGGTCGGATACATGCAACGCGAAGCGATGCTGCACCATAAAATAGTCGAAAGCGAACAGATAGTCGATCTTCGCCTATTGCGTGTCACTCATCAGTCTGCGCACTATCCTGATTCCCCTTGAGAATCAAAATGGAAACACATTTATTGTGTGTTAACGACCCCTAGTGCTTGCCGGCATGGCGGCGTCGCCGGATCACGTCCAAGAATGCATGCAGAATCGGCGTATCGTCGTCGCGCCGATACAGGCAACTGAGCTCGATGTGGCGCATGCGTCGCGACTGCAACGGCCGGTAGGTGACGCCCGGCAAGCGCAGGTTGGCGGCGGAAGCCGTGGTGATGCAGACGCCGAACCGGCTGGCCACCAGTGCGATGCAGGTCACCACATCCTCCACCTCCTGTTCCACCCGCAACGTTACACGTTCTTGCTCAAAGGCGGCCGCGATTTCTTGGGCGAGCCCATGCACGGGCGCGTTCGGATACAGGATCATCGGCTCGCCGTCCAAGTCGCGCAGTCGTATTCGCTCCTTCCTGCATAGCGGATGACCATCGTACAGCGCGACGAGGTACGGCTCCTCGAGTACTTTCTCGACGGCGATGTCGTCATCGTACGGCACCAGCCGGTTGAAGCCGATCGTGATCCGGCGCTCGCGCAGCGCATCGAGCTGTTGGGCCTTGGTCAGATTGTGCAGTCCTATCTTAATCCGTGGCCGTTCGGTATGAAAGGTGGCGAGCAACTGCGGAATCACCTGCAGGACGCCGGAGCTGAAGATGCCCACGTCCAGTCGTCCGATCAGCCCCTGGCCGGCGAGTTGTGTCTGCTCGGTAGCTCTTTGGGCAAGCGCCAGGATGTTGGGCACTTCGGCGAGCAGCGTGCGTCCCGCCTCAGTCAACTGCGCGCCGCGCGCACTGCGCACGAACAGCGTGACGCCCAGCTGCGCCTCCATGGCATGGATATGTCGCGTCAATGGTGGCTGCGCAATATGCAGACGCTGGGCGGCGCGTCCGAAATTGCGTTCCTGTGCGACTGCGAGGAAGTACCGCATTTGCTTCAGATCCATCGTTCGCATCCCGTTATGCCATACCGTTTTAGTATCGTAACCTAAAAAAATAGTATTGGACGGTATGTCCGGCGGTGGGCAAGATCATTACCGTGTTGGCGCGTCCGCGCCTGGCGGACTCAGTATTTCAAGGGAAGTTCGATGCCAATCGTACATATCTCGCTGGTCGAGGGCCGCAGTGAAGCAGCGGTCAAGGCTTGCGTCAAGGCGGTCGCCGTCACGGTGCACGAGACGCTTGGCGCACCGCTGCAGAGCATTCGTGTGTATGCAACCCAAGTGCCGGCCGTGCACTGGGCGATCGGTGCGCACACGAAGGACGAAGCGGCTGCGCAGCTGGAGCGGAGGGCCTGACATGACGCCACAACAGATCCAGCAGGCGGCCGCGGCGCTGCGCACGGCGGCCAGCAGCGGCGAGTACATTGCACCACTTCGCGACACCTGGCCGTTGTTGTCGATCGATTCAGCCTATGCAATCCAACGTGAGAACACTGAGTGGCGTATCGCGCGCGGGCAGCGTGTGATCGGCTGCAAGATCGGCCTCACGTCGGTCGCGGTGCAGCAGCAACTAGGCGTGGACCAGCCCGACTTCGGCATGCTGTTCGATGACATGGCTTTTGGCGACGGCGAGCCGATTCCCACGTCGGTGCTCGCGCAACCGAAGGCCGAGGCCGAAATCGCATTCATCATCGGTAAGGATATCGAGGCGGTTCGTCCCAGTCATGTGGACGTGCTGCGCGCCATCGACTATGCGTTGCCGGCGATCGAGATCGTCGGCAGCCGCATCGCGAATTGGAATATCCGGATCACCGATACGATTGCCGACAACGCGTCGTCGGGGGCTTTTGTGCTAGGCAATACGCCGGTAAGCGTTGCCGCGTTCGATATGCGGTTGTGCGGCATGGTGATGGAGCGCCGCGGCGAGCCGGTGTCGGTCGGCGCGGGCGCCGCATGCCTGGGCAGCCCCGTCAACGCACTCGTGTGGCTCGCCCGCACGATGGCGGCTTTGGGCACGCCGCTCAGGGCCGGCGACCTAGTGTTGTCCGGTGCGCTCGGGCCGATGGTCCCGATCGTGCCCGGCGACGTTGTCCAAGCTCGCATCAATGGTGTGGGTTCCGTGCGGGCAGTTTTTGAACGTGATTCGAACGAGGCCCATGGATGAGCTTCATTACTGAATACGCCACACTGCTCGATACGGCGGCGCGCGACGCGCACGAGGTGGAGCAGTTCGATCTCGACGCTCGTCTGTCATTGGAGGACGCCTACGCGATCCAGGCCGCGTCAATTGCGCGGCGGCTCGAGCGCGGCGAGCGCAGGGTGGGCGTGAAGATGGGTTTCACGAGTCGCGCGAAGATGCTTCAGATGGGATTGTCCGATGTGATCTGGGGCAGGCTGACCTGCGCTATGCAGCTCGAGGAAGGCGCATCGGTGTCGTTCGGGCGCTTCGTGCATCCGCGCGTGGAGCCGGAAATCGCATTTTTGCTCAAGCGGCCGCTGGCCGCAGAGGTGACGGCCCCTGCGGCGTTGGCCGCCGTGGAGGCGATCGCGCCGGCGATCGAGGTTATCGATTCGCGCTACAAGAATTTCAAGTTCACGTTGCCCGAGGTGATCGCTGACAACGCCTCGTCCAGTGGCTTTGTGATTGGCGCGTGGTGTGATCCGCACATCGACTTCTCGAATCTGGGCTTGACACTGAACATCGACGGACGAGTGAAGCAAGTCGGCTCGAGCGCGGCATTGCTCGGCCACCCGCTGCGTTCGCTGGTGGCGGCCGCGCGCTTGTCCGCGCAGGCCGGCGAGCCGCTGCAAGCTGGTTGGATCGTGATGGCGGGTGGCGCGACTTCGGCCGAGTACATCGCGCCGGGTCAGTATGTGTCGATCGACATCGAGCGGCTGGGCAGTGCCGGATTCCACGTGGCCGACTAAGTGGCGCATGCTTCGCAGCGCGCGCTACTTAGCAAGAAACCGTACGATTGGAGCACAAGCATGACGCAAAAGGTGAAGGTCGCCATTATCGGCTCGGGCAATATCGGCACCGACCTGATGATCAAGGTGATGCGCAACGGCAAGCACCTGCAGATGGGTGTGATGGTGGGCGTCGATCCTCAGTCCGATGGATTGGCGCGGGCTGCGCGGCTCGGTGTAGCGACCACTGCGCAGGGCATCGATGGATTGCTCGAGCTGGACGTGTTTGACGACGTCGACATTGTGTTCGACGCGACGTCTGCCGCCGCGCATGCGCGGCACAATGAGATCCTGCAGGCCCATGGCGTGCAGGTGATCGACCTGACGCCAGCCGCGATTGGGCCGTTCGTGATTCCGGCGATTAACCTGCATGCTGAGACTGCGTCGAACATCAATATGGTCACGTGCGGCGGCCAGGCGACAATACCGATCGTGGCGGCAGTATCGCGCGTGGCCAAGGTTCACTACGCGGAAATCGTCGCGTCGATCGCCAGTCGGTCCGCGGGACCCGGCACGCGCGCGAACATTGACGAATTCACCGAGACCACGCGCCGCGCGATCGAGTCGTTGGGCGGCGCCACGCGCGGCAAGGCAATCATTGTCCTCAATCCGGCGGAGCCGCCGCTGATTATGCGGGATACGGTGTTTGTGCTGTCCGAGCACGTCGATACACGGCTGGTCGAGCAAAGCATCGAGCAAATGGTGCAAAGCGTACAGGCCTACGTGCCGGGATACCGGCTCAAACAGAAGGTCCAATTCGACGAGATCGTGCCGCAGCGTCCACTAAACGTGCCAGGCATCGGGCCCGCGCACGGCCTGAAGACGTCCGTGTTCCTGGAGGTCGAAGGCGCGGCGCACTATCTGCCGTCGTATGCTGGCAATCTAGACATCATGACATCGGCCGCGCTTGCATGCGGCGACTTGATCGCGCGCCGCCGCCTCGACACGGGCATGGCGCGCGGCCATCGGGAGACTGCACAATGAGCCACACCGGCAAGAAACTGTATATCTCCGACGTGACGTTGCGCGACGGCAGTCACGCCATACGACACCAGTACAGCGTGGAGAACGTGCGCGTGATTGCAGCAGCGTTGGACCGCGCCGGCGTGGACAGCATTGAGGTCGCGCATGGCGACGGGCTGCAGGGCTCTAGCTTCAACTATGGATTCGGTGCGCACAGCGACGTTGAATGGATCGAGGCCGCCGTGCAAAGCGTGACGAGGGCCAAAATCGCCACGCTGCTGTTGCCCGGCATTGGCACGATCCACGACCTGCGCAATGCGTACGATGCCGGCGCCCGTGTCGTGCGCGTGGCGACGCACTGTACCGAGGCTGACGTCTCGCGACAACACCTGGAGTACGCCCGAGAACTGGGCATGGACCCGGTCGGTTTCCTGATGATGAGCCACATGACCACGCCGCAAAAGCTGGCCGAGCAAGCGCGGCTGATGGAAAGCTATGGCGCGCGCTGTATCTATGTGGTCGACTCCGGTGGTGCGCTCGGCATGAGCGACGTGCGTGATCGGTTCCGCGCGCTGAAGGAGGTGCTGCGCGCCGATACGCAGACCGGCATCCACGCGCACCATAACCTGAGCCTTGGTGTGGCCAATTCGCTGGTTGCGGTCGAAGAAGGATGTGACCGCATCGATGCGAGCCTAGCCGGAATGGGTGCCGGGGCGGGCAATGCGCCGCTCGAGGTATTCATCGCGGCTGCTGACAAGCAGGGCTGGAATCACGGTTGTGACCTGTATCAGCTGATGGACGCAGCCGATGACCTGGTGCGGCCGTTGCAAGACCGCCCGGTGCGCGTCGATCGCGAGACGCTTGCGCTGGGTTATGCTGGCGTGTATTCGAGTTTTCTGCGTCATGCTGAGGTGGCCGCGCAGAAGTACGGCCTGAAGACCGTTGACATCCTGGTCGAACTTGGCCGCCGCAAGATGGTGGGCGGCCAGGAAGACATGATCGTCGACGTCGCGCTCGATCTTCGCTAGGCCGTGCACCCGAATACCGACGGCCCGACGTTGCACAACGTCACGCCGAGCCAAGCCTGGGAATGGATGTTTAGTCATTTCGGATTTCAGTTTGACGCGCAAATTTCCGATGTGTTGCACGAGGCGCATGCGTTGCCGCGGCGCTGAACAGCTTAACACCTCAGCCTGCCTCACCCTTGCGAAAAAGCCAGTACTTGATGTGAACTGCACCTCAAAAGTTGGACGCCAATCCAACCTTTGGGGTGTTTTCCATGGCGAAGTACACGGAGCAGTTCAAGTTATCGATCATCGAGGAGTATGAATCTGGCCAAGCAGGGCTGCGCGACATGGCTCGTCGGCATGGCGTAGATGAAGCGACGATACGCAAGTGGGTACACGGGGTACCGGGTGCATGGCGCCGTCAGCGTCAAGCGCAAGTACGAGCGCTATAGCCGAGAGCTCAAGCTGCTTGTTCTGCAGCAAATCCGTAGCGAAGGCCTAGCAGATCGCGAAGCGGCTGCGCGGTTCGATATTCGCAACTGTGCCGTCAGCGGCCTGAGGAAACGTCAGTATGATGAGGGGGCGTAGATGCATTGTCGCAACGCCCGCCAGCACGCTCCAAAAGGTGCCAGAACAGCCGACCAAAGCGCCCCCTTCGCCCGATGGCGACACACGCACTCGTTAGGCGCTACTCGAGGAGTTGAATGACTTGCGCATGGAGAACGCGTATCTAAAAAAGCTCGAAGCTTTGGCTCAAGCGCAGCAACAAGCAGCGCAACGCAAAAAGCGCAAATCGTGCTCGGGCTAAGGCAGCAGTACCCTCTGGAAGGCTTGCTGAAACTCGCCGGCTTGGTGCGCAGCACGTTTTATTACCAGCAAAAGGCGCTGAGCACCGCCGACAAGTATGCTGAGTTGAAGACCAAAATCCTTACACTGTTTGAGCAGCACAAGGGCCGCTATGGCTATCGGCTTATCACGCTCGCGCTGCGCAACCTTGAGCAAGTCATCAACCACAAGACCGTTCAGCGCCTGATGCAGCGTCAGTTCCATGCTCAGCGTCCAAACGAAAAGTGGGCGACCGACGTCACCGAATTCAATGTGGGCGGGCACAAGCTTGACCTTTCGCCGGTGCTGGACTTGTACAACGGCGAGATCGCCGCTGACGAGACCAGCCGCCGTGCGGCGTTTGAGATGGTGAGCACATCCTTCGAAATACCTAGACCGATCACGGTAGCTACGCAATTCATAAGGATTCCTTGCCTCATTGGTTTGACGCCGCTCGCTACCCGGCTAGACGGATTATGTCGCTGCGGTTCGGGTGGGTGGAGTCCATTGCATTAAGATAGCTGCAGTGCACAATTAATCGAATTAAGCAGCTAAAAGATGCAGCCCTGGTCGAAATTGCACCTGATAAGCAATTTTGCGCCAAGGTAAGCCGGGTAAAGGTTACATTACAGGCCGCTGACGTACAATATGCCCCCGAAACTTGACGGTACCTCAATACGTGGGGGAGGGGCGAACCACGTATCTTAAATCAAATAAATTTTTGACCTAAATTGGAGATAAATTGATGGCTGTTAGCGCGACACCTCTTGCGACGTATTCGCCTTCTTCTGAGCGAAAGGAAATCTGGCTCGCGCAGCAGCTTCATCCGGACATTCCAGCCGACAACATTGCCCAATACACAGTGATCAAAGGCGCGATTGATCCGGCTGTGTTTGAAGCCGCATTGTGCCAAGTCATCGGTGAGATGGACAACCTGCGTTTGCAATTTGTCGATAGTAGCGAGGGGCTGCGGCAGGCAATTGGCTCACCCGCATGGTCGATGCCGGTGTTGGATTTTAATACAGAGGCTAATCCTTACACAAGCGCGCAAGCCTGGATGCGCGCCGATTATGAGCAGCCGGTGGATCTCGTGCAAGGCCCGCTCTTTTGCTATGCGTTACTGAAAGTCGCTTCTGAACAATGGATTTGGTATCAGCGTTACTGCCATATCATCATAGATGGCTATGGCGCTGTGCTCATCGCTCAACGCGTCGCGCAAGTGTACAGCGCAATGCGCGTAGGCAAGAAGCCTGAGCCGTGTGCGTTTGGCTCGGTTCTGCAGCCGTTGGACAGCGATGCGCAGCAGGCGGCCGCTCAGCGAGAACGAGACGAAGCGTATTGGCTCAAGCAATGCGCCGATTGGACCGAGCCCACGATGCTGGTGAGTCGTGCCGCACCACTCTCGCAGCACCGGCTGCGCCAGACAGCTTACCTGCCGACTCAGGCGCTGGGGGACTTTATGTCGGATACAGGTCGGTTAGCCCAAATTCTTACAGTTGCGCTGGCCGTGTATTTGCATCGGATGACCGGCGTGCAGGACGTGGTGCTGGGCTTGCCAGTGACGGCTCGCTTGGGCGGGGATCGGTACATCCCCGGCACGCTGGCGCATGATATTCCGCTGCAGTTCACAATCCAGTCGGGAATGAACTTGTCGTCATTGCTGCAGCAAGCCGCGCAGCAGATCCAGCGCGGCTTCCGATATCAACGCTACCCGAGCGAGGCGCTACGGTGCCGATTGGGGCTGCCTCCAGGACAAGCGCTATTCGGTGCCACGGTTAACGTGATGCCGTTCGACTATGATCTATCGTTCGATGGTTACCCGTCGACGAACCATAATCTGCTCAATGGTCCGGTTGACGATCTGGTGCTCGATGTCTATTGGGCCCCGGACAGCAGTCAATTACGGATCGACTTTAACGCGAATCCCGCATGCTATACGATGAAAGAGCTCGACGCGCATCAGCGTCGGTTCGTTCGGTTCGTGCACGCGCTGGCTGCGAATGCAACGCAACCGATTGGCCGGATCGATCTGCTCGATGCTGAAGAGCGGCATCGGCTGCTGATGGAGTGGAACGCGACACAACAGGATTATCCATCGCACCGGTGTATTCACCAATTGTTCGAAGCGCAGGTCGAGCGCACGCCGGATGCAACGGCATTGGTCTATGAGAACCAGACGCTGAGCTATGCGCAATTAAACGATAAGGCAAACCAGCTGGCGCATTACCTGCGTGCCTTAGATGTGGGTCCGGAAGTCGTGGTGGGGCTGTGCGCCGAGCGCTCGCTTGAGGCAATCATTGGCCTATTAGGCATTCTGAAGG